>JBBQCF010000023.1:0-15464 GCA_038318455.1 Candidatus Moraniibacteriota bacterium
GCGTTTGAAACTCTTCCTTCTTTGTGCTTTCTTCCATTGGAAATGGCATTTTTTCCTCCTTTTACTTCGTTGGATATGCTACAAAATAGTAGCTAATTTCTCTTAAGAACTGACCTATAATTGTACACCAAAAAAACCAAACTGTCAACATCGGTGACTCGTCAAGTTAAAAGTTTATAAAGTTCTTCAAGAATAAAGACAAAAATTCAAATAATCAGCTCGCCTCGTCTTCGACAAGTCGAAGCGGGTCATCAGCAATCAGTCATCGGTAATGTAAATTCGAAGTCGTCAGTAAGCGAGTGTGCAGGCTAGATTTCTTCTGCAACCTTCACAATGAATTTTCGATAAGAAAAAATGCTAAGAATAAAAGTGCCGATTACTATAACAATGAAAATGGCGTATTGTGCGAAACTTGCGAAGTGATTATTGATCAAGGATTCCTTATTGAAATGAATAATAAATGCCAAAGGATTAAGGAGAATGAATTGATGATATTTTGCCGGCAACGTCGATAAGGGATAGATGATTGGAGAACCATACATTATTATCATTAGAAGCACTTCCCAGATCATCGCCAAATCACGAAACTTCACATATAGCGGAGCAGTGATGAGTGCAAAAGAAAGAATGATGATATACATGAAAACAGAGAATGTCAAAAACATCAAAATCGCAGGAATGCTCGGCATGAATCCTTTGAGCGCAAAGAAAAAAGCAATGACAACCAAATTCATGAGAAATATCAAAGTTGCATTGATTGTTGAAGCCAGAATGATTGTCCAACGTGGAACATATATTTTTGTCACCAATTGTGCTTTTGAAAGAAGTGACCCCATGCCAGCGCTTGTCCCCTCGGAAAAGAAATAGAATAGCATTAAGGAAACCAGCAGTTGCAAAGAATATGTGTCCGCTCCAGTTGAGCGCATATTAAAAACAGATGAGAAAACAAAATTAAGCACGGCAAATGTGAGCAGGGGCTTGAGTAGTGCCCAAAGATATCCCAAAACTGACCCGTGATAGCGCAGCTTAAAATCAGTTTTTGCCAATACCCAGATTAATTCCTTGTAATTTTCGTGTTGTTTCATATAAAAATAGTTTATCAAGTTTTTAAAGTTTTTCAAGTTCCTCAAGTCACATGAGTCCTAGTATAATTTTTTATTTTCCAGATTGCGTGATATAAAACCTTTACCTATACACTGTAATATTCCTTATACCAAGTTATAAAGTTCTTGATTCCAGTTTCTATTCTGGTGGTTGGTTTCCAGCCGAGCTTGCGAAGTTTTTTGATGTCAGCCACAGTTGAAGGCACATCCCCTGGTTGCATTGGAAGCAATTTCTTTTTTGCCTTTTTGCCAATATTTTCCTCAATCACTTCAATAAATCTGGTCAATTTTTCTTCTTTGTCACCACCAATGTTCATGACTTCACATGCCAAATTTTTGTCCAAAACTGCGATGATGCCAGAAACGATGTCTTCTACATAGGTAAAATTACGAGTCATATTTCCCTTGTTGAAAACATTGATTGTTTGATTATTAATGATCGCGTCGGTGAAAAGAAAAAGTGCCATGTCGGGTCTGCCCCATGGACCATATACTGTGAAAAAGCGAAGCCCGGTCGTTGGCAATTTGTAGATGTGAGAATAGACATGCGCCTGAAGCTCATTGGCTTTTTTGCTCGCAGCATATGGCGAGATCTGCGTGTCCACATTGTCACTCTCGGAAAATGGCAATTTTTTGTTATTGCCATAAACGGATGAAGAAGATGCGTATACGAAATTTTTGATCTTATATTTCACGGCAAAATCAAGCATGTTTTGAGTTCCCATCACATTAACTTCATAATATAGACTGGGATTTTCCAAAGAATAGCGCACTCCAGCCATTGCAGCCAAATGCACGATTTTATCGATTTTTTCTTTCTTGAAAATCTTTTCCAAAATTTTTACATCTCGAATATCCCCTCGATACAATTTAAATTTGCATTTTTTCAAAACTGTTTTAATGCGATCTTCTTTCAATTTTGGATCATAATAATCGTTAAAATTATCCAAAATAACCACCTCATCGCCACGGTCAATCAATTGCTTGGCTAGATTACTACCAATAAATCCAGCACCTCCAGTTACTAAAATACGCATAGAAACATTAAGTTAAAAGTTTCTCAAGTTCATCAAGTTCATCAAGAAGTTAACTCAAGGTCTTGATCAAGCCTGAAAGCATTCGAGCTATTTCAACTGTTTGCTTATGAAAATTATTAAATTCGCCCTTATTTATATAACCAAGTTCCAATGCTAAATATAGCATGGATCTGACTTCACCGCATGACCCTTTTGATATAAATAAAAACTGTCTAAATTCTTTATTTCCCCTTCTCTCATATCCTTCAGCTATATTGTTCGCGATGGAAACAGCAGCTCTTTGAATTTGATCTCTAAATGAATAATCCTTAGAAAGATTAAAGACTTTATAAATACTTACAATTAAAATGTTGGCCTTTTGCCAAGACAAAATATCTTCAAATTTTTCAATTGGGGTTTTCATGCATTTACTTGATGAACTTTACAAACTTGATGGACTTGATGAACTATTTATGCATTTTCTTAAATATTCATAATATTCTTCATTCTTTGCATTTTCTGTTGTATATTTCTCCAAGGCTTTTTCTCTAGCAGCTTCACCCATTAAGGTTCGAAGATTTTTATCGGTAATAAGTTTTTCCAATTTTTCAATCCATTGCTCTGTGTTATTTGCCACAAATCCATCCACGCCATCGGAAATTGCTTCAAAAAATGGTTGGGTGGCTGTCGCTACTGTCGGAACACTCACGATGCCAGCTTCAAAAAACTTCAGTTCTGATTTTGATTCGCAAAAAGGATTACCAATTTCCAGTGGTGCGATGTTAATGTCCACCATGGAAACATTGGCAAAATGTTTTTCCCTGCCCACATATGGAAGTTGCTTAATTCTGCCAGCAAATTTGTTCAATTTGTTTTCAATGTCCAGAGGTCCAACCAAAAATAATTCCAGATTTGGATATTTTTCCATTAATAGCATCAAAACATCAGTGATGGTGGCAAAATCCTTGTTATGAGAAAGCGCTCCAGAAAAATAACCTATCTTTATAGAGCATGGAGCATGGAGCATGGAGCATTTTTCCTGCATCCCTTGTTCCATGTTTCGTGTTTTATGCTCCATAATCTCATCTGCGATTTCAACATCTTTTTTGCAAAGCCTGTTTGGCACGAGATAAACTTGCTTATCCTTCTCGCGCAATTTTTCAGCCAAATATGTCGTGGTTGTGGTGCAAGTTTTCACATATGGATCAGCCAAAATTTCTCCGCCAACGCCATTTTCGTATAATTTCTTTTCCAAAGAATTCATCACCTTATAATAGTCCATATGTTCCAGATATTTCGCATCATATACCAAATCATCTGTTTCAAAAATAATTTCTTTTTTCTGCTCCTTTATTTTTTCAATCATTTTTTTCACACTTGGAGTGAAAAGCACACGATGAAAAACAAACACTTTGAATTTGTTCACATAGCCAGATAGCAAAGGATTATCTTGCACTGTCACAGAGCATTTGAAACCATTAAGTTCCAGTTCTTCACTAACATGCATTGTGCGATATCGCGCACTGTCACCAACGCCACCTGTCACAAAAAGAATTTGACCCTCTCCCACACGACGAAACAAAGCAAAAAAAGCAAGCGCCACTCGCCTTCCTCCCCTAAAAATTCCATCTCTTTGAATTGTCTTAATAGCCTTGCCAGCCTTAATGAGTAATAATTTCATATGTTTTAATCATAACTCAAAAACTATTTTTATTCAAGAAAACAGGGCTGTCACAAATTAAGTGACAGCCCATAATTAAGGAATAAAAATAGATAATTTTTTATGAATTTTAATAATCCTGATTCCTCCAAATCTCCGAACATATTCAATTCCAACTTCTTTTTTTTCAGGATACACTTGATGGCTTCTCACTTTGTGATGTTTTTGCTGAAAAACAAGATGTATTAAATAATATTCAATACGTGTTGGAACATTTTCACAAAGAACCATTTGCCTGCCACCAAAAATACAATCATCCGCAAAAATTTCTTCTACATGCTGGACAATAGCAACACCTCGCTGAATATTTCTGGATGGAAACTTTTTTTGAATCTTTTCTCGCAACTTTCTGCAAAAATCAAGTGCGACACAATTGCAAAAAATTCTCATAATTCCCTCCTTATGTTAGTTGTTTTTATAGACACTTTCAATTTTTTCAGCTGAAATATCCCAACTAAATTTGGACACTTGTTGTTTGTTTAATTTCCCCTTGAATACAATTTTTTCTGATTCACCAATAAGATTGAGCATACTTTCGGCCAAGCCATCTGCAGAAATTTCAACAGCATATTCTCCACCTTCTCCGAGATATGTTCGATTGTTTGCGCGATCAAAGCAAACAACAGGGATTCCCGCAGCCATATATTGCAAAATTTTTCCAGAAGCTTGCAACGTTGTCGAATCTTTTGGATCCACACCAACATCACTCGCCATCAAAATTTTTGGCAATTCAAAATAACTCAAAGGACTCACCACGCGCACATTTTCAAAAAGATTATTATCTTTGACAAATTTACTCGCGCCATCAGCTGGAAATCCAGCCAAAATAAAATAGACATTCTTATTTTTCTCAAGAACTTTTGGAATCGCATTCAGCAGATATTCTATTCCCTTATTAAACATAAGAGCACCTGTATAAGTTATGATGACCTTGTCTGGTGGCAATTCAAATTCTTTTTTAAGTTCATCTTTTGTTGCCAGTTTTTCATAACATGCAAGATTAACCCCATCCAAAACTGTTGTCACTTGATGATCCAAGCGAAGCTCTGCAATATCCTTCGTATTTTCTTCGCTACTACTAATAGCTTTCTCACCAAGATTATCAATAAACTTTTCTATTTTGAAAAATATATTTCTAAGTAGTCCTCCATTTAAATAACTATGCGAAGTCATTTCTTTGGTAAGACTGCCATGAAAATCTGCCACCAACCTTATATTCCTCCAAAAAAGAGCTTTTTTGACAATCCAGCCAATCAAAACACCTTCATGCAAATGAGCATGAATAATGTCGGGATTTTGCGTGCGTGCAAGATTAAAGGCTTTGCGCAAAAGCATGATGTCCAAAAGAATCTTTTGCCAATCAGGGCCAGCCTCCAATTTTTCATACCAAAAAAGCAGCCTCCTGATTCGACGCACATCAATATTGGTTTTAATATCTTGATTAATATCCTTTCCAATATGATAAGTTGCGATCGTCACCGAATGACCTCTTTTTTCCAAAGCCAAAGCTTCTTCCAATATTCTGATGTGCGTTCCGCGATCCGCAAAAAACGGTGTAGGAGCAATGACTAAAATTTTCATATTAAAAGAATACCACAAATAGCAACAAGAGCCAATTACTGGCTCTTTAACGCTTTATTTGTCCCCAAAAGATAAGCCCAGGAACAAAACATTGAGATTTTAGATTTGAGATTTATAGTGTAATAGATATTTTTTCACCTGGCGACACTTCTCTGGCGATTATCTTTCTGGCTACAATACTTTCCAATTCATCTTCAATAAACCTGTTGAGTGATCGGGCTCCAAAAATTGGGTTATAACCTCTTTCGATAATTTTTTCGACAATAGTTTCATCATAGAAAACTTCTATGTTTTTTTCTTTGGAAAGTCTTCTGATGAATTTTTGCAGTTGCAAACGAACCACGCTCTTGAGTTCAATTTGGTTGAGTGGGCGAAAGAAAACTATTCCCTCAAATCTGTTGAGAAATTCAGTGCGAAATAGATTGTTTTTGATTGTCCAATCAATAACAGCTTGTTTGATTTCTTCAGCTGGACTTTCTTTTTCTACCATGTCTTTAATCAAAAGTGAGCCAGCATTAGAAGTTGCAATAATCATCGTGTTTCTGAAATTTATTTTTTCTCCAAAAGCATCATTCACATAGCCTTCATCCAAGATTTGCAAAAACACATCCAAAATTTCAGGATAAGCTTTTTCAATTTCATCTAAAAGAAGCAAGGAATATGGATTGTCTTTGATTTGAGTGACCAATCTTCCTGGCTGATTGAGCTGACTTGAACCAAGCAACCTGTCGATTGAACTTGGTGTTTGAAATTCACTCATATCCAAACGAATCATTTTTTCTTCATCACCAAAATATGCCTTAGCCAGAGCTTTGGCAGTTTCTGTTTTTCCCACACCAGTTGGTCCAAGAAACAGAAAGCTTCCTACTGGCTTTTTGGAATTGCCAATGCCACTACGCACCCTTCGCAGGGCTTGTGAGACTTGCTTTACTGCTTCATCTTGACCAATAATCTGACGATGCAAAATTTCTTCCAGATTTAATAATTTTTTTCGCTCCACCCCTTCAATTTCTCCCTGCGGAACACCAGTTTTAAGCGACAGATAATCTGACACTGTTTTTTCTGTGACAAACTCTTCATCTGATTTTTTCTCCCAAAACATCAACACACCCATGGCCAAATCAATCGCGCGTTCTGGAAGTGGAAACTGCCAATTGTGCTTGCTTGAATCTTGCACAATCTTTTCCAATGCCTTGAAAGTGAAGAGTACGCGCAAATGTTCATATTTTTCCAATTGATTGAGCAAAATTTCAACAGTATCTTCTTCTGATGGTTCTCGCATCTCAATAACTTCAAAATATTTGGCGATATCCTCCTGTCGTTCGATTAATTGATGATATTCTTTCGTGGTGGATAATGCTATCACTTGAAAAGATGGCGCATTCAAAAATTCCATCAACACCGCCGAAACATTAGAATGGAAAGAACTGTTTTCTTTGCCAAGAAAATATTCAAAATGTTCAATAATCAAAATCACATTGCCAGCATAAGCTGCTTCAAAAAAAAGTTTTCGCAAAGAATATTCGACGTCATCACCTCTACTTATTGCATCTGAAATAACTCGCCCAAGATCAAGAATGAGCATTCGACTGTTTGCGAGAACAGAAACATCATTATTAAAGCGAATATTTCTAGCCAGAGCATGGATTATATTTTTCTTACCAATTCCTGCAGGGCCAACTAAGAGCACGCAATTTTGATCAGGTCTTTCTAGGATAAGTTTCATTACTTCATATTCTTCAGTGCGACCAATAAGCTCATTTTTGGCATATTCGCTCTGATCACCCAGCGACAAATCATAGCAATATCTGTCCAGCTGAACGGTATACCCATAGCGCCATTGCATTCCAATGGATTGAATTTTTTTTAGATATTCCCAGTGCCAAAATTTTGCAGCATCTTTTGTTTGTTGATACCTATTTATTTCATGGAGTGTAATTTTCAGATATTCCTTTTCGGTCATATTTCTGGTTTTCAAAAAATCATTGAAAAGTTTCTGATTTTCAAAAATTTCATTTGGAAAACGCTTGCGCGCAATGCCAAGTCGTGAGCAGACTCTCTCAAAAACAGGATGCTTGAGCATTTGAGCAAAACCAACCAAATGCATTGGCATCTTTGTATCTTGGTAATAAAAAAATCCAACCGATCCAAGCCAAGCCAAGAGAATTCCTACAATATGATAAACATTAACTCCAAGTCTGGAAGAATACAGAAAAACAGCGCCAAAAAAAACTGGAGCGCCGATCCAAAGCGCAGCAATTATTATCCCAAAAATAAATACTACTAGAAAAAAACAAAGTCCTATTGCAATAACAACCGAGCGTACAATCGCACCCAAAATTCGCGAAATGATATTTTCAAAAAATAAAGCGAGGGACTTTACTGGATGAATTCCCACCCAATTTGAATTTGTCACATCACGTCGCCACGGGGAAAGCAAGGTTCCTGAAAGCTCACTGATTGAGAAATATTGCCAAGCAAAAAACAAGAAATTTTTCCAAATCTCCAACAATTCATGCATACCTTGATTATAATACCAGTGCAATAAATGAGGTTTTTTTCTGACAGAGTCAGACATTATTGTTTTCATTTGTTCTTATCCTATTAAACTATGGCAATCCAAATTGTTTAACTGGAATTATTTTTGTATTTTTTTTATTTTTACAAATTCAAGCTTCTATATATCCTAAGTTTACATCATCGAAAAATGCTTTGCAAATATACAAATAGCCAGTATAATTATTAATATAAATTTAGCAAAAAATATTTGAAAAATATTTCAATATAACAACAGAAAATCCCAATAAAATAGCTATAACAAGCCACTTAAGATAATATAAGTAATTCTTCTGGTTAAAAGCCCTTCGAATTTCTATTACCAAATGAGCACTAAAAACTTATCCCCCAAAGATTACCAAATATTTCTAATTAAAATATTCCTACTTCTCATGCTCGCTTGGGGCGGTTTTATCTTAGCCCTTGCTGGTTTTTTCTATGCATCTATTGTTTTTACAGCTACTGTGGCTATTGGATTTTGGGTTATTTTCAAAGCAAGACAAATTGGAGTCTCGCTTCATATTTCTCGTGAATTAATTTTTGCAAGTATTGCCTCTATTATAGTGACTATGGTTTTTCTGTTTTTTACGCAACCATCAGTTTTCACAGGCAGAGATCAAGGTTCCTTTAGCGAAGCATCCGTCAGATTGGCACAAAATCACAAACTAGAATTTTCTACTCCAGTTTCAAATGAATTTTTCAAATTGCATGAACCTGGTCGCGCTCTCAATTTCCCTGGTTTTTATTACACTAAAAGTGGCGAAATGGTGACGCAATTTTCACTTGTATACATTTCTTGGTTAGCTTTGTTTTTTGCAATATTTGGAGTTATGGGTTTCACTATCGCAAATGGAATATTGCTATTTACTTTTTTTCTCACCTTTTATTTACTCCTACGATTATTCCTTAAGGCTCACACTGCAGGACCTTTAATGCTTTTAGTTGGAACTTCTTTCGTGTTTATGTGGTTTTCTAAATTCACATTGAGCGAAAACATTGCTCTGCCCCTTTTATGGATCACCATTCTTTCATTAATGCTTTTTTTGCAAAGTCAGCGAAAATTCCATTATTTTATTTTTTTATTATCCTCAATTCTTCTTTGCTTTGCCAGAATTGAAGGTGTTGCTTTTCTTATTACATCTATTTTATTAATAGCGTTAAATAAGAATACTAGATCATTTATCAAAGAAAAAATATGCTTGCGACTATTCCTGCCAGCAATATTATTATCAATAATTGCCATAATTACCATATATGTTGACGCTTATTTTTATAAGGAAATATTAAAAGCCTTATTACCGACAGTGACAGCTCCAAAAGCTCAATATCTTGGAGAAATAAAGAATAATATTTTGCCTAATTTTTATCTTGGAAAAATATTTTATTTATATGGGCTACTAGGTTTTTTCATTATCAGTGGAATTAGTGTTACTTATAAACTATGGAAAAAACAAACATATCGATTGGTGCCATTTTTTGTGGTTTTGCCAACACTTATTTATCTGTTTGATTCTCAAATTTCCCCTGATCATCCTTGGATGCTTCGGCGTTTCATGTTTTCATTGGCGCCAGCTGCTATTTTTTATACATCTCTATTTGTTGGAAGATTGCTCGAAACAAGTCCTGACAAAAAAAATTATCACAAAAACAAAATACTAGGATTTATTATTGCCATATTGCTATTCGGCATGAACATGCCTGCTTTTTCAAAATATTTAACCTACACTGAAAATAAAGATTTGCTAAACGAAACTGAAGAACTTAGCACTAACTTTTCTGAAAATGATTTGATCTTAATAGATCAACAAGCATCTGGCGATGGTTGGACCATGTTAGCGGGTCCAATGAGTTTTCTGTACGGAAAAAATGCGGTATATTTTTTCAATAATCAAGATTTGGCAAAACTTGATACCAGCAAATTTTCCAAAGTGTATTTGATTTCGCCAAATAAACAGCTTCCATTTTATCTCAATAGCACTATTGCAGAAAAATTGACACCGATTAGTGATTACACGCTCACCACAACCAGATTGAACATTCAGCAAGCAATAAAGCTTGATGATGTAATGTTGCCAGAAAAAAAGAATGTCATCATTTCAGGAAAAATATTTGAGATAAAAAAGTAAACCAAAAATAAATATGCGACTATTTGATCTTACTGAAAAAATACAACTAGACTCTGACTCACGGCGTCAATATGACATTGCACGATTGGTTCTTCATGTTATCTTTTTTCTTACAATGCTTTTTGTGATGTATCGCATCTTGTTTCCAATCGTTCCTTTGGATTTTGACATGAACAGTCCCACTGCCATCAGAAATAATATCTCCTCTCCCCGCATTGAGTTGACCAATGATTTTCCAGCAAAAAAAATGATTCAAACAAACGACACACTATTATTCAATGCAAACCCAATTGGTAAATTTTCAGAAACCACAATCTCACTTACACTGGAAAAAGGTTCCAGTGATATCCAAGACACCCCAGTAAAAATAAGAAAATCATATCAATCATTTTTTTATCCAACTGGAAAGCAGGTTGGTTTTAAAGATTCAACTCTCTTATTCACATCTAATGGGAATTATTACATGATTTCAAATGGCGCACTTCGCAAATTTGCCGACACTAATATTATTCTTGCTATGGGATATCCCAAAAGTGCATTCCTAGAAGTCACTGTTGACGATTTAAAACTAAATAAACCCGGACCAGATATCATTGATGCCAACATATATCCCGATGACACTCTTTTTGCAATTGATGACACTTATTATCAAATAAAAAACCAATCCTTAATACCATTCGTAAGTGCAACAGCGTTTCTAACACAATTTGATTCAGCTTTAGCAATTTCAAAAAATACTGATTTTCTCTCCAATTATCCAGAATCTGAAACTTATGCTGGTTTTGCAGATGGAACATTAGCTTCATTTGCCGATGCAGTATTTATTTTGAGTGCTGGAAAAAGTTATCCTATCGAAAATGAAGTGACCTTTGCAGCAATGGGTTTTGATTGGAATAATGTCATACCTGTCACCTCTAGCGAACTCGGTGCATATAAAAAACAAAAACAATTCACCAACAATAGTCCTCATCCCGATGGCACAATATTTCTAGATCAAGACAGTAATAAACTTTTCATCATTAAAGACAAACAAAAGCTTTCCATAGAAAACAAGGCTGTACTAGGAACATATTCAAAGCAAAAGCCGATAATCGCAAATTCAAAAGATGCTCAAAAAGAATATTCTTGCAATCTGAAAAAAAGTTTTTTTGATTCAAGCACATACAAATGCAACATCCCACTGGAGAAATTCGCGTCACTAATTGGCAATGATTTTGAGGTTAGCACTTTCTTTAAGGGAAATGTAACTATGAATCATATTAATGCGACTTTCTCAACACCACTAGCCTGGGACAGTTTTATGAATTCACTTTCAATAATCAAGAAAAGGTTGAACAAAAATAACCTATAAACCCTATGCAAATAAAAAATTTCCACATTACAAAAAATAGCCTACTGATAACATATAAGCTCTCATATGATTTATTGCTACTTTTGCTGTTAACTTTTGCTGTGACACTTATAGCTGAAAGTTTGCTTCCCGGATTAATATCAAGCAAGATCAGCTTAACAAAATTAAGTTTCGCTATTTTTCTGATATTGTCTTTAATAATTTATCTTGGTAAAAATTTTGGCATATCATATGAAATCTCAAAAATAAACAAGAATAAAATCCTGCCTCCCCTCATTCTCTTTTCTTTTTTATTGATCGGAAGTTCACTTTTGAAGTTCACTCTTTGGGAAAACATTATCATCACAATCACAACACTATTTGTTTTCTTTTTGTTTTATGAATTAATTTTCATAGATAAAGAAAAGTAACTCAAAAAAAGAAGGCGCTAATCGAAATTGATTAGCGCCTTTTTATTCTTTAGCAATTTCCTTCTGGCTGATTGAACAATGGTCCAACATCCAAGGAAACGTTCAGCAATTTTTTCTTCTCATTTCGTTTTACTTGATAAAGCAAAACGAATGGAATGCTCATACGGTACTGATGAGGAACGTCGTTTTCTTCAAGCCAAGACTCTACGAGTCCATCAACAGAATCAAGTGCCTGCCTGTTCTTCAGGATGCTCTGTATCATTGACATGGCGTGCTCCTTTCCGCGCAATTATTGCGCTACCGCGAGAAATTTTGCTCCTGTCAAAGAATAACCTACTTCTTTCTATTATACTACTTTTTAGACAATATGTCAAGCAATTGCTCGGTTGAATTTTCCCACGAAAAATTTGCTGCGCGTTTCAATCCTTTTTGAATCATATCTATTTTCAATTTTTCATCTGACATAACTTGCTCAATACATTCTGCGAGATTTGCAGAATCATCGGTTTTAAAATAAATTGCTCCATCCCCTGCCACTTCTGGCAAGCTGGAATTGTTCGCCAAAACAACAGGCACACCCGAAGCCATCGCCTCCAAAACTGGAATTCCAAAACCTTCATACAATGATGGAAAAACAAAGACACTAGCATTTTGGTATAGTGCTGGCAATTTTTCAAAAGAAATTGTACCTGTAATGATAATATCTTTTGCAAATTTACTTTCTTTTATTTTTTTTAAGGTGTCTTCATATTGCCAAGCTGGCGCGCCAGCAATAACAAGCTTCAATTCAGTTTGCTGATTCGTGGATTTTTCTTTGATTTTTTCAAAAGCTGAAATCAAAACGTCAAGGTTTTTCCTGGGTTGAATCGCGCCAACATACAAAATAAATTTTAAATTTTTAATTTTAAATTTTAAAAGAATACTATCAGATTCTTCTTTGGTAATTTTTTTTGAAAATAGTTCGCTATCAAATCCATGATGAATCACGGAAATTTTTTCTTCGGAAATTTGGGGATAAAATTTCAAAATATCGTTTTTGGTAGCTTCGGAAACTGCCACCAAATGATCGGCATTTTCAATAGCCAAATCACTAAGCCTGTTAAGCTTGATCAAATCTTTTTTAGGAAAATATTCAGGAAATATTTTGAAAGCCAGGTCATGAATCGTCACCACCGTTTTCAAGCTCTTTCGTCTGAAAATTGGCATGTTGTGAACCGGCATCCAAAGCACGTCTGGCTTGTCTTTGAACAACTGCCAAGCAAAGCGTGTCTGTGTCCAAAGTGCAGGGAAAGGAATGCTTTTGATTGTATAATTTGAAAGTGAAGGAGGTGTTAAATTTTGATTAAAACGACCTTGATGATAGATATTAAAAGAATGTTCTTTTCCGATTATTCCAAGCCATTTTAGGGTATTTAGCAAATATACACGCGTTCCATCAATGCGCTCATGATCCAAATCAGCTGCATGTATTGCTATTTTCATAAATATATGTTATTATCTAAGTCCGTGTTAGCATGGTCAACTTTTTGCTTAATTACAGCTATTAAAATCACTTTTACTCCATTATATCATTTTTGGCTAAAAACCAAAAGTATTCAGAATATTTTGGAAGAAAACTGCCAATACTAGCGTAGTATAAGCCATAGAGTGAAGGCACCCATATTACAAAAAATATGCTCCCCGTGAGGACTATTTTTTGTTTATAATTTCTAGCGAGCAACAAATGAAAATATATTTTCATTTGGAGTGAGTGACGAAATTTCAAGCGCGTAACAGCGCATTATATATAAGGTATCGTGGCGAGACATAGGAGGAAGCACCCGTGAGCAAATGGATATGCGCGTTTTTTCTAATATTAACGTGCGCAAACCCCACTGCCTCGCGAGCATATTCTCAATATGCTCCACCACATCCGCCTGCCAAGCGGTACAAAGTTGTGAAAACCTTTGAGGCTGTAGTGTCCCGCTATATCAAACCTCGAAGGGAAGATTACAAATCCAAAGGAGCTTATCTTGCAGCCATTAAACTTAATGGTCAAGGGAAAAAAACCTTCTTTGGAACACCACCCAAGGCCGATTTTACAATTGCAGCAAATCAAGGCGTCAAGCCTGGCAGCAAACTCGGCAGATTCAAACGCGGAACAATCGTCAGAATAAAATTCGATGATGGAAGAGAAATCATTGGAAAAGTTGATGATCGTTGCGCAGCAGCAGAAGATCTTTGGAAAAAAAGAAAGACTGTACAGTTTGATCTTTTTTCCGAAATGTCCCAAAAACAAGCTAACGCCTGGGGCAAACGCAAGATGACTGTGGAAATTCTACAGAAAGTCTAGCGTCGTAGCAAACGGCACGGTACCGCATAACAAAAAGGCAACGAATGAAAATCATTCGTTGCCTCTTTTAATTTCTACTGCCTAATTTACAGACAAGCTTTTTTATTTTTAGAACTATGCAAAACACGATTCAATTACATTCCAAGACTTTTCAAAAGTTCTTCGAGTTCTGTTCCTTGAATTTTTCGTTGTTGACCAGATCCAAGATTGCCAAGCTTCACACTCATCACTCGGATTCTCTTAAGATCAACCACTGACCAACCAAGATCAGTGCACATACGCCTAATTTGATGTTTCTTGCCTTCTGTCAGTGTGATATGGAAAGTTGTCTCATCTTTCTTCTCAACCACAGCAGGCTTCGTTTTAAAGTCTTCTAGCTGAACACCTTGGCGCATGACTTTCAGAAAAATATTCGTGATTGGCTTGTTTACAACCACCACATATTCTTTCTCATGATTACGCTCGGGATTGAGAAGTTTGTCATTAATTCGTCCATCATTAGTAAGAATAATGAGTCCATAAGAATTTTTGTCCAGTCGTCCCACAGGAAAAACATCACTTGCAGTGGTTGTTATCTCCTTGATGCTACGTTGTCCATCTTTAGGCGAATTGGTCACGATTCCTCGTGGCTTGTTGAATGCATAATAAACATATTCCTTGATAGCTCCAACTCCCTTGGCGGTAACTTCAATCTTATCAGCCTCATTAACCTTGTCCCCTATTTTGGCTTTTTTTCCATTAATAAGCACCCCTCCTTTTTCAATAAGTGCATCTGCTTCTCGACGTGAACAATAGTTGTTAAGTGCCAAATAACGGTTTATGCGAATTGGATATATTACTTCTTCCATATAGATAGTTTCAAATTGTATGATTTTAAATTATAATGTAATATCTTTTTTTAAAAAAAGTGAGCGGCAACTCGGTTGAGGTGCCGCTCGTGTTACTTTGGCTTACGCCAGACCCCTTGGCCGCGGTTTGGTCAGAGAGGTCCAACTACTGCAGCCTTCTTTGCAGTGACTTACTGGGCGAATCCAAAAATGTGCAGTCCACATTGGCGTATACCTCCTTTTATAGTATTTACTACTGTGAAATTATTATAAAGACAAAAACATAAAAAGTCAAGTGTTGGGAGTTGAGGATGGTTTCAGCAACCACTTTCGTCAGACTTGTGAGGGGATTTTGGAGAATTGGAGTGTGATTGAGGGGAAAATTGAAAGGGTTAAGGCTTTAGTTGAAAATTAAAAAAGCTATGCGATAAATATACGCATA
>JBBQCF010000024.1:0-14592 GCA_038318455.1 Candidatus Moraniibacteriota bacterium
TTTTACCAATCAATTCTGACAATTCCATTATGATCTCCTTTTCTCCTAGATTTGATATCCAGTTTTCTTGAGTATTCTGCTTTTATTCAATTTCTCCTTTTGCCCAAAGACAACACAAATGGTCAAGTTCAAGCTTCATGCCGACAATCTTTTGTACGCGTTCCCGATCAATAACTCCAGAAACAGATACTGCAACTTCAGCCGCTCGCGTTTCGCCCTCAATTTCCTCTCTCAGCTTGACGATCTGGGGTGGCCGATAAGGATTTTGCGCAAGCTTCATTAATCTTGATGCTGCCTCAGGACTCAAAAATTTTCCAGTCATAGTTTTCTCCTTGTGTGTTTTGTGTGGTTTATTTTACAAAAAACCAATTATCTTCGAATTGTTAAGGAATATAAAATAGTCGCATATACAAAGCAAGATGTCAACATTTTTTCAATTTTATTGCTCAAATTGAATTTGCTCCTATACCAAAACAGCGCTCTATTGAGCGCTGTTTTTCATGCACACCAGAGCGGTCTAGTACCTATTTGGAGTATATTTGAGCCATAAATTAGCTATTTGGCGATTGTGAATGAGGCAAATGAGACAATACAGTACTGTTTTTCAGTATTTGAAAAAACCTTGACTTTATTGCAATTTTATTGCATAAATTGAATCTTTAAGGCGCTCCTCTCCCAAAATATAAAGCTCTGAAATTGCACGCGTAAGCGCCACATACAGAAGATCCTTATTTATTCTTTTCTTCTCATTTATAAGGTCCTCGGAAACACTATCTGCAAATATCAATTTGAAAGTATCTTTATTGATGCCAGCCAGTACCACAATATCAAATTCCACACCCTGCGATTCATTCATCGTCATGACATGAATTTTATCATTATCTGAAAAAGCCTTTTTGAATTTAGAAAGATATTTCTCATCTTTTGCCAAAATACCGACACTTGAGAAATCTTTGTTTTTTATTAAGTCGTTAATGCGTGCAATTTCCTCGTCCGCACCAATACACATGTATTCTTCGACATCAGCCCCCTCCTTAATCCCATCGGGAATCTCAATAAGATATCCAAGATTCTGAATGTATCTAAGGATATTTTTTGTGTTACGATAAACCTTTTGCAAAACCACTTTTCTTTCCTCATTTATATCCTCGCCGATATCTCCCCAATTTCTTATTGTGCCTAATTGCACTTGTTGCGCCATATCTCCAACATACAAAACGGATTGGCTTTTTTTATTTATACATGATTTGAAAAGCTCTAACTGTCCAGGAAGATAGTTTTGAAATTCATCAACAACTGCTAAGGAATATTCAAAGGGGACAAATCCTCGTTTTTTTCGCATGGATCCATTTTTTAGCTCAATCCAATAATCTTTAATTGTTCCAATTCCCCCATTAGATTCGCTATAAATTTTCAGCAGTAGCGTAAGATCAATTCTATCCAAAACTTTTTCTTTTTTCTGATTTTGAAAAAGTTTCTTCTGATCCTGATTTAAGCCGGCAGCATATGCATTTTCCAAGATTGAAAATATGTTAGCTTTCTTATAATCCTGTCCTATCGGATTTTTAAAAGCGCCAAGCTTTGTAAACTCATACAAATCTTTTTCAGTTTCAACGCTGCCATAGCGAATCACATATTTTGCATCAATATCCAAAATTGAAAGTGCCCACTGAGAAAAAGTAGTAATCAAGACATCTTCAATTCCAAGTTCTGGGAGCAAATGTGAAAAATATTCTTTAGTGCCATTATCTTGCACGAACACTATTATCGAATCGCTAGTATATGTACTCGCAAGATCAGGTGCGGACGCTAGATATGCCACGCGATGAAGCGCTAGTGTTGTCTTTCCTGATCCAGCTGGACCTGAAATGAGAAATGGTCCGACATGATGAGCACGAATAACTTGATCCTGTGCCTTTTCCATTTGAGCCACAATTTCAGGTAAAACAAATCCTGTCTTTCTATTTGAAAAATATTCTTGATAAACCAGCTGCCGAGGGTTATCTGTTCCCTCTGTAGCTAAAAATTTTATCTCGCCCCCAACTATCATGTATTGATCCTTACGAACAAGTTTTGCTTTTTGCATCAAGCCATCAGGTCTAACATATTTTACCTCTCCCGGATTTTCGTAGCGCATCGTTGAGGCCGGTGTTATCCAGGAATATATCTCGTCCTCGCTGAATCCGAATTTTCCAAAAAATATGCTTTTGATTTCGTTTTCTTTTTCCCAAATCACGTCACATCTGACAAAATATGGAGAACCATGTAAATACGCGATTTCTCCAATTCTTTTTTTATTGTATTTCATCAACATACTTTCAACAATTTGGTCGGCATTTGAAAGTGTTTTGAAAATTTCCTTGCTTCTTTTGAGTGATTTTTCAGTGTCCTTGGCGGCTTTTTCCAAATCCAAAATAACCATACCTACATGGTTTTTTGCCTCTTTTATTATATTTTCCTTATTTAAACTTCCCATATGCTTTTTTGCTATTTTCCCAGTATAGCTTGCTTTTTGAAAAATAAAAAGGGGCACACTGCTATGCAGAATGCCCCAATTTGCCATATGGCGATTTTAAAAAAGGAAGGATGCGCTTGCTCCAAGTCCATGAACTACGCTTGTGAAAGCGTCCATCTGTCTCATCTTTTCACGTCCGAAACGCTCAATGAAAAGTTTCTGAATACATGGGATGTGTGAAGTGCCCCCTGTGATGAAAACCGTATCAATCTGCTCAAGAGTTAGACCAGCTTTACTGATTGTCTCATCCACACATTTCACTATCTTTTCAACATTCTCAGTGTTAATATTCTCAAACTCACCTCTTGAGATCTCCTCTTTAATCACAAGGTCTCGTTCTTTGAAGAATATCTGGGAATGTTCCAAGGACGAAAGTTCACACTTAGCTTTTTCAATCGCTTGAAAAAGCATAAATCCGAAATTGTCCGAGATAAGGTTTTCCAGATTCTCTACTGCAGATTTATCATCTGCAACACCCTTTATTACGCGGATGAGCTCCCGAGTTTTTCTCTCTCTGAGTTGAGGTATCAGATGCCATTCACAGAGAGTGCGGATTATGGTCATTGGCATATTCAGCCAATAGTCATTCCCCATGACCTGATATTTCACATTACGTCCAAAGTACTTTGTGATTTTTTCCCACATGATTTGGGAGTCAAATGAATCACCTCCGATATACACACCGCCTAGAGAAAGTACGTCGCTTTTACGCTCCACATTGGAGCAGTTTCCACCTCTGAGTTTTATTACTGTGAAATCAGAAGTACCGCCACCAAAATCTCCAATGAAAACGTTTTTTTCATCTCCATGCATGAGAGTTTCTTCAAAAGTAAGTGCGGCAGCAATCGGCTCAAACTGAAATTGAATATCCTTAAAGCCAGCTTTCTTGGCCGCTCTTTCAAGGCGGGATTGCGCGAGTGCATCTTTTTCTGTATCTTCTGAAAAAACGACTGGACGCCCAAGCACAACACTATCCACTTCACTACCGACATATGCCTCTCCTGTCGCTTTTATTTTTTTAAGAATAATAGCGACGAGATCTTCAATTGTGTAATTTTTTCCATACACGTTTGTGCTTTCGAAAGTCTTGTTCGGCAAAAACGCTTTGATCGATTGCATAAAACGTCCAAATGCTCCATCGTTCACATACTGGTCTATTGCCTCTTGTCCGACGAAGATTTCATTCTCCTCATTAAAATAGAGCACAGTGCGCATTGTTTTTTCTGTGGCATTGTAGGGGTCAATGTTGATAACCTCAACTTTACCTCCTCTGTTTACAGATAACGCCGAATTGGTTGTCCCAAAATCGATTCCAAATGTAGTTTTCATCTCTCAATCTCCTTTTCCTTTATATTTTTTTGTAAACGTACATTATGAAGTCTTATATTACTTCAAACTCCTTCTTTATCCACTTGGGGTAATCCCCTTCCAAAATTTCATCTTTCGTCATCCATTTATATGCATCATGCTCTCCGCTAAGTTTAATATTCCCTCCAACCAATTCAGCTGTAAATGTTATTCCTATTAGGTGCAGATTTTCTTTTACAAATCCCCATACGCGAGATGGGCGATCAATCTTTATATCTAATCCTACCTCCTCAATTATCTCTCTCTTTAAACAATCTTGAACATCCTCTCCGAATTCAACTCGACCGCCAGGAATATCTATCTCATTAGGGTTAATATCTTCAGTATCACTTTTAAATAAAACCAGATATCTTCCTTCTTCGTTTTTTATAATTGCTTTTGCTGCTACTCCAAATTTCTTATCCATTTTTTTATTTTATAAAAATTATTAACGCAAAATCATTGTGCACAAGTAACTACTATGTATCAAATCATGAGCTTCTTTTTTCTTTTTTAGTTTAAATTTAGGAACATCTCTTTTGTTATAATATGGACAATAACTATCAGGCGATTCTCCTCGTTCCTCGGTCAATCTCCTGCCATAACAACCCCCGACACATTTCTCAACAACCGGGCATGATTTACAAAAATCCAATATTTCTTTTTTCTTACCATTAAAAATTTCTGGTCCAATATCACTTTTTACATATACGCATGAAGCAACGCTTCCGTCAGGATGGATTCTCACAGAATCTCCACACTTAGATCCACCCTTAACATCATCAGAAACAAGGGCCAATATTGGTTCTGAACAACTCACAACCTCAAAATTTTCGCTTATATTCTCAATTGCTTTCCAAAATTGGTCATAGGTTGGCACAAATTTATCAGTGTTCACAGACTTATACAAGTTAATTCGCAGATTGATATCATACTTATCAAGAATTTTTTTGAATCCTGAAAAATAAGTGCAATTATTCGACATCAAAACAGATGCAATGGAAATATTTATATTATGCTTCTTGCATCGTTCAATTGCTTTCATAGCTTCATCAAACAACCCTTTCTTACTTCTCCATTTATCATGCATTTGTGCAATTGGAAAATCTATTGAAATATCAACATCCTCAAACTTCGCCAATGTTTCCTCCTTCATCTTATTTAGAGAAAGTCCATTTGAAGTAACTGCAAGCTTAATTCCTTTCTCATAGAATAAGTTAACAATTTCCTCAAATTGATTATTTAGTATGCTTTCTCCTGTTCCAAAATTTGCCGATTCCAAAGAAGGAAATACGGAGAGGACCTTTTCTGCGTCTTGCAGAGTAAAGGTCCTCTCTATCATTTTTCGAGAATAACAGTGGGCGCAATTAAGATTGCATTTATTGGTAAGGCCAACACCAATGGTTTTGATCAAAGGAAATTTTTCTTCCGAGGTAAGGATATTCATTAAATTAGGCTTAGTAATTTATATTCTTTTTCGATCGCATCCCATGTTGGTAAATGCATTTTTCTGCATTTTTCCAAATGGTTTATAATCGATGTTTTACTATAGCCTATTTTAACCATCTTGGCAATAGCCAAGAAAATCTCCAGATCCGTCTCCCTTAATCTGCGATGGAGTGCTAGAATGATATCTTCTTCATACTTTCTGGTCCTGCGCGGAGAAGTCAATGCATCTGAAACCCTGTAGTAAATATCTTTGTTATAGGAATTCCAGATTTGCATGGTTTTCAAAACAGTTTCTGCCTTGCTGTCGACCATCTTGTATTGGAAATTAGGGAAAAATCTCCCAGTAATCATATTCTCCGCAACAAGCTTCTTCGTGATAGGATCATCAGCGTGCACATACAGCGGCTTACTTATGAGATCAGTCATTGCAAACAATGTTCCCTGAAGAAAAGATATGTTTTGAAATATTTCTTTCAAAGTCACATACGGATCAAAACCGATAAATCCCATAAGAGTAATGATTCCGAGGTCCTCGAGAATATCCAAGGCAATATTGTTTTGTTTCACTGATGTTCCCTTGTTGAAAGTGTCCAACATTCTTTGGACTCCTGATTCGACGCCAACACTGACAGCGTACAATCCCGCCTCCTTAAGTCTTTGAAAAACTTCGCGATCTACATTGTTAACCCTGGTTGAAATACGAAATCGTATGGATAAACCGGAATCGATTATTCCATCAGCAATCCGCATTGCTCGGTCTCTCCAGTCCTCATCAGGACCGAAGAAAGAATCGTCAATGAATTTAAACATATCAAAACCATAAAGAGAATTCAAATCGCAAAGTTCTGACACGATGCTTTCAGGGCTCCTTCCCCGCCAAACACTTCCGTCAGAAAGACGATAGAGCGAGCTTATGCTACAGAAAGAACAATTTCCATAACACCCCCTGCTCCCGGAGATTTGCACTAGGGAGCCGGAATTGAATGCCCAATCAGTATTGGTCCTGTCGGGAAATGGCAGAACGTCAAGATTTTCAATGAGGCCCCGGGATTCGGTAAAAAAAATCTCACCGTCTTTCCTTAAGGCCAACCCCCTGATCTTTGCGTGCTCCAATTCTCCCAAACTGATATTTTCTGCCAGCTCAAGAAAAGTTAATTCTCCTTCGCCCCTGATAATGCTGTCGATTTCTTCATTAGAGTTAAGCAAATCTTCGGCAGAGAAAGTGGCAAGGTGACCTCCCCAGCAGACATGGATATCACTGCGGATTTTTTTTATTTCTTTGGTGATATCAATAGACTGTTGAAGGGAATCAATGAATGGAGAAATTCCAACAATTTTACAAGACTCATCTGCAACAATCTTCTTTACTACCTCATCATTACTCATTCCAAGCAAATAACCATCTACGATTTCAACAACATGACCCTTGCTTGAAAGAAAACTCATGATGTAGGCCAGGCCAAGGTGTTCTTCCGGATTTCTATAGGTGCCGGAAGGCGGATTTACCAGTATCGTTTTCATTTGTACCCTCCTGTAATTTTTTTATTAATGAACTGTAATTATCAATGATTTTCTTATCATCTTTCATTGACATTCTTTTATCCCACATTAAAAGCTTCCCGTCAACCATTACCCCGTCAGATACTCCATTATTAATAATTGATAAGATTAAATCATTATTAGATTTCAGGCCATTTCCTGGAATACTCAAAAATGCAAGATCAGCAATTTTCCCAACTTCAACGCTCCCAACCTCTGATAATACATTAAGTGCTACTGCAGCATCTGTAGTGATCATGTCTAAAACCTTTTGCGCAGTAATTCCGGAACTATTTTTATTCCTGTTATAATTAAAGACATTTCGTGCTTCCTCTAGAACACTAAATGTCTCCGCCGTACAAAATCCATCAGTTGCGATACAGATATTTATATCATTTTCCATGGCTTTGCCTATATCAATTACTCCATCAGCAACTTTTAGATTTGAAGATAAACAATGAGCTATAGATGCTCCATTATTTTTTATGATTTCAAGATCTTTTTCTGTGCACCAATTTGCATGGACTAGGAGCGTGTTATCGCTAAGTAACTCATATTTTTCCAAAACTTCAATAGAAGTCATTCCGTACCTTTTCAGCACATCATTCTCCTGCTTTTTTGTTTCGGCAACATGTATCATTAAAGGCAGGCTTGGTGTCTTTTTCAAGATATTACTTATGGATAATAGAGCATTTTCATCAACATAGTTAAGTGAATGAATAAATATCCCAAGCTTGCTTAAATTATCTAATAACTCTTTGGGGCTTTTCATCTCAGAATCTAAAGAGTTTTCAATATCCGAATAATATTTTTTCAATTTATAGCTATCCATAACCATATAGCCAGAAACACTTCTCACTCCCCAATCATTTGAAATCTTATCCACCCTTCCACCCGCAACAGTAGTAGTGCCACTTTTAATGATATGTAGCATCGTATAATCAGCTACAATTTTCCTACAATGCTCGATAAAAGGAAACTTTTCAATAAGTGAATTAGTTGTCGCCAAATATTCTTCGAGTGTAAATTTTTTAGGAAGAAAATCCTTGTATACAGTTTCACCAAGATGCACATGAGCATTTATGAAACCTGGGACAACGATCTTATCCTCGGCATCAAGGATATCGTCTAATCCCTGTGTGTCTCCAATAAATTTATCTCTACCTATTTCAATTACTTTATTGTTTTCAATAACAATAAAACCACACTTTATTATTTCGCGTGTTTCATTTTGGGTAATTATTAATGCGTTATATATAAGAGTTTTCATTTTTTAAATAAAAAGGGAGGGACCTAAGTCTCTCCCATGAATTTTACCACATAATCTTTGATTATCTGATGGATATCTTGGATTGATTTTGATCCATCAATTGTTGCCCAGTCCATGGAATTCTCGGCAAGCTCTAGAAATTTTTCCCGTTGCTTTTGAAGAATTTCTGAACCCACCAAATCAAATCTTGTCTGTCCATTCTTTTGCCCGATTCTTTCCTGGGCAATTTCCACGGAAACATCGAGCAGAATGGTGGTGTTTGGGTGATCTCCAAGTGAGCACATTTCAAGCAAATTCATGAGCACATCCTTTTCTACGCCCAGAATACTTGAATTGTAGCTTATGAAAGACCCGCTTCCCCTGTCACCAATTACGATTTTCCCAGCTGCCATGTTCGGTCGTATCAATTGCGAAAAAACTTGGCACTTGCAGGAAAGAAACAAGAACATCTCTGCATGTGCATCTTTCATGATATCAGCAATCAAGACATTTCTGACTTGTTTGCTAAAATCAGTACTATCCAACTCTTTAACAATTATTGACTCTACTCCAATATAATCAAGCCAATCCTTCAATAGCTGACATTGGGTAGACTTACCCGCACCATCTATTCCCTCTATTTCAATGAACATGTGCCACCTCCCCTAAATTTTGATATTTTTCATATCAATAAATAATGCACTGAATACAAAATTATGTCAAACAGTTTTCGTTACTTAAAAAGTTATAACCAAAAAGAGGCTCTATTTAGCCTCAATTCTTTGATATTTTTCAGAGCACGGGATGTAGGAATTCCGCTTCTCTCATTCGCCGTCGCTCATTCTTTCAATTGTACTGGGTGGCGCCAAATCCTCGCTCGCTCGAATTTGTCGGCATTCGCTAGATAATTTCCTACTGAAAATTATCTAGCTCACTGCCACCCGTTCGATTCCGACACTGCAATAAAAAAGAAAAAGAGATGGGTATTTAAATACCCATCTCTTTTTCTTTTTTGCACGCATGGCAGGATAGCTTTCGAACTTTTGACTGGCTTGAAGGTATGGCAGATCCAGATATTATTATTAAGCAAACTCATCAACTTCTGTCTTTAGTTTGATGCTACGGCGTCAGATTTGATTAATTAACACTATCAAGAAACTACATTTATTCCTTATTTTGTAAGCAATGCCTTCAGCGAAAGATAATTCTTAGAAACAGGAACAACCTCCTTGAAATATTTTCCTTTATTCCAAAATACCTTGTAAATATTAGCAGTCTTTTTTGTTTGCAATACTCTATATGTATCATCAATAATCTCCAGAGCTGCACAGTTATCAATAGCAATTGCAATTCCTCTGTTTTTTTTCATCATATCTTTCAGCGATTTTTCGCGGCCAACTTCAACGTCATAGTGCGGACAATGAAGCGCTGGAATCATATTTAATCCTTTCACTCGAATCATACTAGCTTGCTTGTTTTTTCCAAATCGCGCTGAATCAGAATTTCCGTAGCGAAACCAACAAACAGATCCAGCAGAAAGACCAGCCAAGACAATTCCCTTTTGCAAGGCTTTTTTTAAAAGTTCATCAACGCCAAATTTTCTCCAAACTTTCATCATTTTCAGCGTGTTGCCACCACCAACATAAATAATATCCGATTGCATAATTTTTTGCTCCAATTCTTTTTTGGTATATTTTTCGGAAAGCAGTAGCAGTGAATCAACAGTACAGCCAAGTTTCTTGCCAAAATGATTCTTAACCACTTCAACATAACCAGCAGCATCACCACTAGCAGTTGGGATAAAAAGAAGTTTCGGATTCTTTTTTCCAGACAATTGGATTATTTCACGATCAATACCAAGTGTTTCATTTTTAACCCCAGTACGACCAATTTCCCCGCCACCGATTGCAATGATTTTTTTCATGATTATTCATAGGATAAATTAATTATGATTGAATTTTAGCATCTCTTTTAAATAAAAGTAAATAGCAACAAAAAAACCAAGGGGCTATATAAATCCCCCCGGAAACTAATTCTCGATTTCATAGCCGACTTAAATTGACAGGTTTGCCAGTCAAGAATGGATAAAGCACTGGAGCCGCATTAATGATTGAGTCAGCACCACTTATTTCAAGTATTCGTGAAAAATCGCTAATTTCAAGTGGCTCAGTGAGGCAATCAAGCACATGTGTCATCTCAGCGTTTCTTCTATTTATACCCCAACAAGGTGCTATAATTGCAAGATCAGTAGGCATATCAACCAATTCACTCGCACGATTCTTTTCATTGAGCATATTTAAGAATAAAATTGCTCGACGCTTGATTTCGCTACAGTAAATATTTTGCACCATTCCGCCAACTGAAAGCAACCCACCCTCGATCATGAAGACGAAAAATTTCATTCGCAAATCATTGCTGGAAAAAATACGAGCAACCAAGCTCTTTTCATTAGAGAGCAATTGGATTAAAAAAAATTGACTGCAACATTTTCCGATTCAAGAGTTAACTGCTTAATTGACATAGTGGCACTCATAACAAGACTCTGCGCACTAGCTATTTGATCAGTAAAACTGGCATTATTAATCTTGAAACAATTTATTACCTGATGAAACAATTCATTCATTCTCTCGCTGAGGAAATGACTACCCTCTTTGATTCTTCTATCAATTGTATCAATCGCAATGTCATTAATGGGTGGAATTAAAATTTGCGGAACTTGATGCCAAGCCTCGGACACCAATCGAATCAAATCTAACTCGGAAGATATCTCGAGGTACGTGCCAGCTAGTGGATTATTTAAAGGAACACGAACAGTCGACAATGCCAAGCTAAAATCACAACCGCTAAGTTTGCTCATAGCAGCCCAATAAACACACCCCCCCCCTGATAAACCATTGGATTATGCGAAGGTAATTCCATTCCATTAATTGCTCTTCTTGGCATTAATCTTCCCCTTACCCTGGAAATACTAACATGATCACCAGTTTGCACAGACCAAATGTTGGCAAGTTGCTTTTCAAGCAACAAGCTGGTTTGCGCATTAAAATTATAAAGTCTCTTGGCTTCTTGACATAGCACAGTGGCAAGAACATCACGATAAGAAAAACTTTGTGGATTCCAGGCAAATGCTGGGTCCAGATAACATCTAATCGAAGACGCATTAGCAAGTTTTGTCAACATTGGACGATTATTAATAATTTCTACAATCATGGCTTGCTTTTTTTCTGAGATATTATTTATTTTGTAAAGAACTCGCAAATCATTGCATTCTATTATCTTTAATCATTTTGGTCAAACGACAGCCATTATTAAAAGAAAAAGCGTACCATTTATGATACGCTTTCGATAAGCAGCTTAGTAATTTTCTAGGAACCCATTTTTCAAAAAATCTTTTCAGCAAAGATGCCTGTGTCGGGATATCCCTTGCCACTTCAGCGACTACTTAGATAAATAGCTCCTTTATCAAGTACTCCAACACGTATTCGCAAGCCAGCATCATATGATTCAAGAGTTCTGCCCCATTCATCTTTGTTTATAATTCTAGAACTCTTTTTTGCCTTAAGAATAATAATAGCGACTGCTGTCCTCGTAAGCGGAACAGTATAACCACCTTGCCGAAACAAACGTTTCTGTCTTTTATAGGTCAGATTCTTTGAAGCAGGCAAGGGTCCAGCAAAAAGCAGCCTCTAACTACTTGCGCATGATGAGTTTGCAAAATCATGCGTTGAGAACCAACCACCAGGCGGACTATAAAACCTCAGGAGAGATTGATTTTTCAATAAGCGGCGCATACTATTTATCGTCAAAGGAATTCCATTAAGTTCGCTGGGAAGAAAAAACAAAAAATGTGTCTCCTTCACCAAAAAACCTGAGATGGAAGGTCATGGCTCATTCAGATATTCAATCATTTCCATAGAAATAAATTGGACTTGATCAGTATCAGATAACCATACGTAGTCATTCCATTCGTTCAATTCAAATCGGCAATTATCATCAGCTGACAAAATGTCCATAACCGAATCTCCTTCATAGAAAAAGTGGCGACCTTAGATTCAAGATCGCCACTACTTTTTCTGCTTACTTGCCAGCTACTAATCGTCGCAGTTGCCAAGCAGGTTATTAGAAATAACAACGCCACAGGGAACAATAAGTTTGAAACGTTTCATGACCACGCCCTCCTTTCCTAGGATTATACTACTGCTGCCTCAATTGATGTTTTCAAAAACATCTCCATCAGGAAGGGCAACATCTGTTTGATGCTTTCACATCGATATGGGTCAACCTCGCTGATATTCCCGGTTATATGGAAATTTCTTACAGGACAACCTCCGCCACAAATCTTGACTGCAAAACATTCCGTGCAAGTTTTTACCTTGTTACCGTGACACGACCTTGCTTGACGATCACTCATCAAAACAATCGATTTTGTCGTAGAGTCATATTTTCCGATGATAAAATTCGTTGATGCTGGGTGGCATTTTTCCTGAACTTCAACACACGTGGTGACGTCTCCAGTATAGGAAATTGCAATCCGATTGTCGGAATTTCCTTCACAAAATTCTGGTGGCGGCGTTGAGATATTCATGAAAGCGGAATTAACAATTCCAACTCCTAGCTCATTGCCACGCAGAATTGCCTTTTGCAGGTTTTCTACGAAAAGTTCCACAGGTGGTTTGCTAAATGTCATTCCTGCAGTATTTTCCGAAGCACGTCCCGCAATCGAAATCGGTTCGAAGTGAATCTGTGTACCACCAAGCGAGTGAAGCCATTCAACCACATCAGTCATGCGCGAAACTGTAGAATAAGGAACCGTAACGCGCAGCTTGAACTCCTTTCCATGAGCAACGAGTCGACGTATCGACTCTTCAACTATTTGCGATGATGCCCCACCATTTTTAAGCGGACGATGAATGTTCTGAATTTCGGGCGGTCCGTCTGCAGACATCGTAATCCTGAAATTATTCAAAACAAGAAAATCCAGAAAATCCGTAGACATGACGCCATTAGTTGTAATACTGAATTCTACACCAGGACTGTCTTTTTCTGCAAGTTTCTGTTTTTTTGCGTACTCGACGATGTTTTTGATTAAGCCGCTTGTCATCGAAGGTTCTCCTCCGAAAAAAGCAACTGCCAGTCGTCGCCCTGCAGATGCTCTCACTCCGTGATCAATTACTGCATAAGCCATGGGCTCAGGCATGACCGTTGAGGAATTTCCCGAATCTGCGAAGCAATAACCGCAACGCAAATTACAGTCACTTGTTGTAATGATTGTCAACTGGTAGATACTATTGGGCTTACTTGCCCTGCGGAAAAAACCTGAATCATTAAGCTCCTTGAAGATACCTGGGTCATCAATCTCGTGTTCTGGAATTGTTACGATTTCATCAGCTCCATCGGACAACAATATCCATTTTTCATTACGCAAAACCGCAGGTACACCATGAAACAATCTAGTTGAATTTTCCATGACTCACACTCCTTTTCTTTTTGGATGATTAAATTGCCAATAAATAGCCGAGAACTAGACTGGCCGAGAATATTATTAAGTTTTCAAATAACTACAGGGAACTATTTAAACTATTCTATTTTCCATAATATGTCAAGCGGTTGTGTTAATACCAACAAACTTTTACATGCTACTTCTCATTAACATTATTTATATTATACTACTACAATGGTATAAAAATAACAAATATAACTTTTTATTGAATATTAGTCGTTGCGTTGATTATTTGAGTTCACCTCACAACTCCTTGACAAATATTAAGCATATTGCTACAGTTTATCATTACCTGAGGTATAAATAGTACCGTAGCACATTAACAAATTAGCAGTAATTCTAATCGATATTTAATATCGACAACAACACACCACATAAAAGAAAGGAGAAACAGACATGAAGACTATCACAAGAAATCCACAGCTACTGCTTAACCCGCAAACACTCAAAGAAATTCCGGGTCAAGCGGTGCAAATCGGAGGAGCCGTCCATCGGGTAAGGAAAATGGGCGGACTCCAGTTCGTTCTCATCAACATGGGACGCCACATCGTCCAATGCGTGATTGAGAACCAGCGTCAAATTGACACACAAAGTTACGCTGAGGGAAGTTTTGTCGAAGTCAACGGGATTGTGCATCTCGAAGAAAAAGCTCCGTATGGAGCAGAAATCTCCGTTAATCACATCCGGTCGCTTTCAACCCCGTCAGCCAAGCCCCCTTTTAGTATTAACAAGAAAGAGCTTGGCATAACCTTGGGAATGAATCTTGATTTCAGACCCATCAGCCTTCGCCATCCGAAACAGCAGGCAATTTTCCGTATCCAAACAACGATCGCTGGTCTGTTTCGTGAAGCTCTCAGAAATGCCGGTTTCACTGAAATCTTCAGTCCCAAATTAGTTTTTGCTGGGGCTGAGGGTGGTTCAAATGTTTTCAAAGTTCAATACTTTGACCGCACAGTCTTTCTCGCACAAAGTCCTCAGTTTTACAAACAGATG
>JBBQCF010000025.1:0-13545 GCA_038318455.1 Candidatus Moraniibacteriota bacterium
AACACTTTCCGGATTGGTTGTTTCCCATGTTCCAATGCCAACTGTAGATTTTCCCATCTCAAAATTTTTATAATCCAAAGAAATAATATCTTCGATTGAAATTCCATCCAAGCTTGATTTGGCTTTGAACATTTCAGCCACGAAAGTTTTTATTTCCAATTTGGCAATTTCGTTAAGCTTGGAAGCTAAATCTTTATCTTCTTGAGTTGTTGTTGGACTCATTAAATTAAGAGTGTCCGACAAAATTCCAGCGAGTAGTAATTTGGAAATAGTTTCTGACATATCAACATTTTTTTCAAAAAACATTTTTGCAACCAAGGATGAAGTGCTTCCAATTGGTTCCATTCTGCAAAAGATTGGCTTCTCGGTTGCAATAGCAAGTTTATGATGATCGAAAATGTAATCAACATTTGCATAACTTATTCCATCTGCAAGTTGAGATGCTTCATTGTGATCAACCAGCGCAACACTGTCGTCTTCACCAATCCCAGCAATCATCGCTGGAATTTCAACTTCAAATTTTTCTAAAATAAATTTTGTTTCATTATTAAGCATACCAGCTCGGTAGGCTTTACTTTCCTTGCCCAAAACTTTTGTGAAAAATTCCTCAACAGCAATTGCTGAAATGATTGAATCTGTATCAGGATTTTTATGACCAACGATAAATATTTTGTTCATAGCTTTGTTTTGAAATAATCTAACAATTTAAACACTCGGCGCACTCTTGCCAAATCAATAGAAAAAATATTCAACAGAAATTAAATCGTTTGGAAACTTTTTCTTTTTGCACTTAAAAGCGATTCTTCTGAAAAAATACCTGGAAGTGAAAGAGCTTTTTCCGTGCAAAAAGAAAAGTGTTTGCAAGCGACCTCTTATTGCAGCTAAGCGTATAATTTATTTCTTTTTTGAAACTTTTTTTGCTTTCTTTGCTACTGGCTTTTCTGTTTTAACTGATTTTTCTTCAACTACAACAACTTCTCCTGCCTCATCAGCAGACAAGTCAATTTCTTTTTCAATTTCCTCAACTTCTTCAGCTATCTTTGCAACTGAAACACCGATAACATCAATTTTCCAACCAGTTAATTTTGCAGCAAGACGCACATTTTGTCCTTGCTTGCCAATTGCCAATGACAATTGATCTTCAGGCACAGAAACTTTTGCTTCTTTCTTGTCTTCATTTAAAGTAACGCCCACAACCTTAGCAGGACTAATTGCAGCTGCGATGAATTTTTCTGGTTTTTCACTCCATTCAATGATATCAATTTTTTCTCCGCCCAATTCCTCAATCACAGCTTGCACGCGAGTTCCTTTTTGACCAACACATGAGCCAATTGGATCAATACCATCTTCATTTGAAGAAACAGCTAATTTTGTGCGAGAACCTGCTTCACGTGCAATTGACTTGATGTCAACTGTACCAGCAAAAATTTCAGGAACTTCCAACTCAAAAAGCTTGCGAACCATGTCTGGATGAGTTCGGCTTAAAGTGATCCCAGGACCTTTTGGATCAGATTCAACTTTGTATAGATAAACTTTCACACGTTGTCCCATGCGAAGATTTTCGCCTTGTACCTGTTCTTGTGGAAAAAGAACCCCAATTGATTTTCCAAGATCAATATAGGTATTTCGCCCTTCAATTCTTTGAACTGTTCCACTCACAACTTCCCCTTCTTTTCCTTTATACTCTTGAAACATTGAATCCCGCTCTGCTTCACGAATTCGTTGAATAATAACCTGTTTAGCAGTTTGAGCAGCCACACGACCATATTCATGCTGTGGCTGGAGTTCAAGTTCAATAATATCACCTATTTTTGCTCCTTTTTTGATTTTTTTGGCTTCATCAAGGGTAATATCGCGTTCTGGATTATAACGAGGCAATTTTTCCTCACCTTCTCCACCAGCTGAAGGATTAAATTCCTCTATTTCGTCTTCTTGTTCGTCTCCCTCCACGAATTCTCTCAATGTTTCATCAACAACATCCTTAATAAGGAAGAATTTGGTGTCTCCACCAACCTCATTAAATTCAGCGCGGATTCTTTGTCCACGTTTTCCATAATCTTTTTTATATGCTGCAGACAAAGCTGCTTCGATAGTTTCGATAATAACGCTTTTTGCAATGCCTTTTTCTTCCGCAATTTGGAGTATTGCGCTTCCAAATTCTCCCAGTCTTGTCCCTTGTTCTTGGCTCTCTTCAGCCACTTTTTTCTTTGCCATAATTGTTCAGCTTTTTGTTTTATTAACTTTTTGGCTCATTAGAAGCTTTTTAGCAATAAAATCAAAAGCACATATTAAATTGTTACAATTCTACTAATTACAAATATTTACAAATTTACGAATATACAAATAAAATACTCTGGTCAAATTTCATTCTTTTGTATATTTGTAAATTTGCATGTAATTTGTACGTTTGTAGAAGATATTAAAGAAAAAAGTTCGCTTTCCAGCGAACCCAACTCCCTCTAAATCTTATACGTAGTTTAGCAAAAAATCTTACAAATGTCAACTTATTTATAACATCCCAACCTATTGGCTATTTAACAAGAAAATGACCCAAAACAGCTACTTAGAACTAAAATATAAAACTATCTCCCCAAAGAGCAGTTGTAATCGCTTCTTTAATAATAAATCCTGAAAGACCAATAATGATTCCAATAACAGCATTTGTCGCATTATGTTTAGCTGTTTCTGCCAAGCCCTCATCTCCTGCCGCCATCAAATATTGAATACCGCTTATAATAAAAGCTATTATAGCCAATACGCTAAAGATAGCCAAAATCCAGGAAAATAAATTGGAAATAATTTGTGCAATGCCGTATTCAGGATTTGGCATTGTTGTCATAGGAACACATATCCCACCAACCTTGACATCCGTTGGCATGGTGCAGCCATTACTTGTGACTACCGGCACTTGCGCCCTAACTTGTGGAATTTGCACAAACAACAAAATAGCACATGCCAAATAAAGGATATATTTGTTTTTCATTTTATTTGAACAATTTTAGTGATTATGAGCTTTCAATAATTAAAATAAAAATCCCGTGCCTGTAAGCATCGTGCTGATAGCCTTAATTATAATAAAACCAGAAAGACCAACGATGATTCCAATTACAGCATTTGTGGCATTATGTTTAGCTGTTTCTGCCAAGCCCTCATCTCCTGCAGACATCAAATATTGAATACCGCTTATAATAAAAGCTGCTAACGCAAGCACACTGAAAATTCCCATAAGCCACGAAAGCAAATTTGTAAGAATTTGACCTATACCATAATCTGGATCTGCAAGGCCAGTATTCGTTGGAAAACACACGCCCGAGATTGGCTCAAATCCTGCTCCACAACTAAAGGGCACCATAACATTACTTCCATTAACTGATGATCTCAATGCTCCGCTAGAATTCAAGGTTGATATTTGAGCTGGAGTTAATATTGTTCTTGTTCCACTAGGACTTGTTACGGTTCCAGTATTTTGATCATAGGATGATCCAATAATTAATGCTTGTCCTCCAATATTTATTGGATTTGTTATTGATTGCGTAATCGTTCCGGTGCTAGATGTACTAGCATTACTAAATTCACCGCCAGTAACATTGCCCCACATATTAAGTTCACAAGAGTTGCTACTGCTGCAATCTAAACCGCTACCACAATCATCATTGACCAAGCAAGTGGCGCCAACAGTTCCCCTACATTCATCATAATTATAACTATATTGATAACCTAATCTGCCATCAGTGTTGGACAAATCCTTACAATCTGGAATACAAGAAGTGGAATCTTTTGGATCTTCAATATAGCCAAGATCGCAACCATAAGCAGCACCTGAACCAATTCCTCCACTGCCAGTAGCATTATATGTGTCACCACATGACATATAGCAATCTCCGCTATCCCCAGCGCAACAAGAAACGCATTTTTCATAGCTTCCGGCACTACTAACGCAGGATGAATAGGATGGAGAAAAGCCATTTGCAAGACAATTTGTTTCCCCATATGCATCAACGCAATCAGTCCAATCATCAGCATTGGCCTTACTAAAAAAACCACTCATCGCTATTAAAAAAATTGATACTATTAGCACGGAAAAAAAATTCTTTTTGTTTCCACTAGTGGCAAATAAAATCTTATTCATCATATTTATATTATTTTTGTTATTTTTTTTGATAGATGAAAAACTAAAAGCCTGACTGCGAATTTAACATTGCTTGCACGGCTTGCATAATAACATAACCAGACAATCCAACAATAACTCCCATAATTGACCATTTCATGCCTTCTTTACCTTTTTCTGCCATACCTTCATCTCCTGCTGAAATAAGATAAAAAATGCCAGACAAGACAAAGCCAATAATTCCAAAGATTCCAAAAAGTGCTAGCAGCCAATTGAGCAAATTTTGCAAAATACCAAAAATACTGCCCGATGGTAATCCATGGGAGTCCATATTTAATCCACCGTAGCTACTATTTCCTCCAGAGCCTACAGCAACACCAAAATTGCCGCTGGAATCTACCACTGCGCCCCAATCAAGGGCAGACGCAGTCTTAGGCAGAAAAGAAAAACTAATCAATGCTAGAACTAGAATAAATAAAATTTGTTTGATGTTTTTTTGCATATTCATCTGTGGTATTAAACAATATTCTAGTTACTTAACTTAAAAAGTAACATAAAATATCTTTAGATTATTAATTTATAAAGCGAGATATTTTTCTCTTATAATTTAAATATATTATAGCATATTTTTTCTTGTAAAACAAAAAACAACTCTTGCGAATTGTTTTTTGTCTGCGAATATATATTTGCAATGTTGTGAACTAGAAATTTGTGCTTGTTCCGCCAAGCATTCCTTGTACAGCTTTGATTATCACAACTCCCAAAAGAGCAACAATAACACCGACAATGGAATATACCATGGCTTGTTTTCCTTTATCAATTTGAGTTTCGTCTCCAGCAGCTGTCAAATAAATGATACCGGCAATAACGAAACCAATAACACCCAAAATTCCAACTACAATCAAGAGATAATTCATACCATTGGTAATGATACCGATGAGACTTCCGCTTGGAAGACCTGTTCCTCCTGGAGTTTGAAATTGAGCGCTAGCAATCATAGGCACAGCTGATGCTATTGCTGATGTTGCGTATGCGATTTTTTTAAATACGTTCATAATTACACCTCCCTATCTAGTTTTTAATTTTTTTATTTTTTATTATCAAGCGAGAGCTGATAATATTGACCTCTTTCTATATTTCCCTACCCCAATTTTTATATTTTTTTCTTATGAAAAAAAACGTCCCATCATTTTAACCAAAATCATCCCGCCTAGCGCTAATATTATTCCAATAATAGATGCTTGGGCTGATCTTTTGGCAAATTGCATTTTCTTTTCATCGCCAGCAACTGCCAAATACATAATTCCTGCCAGCACTAATGAAATTATAGCAATAATTCCAACTACCTGCAATAAAAAATTAAACACGTTCATCAAAACATTTGAGATTGGCACAGCATTGGTGATCACACCAGCATGAGCAATGTTAATTAAATTCATAAATTTCTAATCCTTATATTAACCATTGTGTTATTTTATACTTAATCCGCAATCCAGAAACCTACTTCCCTGCAAATAACAACTCTTCATCTCAACTCTAACGAGAATAAAAATAAATATTAATGTTTCAAATCAACAATATTTTTTTGATTTATTTGACTACTTTGTTGTGCTAGGTTTTGAATATTTTTTGTGTCTTTTTCTGCAGGCAATTGTTGCGCGGAAGAAAAAATAATAGTATCCATATTATATCCATTATTACTTTTTGGCAATTGTTTTATTTTCTTTTCTTGAATCATTTTATATAACAACTCATCGCTCATCATGTTGGGATCTGTTGGCATTTCTTGCTTTAGAATTGTTTTTTCTGGAATTGGATTTTTCGAAATCAAAGGTTTTTCAGCAATCAAGTTGGTTTTAATCACGGGAGCTATAGCGACATGAAAATCTTCGCTTCCAATTGGAGGTTTTGATTTTGGCAATTGAAAGAAATTATCAATTTTTTCTTCTTTTTTTATTGCTTGTGTGTTTTTTTCAACTTGCTGTTGCAGTGCGCTTTGGTTAATTGGCGCGATACTTTGAGTCTTAATATTGCTATTTATGGGAGTATTCAAAACTTTTCCGCTTGTAGGAACAACGTCTTGTTGTGTTGGCCTTAAATTGATATCAGGCAGTGTGGTTCTTTTGACTTGAGTTTGCTGGCCAAAGTTCTTTTGCTGAAAACGAGCAACGAAATCTTCAACTGGAGCAGTGATTGTTGAAATTTCATCTTCACTAACATTAAAATGAAAATTTTGATTATTTTCGATATTTTCCCTTGGAACTTCTATATTAATTTTATCTACAGTTGATTGTTGAGAGCCCTCAAAAACGACAGCTTGGGCAACGGGATCAATGGTTAGTAATGATTTTTCATCCAAAGATTTCAAGATCATGCCCACTTTCTGACGCTCCGTTGAAGTTAAGTTTTTTCCATTCTCTCCATGAAACAAAAAATTTCCTCGATCAATCGGGCTGTGTTTACTAGCTCCCATTGATGCATGAAAATCAGTGATCCAATTTTTGATTGATGGACGCACAGGCAAAGATGAATTCCTCAATTTTATTTGATTAGTTGTGATACTTTGTTGCTGAATTTCAGAATATTTTTCAATTGCTTCAGCCAAAGATATTTGCAATAATTTCTTTTCAATATTTTTTTCCTGAACAATATTTCGTGCAACTGGTTTTTCAGCAAGCATTTTTGCCTTGCTTATAATATTTTTTTGCAAAAGTTCAGCCACGATAATTTGCAAAGAATGCTCGAGTGGCAAATAAGATTCCAACACTTGATCAAGATTGTTCCAGTTTTTTTCTTGAGCAATTTTCCAAACAACTTGTGGCAAGGCATTTCTTCCTTTTACATCTAAGCTAGCTTGCTTTGCAATATTGTCATAAACAGAAACCAAACTGAAGGACAACAAAAAATCTCTCACTTCTGGATGAATTGATGCGATTGCTGTTGGAAAAATCTGCGCGTTGGCGTAATCTTTATTCCATCTTGCTTTTAATTCCTCTACAACTGCAATATAACCATCCGCAAGCCTTTTCTTTTCATCTTCTACGTTATTAATAAAAGGTTGCCCTCCTGGACCTATATTATTTGATCTATAATTATTATTTGAAAAATTAGTCGCCATAATTTCAAAAATGAAATACTAACTGATTATCATATATATATCGCAAAACATTTTTAACTCTCTGTTGATTGTTTTTTGATCCCTCGGCAAAATCCTCATCCATAGCTTTTGCAATATCCCAAATATTCTTTATTAACAATTCATTAGCAATGAGCGAATATAAATTTTCTTTATGCTCACGCGAAGCACGCCTTGCGAAATATTCAATATCTTTTTCATTAAGTCCAGTCGCAACAGATGCTTCTCCGAAGCCAGATGGACTAATAAGCAAAATTTCATCTTCTTTTTTTGCCAAAACGACATATGCAATGTTTTTTTTTGCAATCAAACTATTTGCTTTATGTAAAAGATGCGGCATCTCAATTTTTCTTTGCACATCAAATTCTTCAAGTGCCGTAAGATTGTTATTCATATCAATTGGAATGTTTTTATATTGTTATTTCTTGTCATGATTTTCAGCGCTCTCAATCAATTTTCTACCACCTTCCATATAAGCAGTCTTCTGTTCTTGCATATATTCTTTTTCAAACTGTTCTTTCTCTTTCTTTAATCCCTCTAGGTTTTTCTTATGTGATTCCTCAAGTTTTCTCTTTGTTTCTAAAAATTCAGAATGCTCAGAAGCATATCGAGCTAATGCGGCAGGACCATCACTATCACGTGGTTTAGGAGGCTTTGTGGCCTCATGACTAGCCATTGCAGAAAGATGAGTTGTTTCAGCAATTGAATTGTCAGAATTAAATTGTGTTTCAATACTTTTATACTCTGATTTTTGTTTAATGTCCTCTTCTAATTTTTTATCAAAATCCTTACGAGACTGCGCCTGTTTAAATTTAGCGGCAGCTTCAGTTTTTTCCTTTCCACTCATTTTATCACGATCTGCTTGTGTTTTTATAATTTCCTTATTTATATCCGAATGCAAACTAGCATTTGATGTCTTATCAAAATCATCAACCTTCTTTTTGATATCTTCTTTGTTGGCAGTATCCTTTAGTTTATTTCCAGCCTTAGTCCAACCACCCTTTCCATCAGTAAACATCCCTCCAAATTTAGCCTCACGATCAGCAACTCCAGACTTAAAAGCTAATTTAGTAGCCCAGTTTTGCATACCAAGAATTTTACCATCTTTTCTTGCACTTTCATATGCTTTTTTGGTTCCGCCATAAACTCCGCTGTAATGTCCTGGTGCATTTGCGAGCCACTTCCCACCCTTCTTCGAATAATCAACGATAGTATCCGCGCCAGCAATACCCATGGATTTTGCTACCCCAATAACTGTCCACAAAATAACAATCGGAATAACCAAGAAAGCTGCACTTGCAATCCAACTCACATCATTATTGGCTGCAACATTTGCACTTGCATGTGACCTAAATGAACTCATATTCTCTCTTCCAATTGCCTCTGTTACCTTAAGTGCGATTGCCATACCAAAAATCATAATCGGAGCAAAAAAAGAATATGAAAAAAGTGATTTCCACCATTTATCAGCGAAACTAGCACTCGACGGAAAAATATATCCCACAAAACCTATTGGCGAAAACATAATCAGCATAGTCAATGCCACAATTCTAACCACAAAAAGACCTGCGATGATAAGCAATGTCATCCCCATAATAAAAAGGATAACAATCATTGCAATCAGATATCCAATATCATAATTTGCATATCCACTAGGTGATAACAAAGTGCCAATATTAGACGATGCTGCAAGCATCGCAAAAATTCCACTTCCAGTGACAACTTTCGTTGATGTGAAAAGATTATTCACAAAATAATAGAATGCTACATTTGAAACATCAATAAAAAATCTAGCTATTGGGTAACTAAAATTAACCAATAAGGCATTAATCAAGATATTTAACCAAACTTTTTTCAAGTTCCATTTATCTATTTGAAAAATTGTACAAAACGCTGCAAACAAAAGTACCAAAATAAAGGCCATATTAAGAGTATCTCGCACCATAATCCAAACATCCATCACTGCTTGCTTGTTCAATACCCCAGTATCTCCAGAAATATTTTTTGGATCAATAACCCAAGCAAATAATGTTGCCGAAATACCAAAGAGCCAACCTACCACATTAAGAACGCCAATTAATAATTTTTTAAATATACATTCCAAGTCAAGTGCACTACATGTGCCTTCAGGATAAATAGATGCTAAATTTGTTGAGTTTTGATTGGACTTTAGTGAACATGTGCCATTAGTATCTGAATATTTATCACTTGGACAACCACTACAGCCAGTCGTTCCTAAACTGGTCCCCCCGCTAGCGATACATTTTTGAAGTGGAGTTGATGATGAACTTGTAATACTATCCCAACCTGTATTATTAAAATTAAAACGTTGAAGATTTTTTGCTTTACATTGATAATTGCAGTCCTGCCAAGTATTCACACCACCAGTTATTGTTATAGTTGAACCTACCGCTAAAGCTCCATTATCACAATCACAAACTGCAGCCTGAGCTTTTGAAAAATTTACAAAAAAAGTGACGTTTAAAATCAGCAGAAACAAAACAACCAAAAATGTTTTAGCATTCTTGTTTTGTTTGGTGATTTTATTTTTAGCAAAATCCGTTTTCAAAAGGTTTTTACTTGAGAAATTTTTGTTTTTCAAAATCCAATTCATTAGGATTTTTTATACTTAGGATACATAAAAATTATAGCATACTTTTATCAATAAAAAAACCACACCTTTTTCATAAGGTGTGGATATTTTTCATATGATATTTATGCAAGATTTATTTGCATATTTTTGTCTTTAAATGCTTGCGATCTACTAATAGATAAACCCTTTAATTGCTCTGCTTGTAGAAGAAAGGGTGCGAACACTTTTCTTTGCAAAGCCAGCATAATTCATTTCACTGACAGTAATTGTGGTGCCACTGACTTTTTCAACCAATGCAACATGTCCGTAATAACGATTTTCCGTGGTAACCATAATTGCGCCAACACGTGGAGCTTTTCCAGTTGCATAGCCACTAGCTTTAGCATTAAAAAGCCAAGCTCCGGCATTTCCACTCCAAGGCACATAACGTTTTTGAGCAACATACCAAGTGCAATATCCGTATGGAAATCTATGCCCTGCGCCAGCTTTGCCATCATCGCGATCAGCACCAGTGATTCCAGAAACCTGCGGTGCTCCGCCCGTGCCGTTGGCATACTGTCTTTTTTCAATAATTGATGTTCCTGCTTGTGGCACCGTTATGGTTGATGCTGGCTTGGGAACATCTGTTTGCCCATCAGGAATCGTGATTTCTTTTCCCACATCCAATGAACCATCTGCTGGCAAATCATTAAAAGCTATAATCTTACCCTTTTCGGCTTTAAACTTTGTTGCGATTGAATCAATATTGTCTCCGGATTTCACAACATATTTAATTCCAGAAACTGGCAAGATGAACAAGGTATCGCCAGGCATGATTGAATCAATATTACTAATATCATTTGCCCACAAAATTGTGTTAATTGAGACTTTGTTTTTTTCTGCAATTACTCCCAGTGTGTCACCAGACTGCACAACATACATTTTAACTCCCCCATCTTCTTCTGGATCCTTCATTGGACTTCCTCCGCCTTGCGCAGAAATGATTCCTTGTCCGATGATGTTTTGACTTACAATTTCTTCGACAGCGCCAGGTTCGATTGCTGTGCTTGATTTTGAAAGTGGAACTAAAGCTAAGTCATTTTTTTTATTGACTTGTCCATTTATCTTGCTACTGGTTACAGTCGCAACATCGCTAGAATTATCCCAATATCCTAACAAAAAACCACTAGTGCCTTTTCCTGAAGCAGCATTGGTTGCACTCACAAGCAGTGAGCTTGAAACCACGACCGCAAAAGCAGAATAATTACGAAAAAGATGAAGCAACTTTATTGTTCTATGTTTTTTTACAAAATCAGCAATGGATCTTTGGCCCAAATGAATCCGTGTATTGATTTTCTTTAAATCTATATTTTTGAAAAATTTCAAAATATAAGAAAAAATATTTTTGATACTAATATATATTCCTTTCAGTTGGCTCTGCAGGAAGAAAAAAGATGCGGAAAAGATGCGGAAAATCTTTGTTCGCAACCTGGAGCCTTAATTTTTAAACTGTTTTCAAGTATACTCTGATCACGTTTGTTGTCAAAGGATTTATACACCATATTGGCGATTTGTGGCTAATATTAAGCATTTTATTCTAAGCAACTTCTTTGTAATTGAAAATTAGAGTAGAATAAGGTTGAGCAAATTTGAAATTAAAAATTAGGGTCATTATGATACAGATAATAAAATAAAGTTCAAACATCGTGTTATTAACAAAATTACTGAAAGAATTCCTAGAATATCTTGAGGTTGAAAGAAATCGCAGTCAAAAAACAGTGGAAAATTACCATCATTACCTCAAGCGTTTTTTACTATGGGCAAAAATATCACGCCCAGAGGATATCACTCTTAATCTTATTCATGACTACAGACTTCATCTTAATCGACTGCAAAATGAAAAAGGCAATGAGCTCAAGAAAGTTACTCAAAATTATCACGTGATTGCAATTCGCAGCTTTCTTAAATATTTATCCAAGCGCGACATTAAAACTCTTTCCGCTGAAAAAATTGAAGTTGGGAAAAATCCATCACATGAAATTGAATTCCTGGACAGCGATGAAGTTCAAAGACTCTTGCAATCAGCTTCAGCAGATAACATCAAAGCACTTAGAGATAGAGCCATTTTGGAGCTTCTTTTTTCTGCAGGCCTGCGCGTGTCTGAACTTATCAATATCAATCGTGATCAAATAAATCTTGAGCGCTTGGAATTTAGCGTCAGAGGCAAGGGAGACAAAATTCGCATTGTCTTTATTTCCGACACTGCCAAATTTGCACTTGAAAAATATTTAGCCAAAAGAACAGATATCGATGAGGCAGTTTTTATTCGTTTTTCCAAAAAGAAAATAACTGACAATCCTGAAACTAAGCGCATCACTTCTCGCTCCGTCCAAAGAATTGTAAAATTTTATGCCGCCAAAGCTGGCATTGTCAAAGATGTTCATCCTCACACCTTGAGACACAGCTTTGCCACTGATCTTCTTTCTAATGGCGCTGACATCCGAAGCGTGCAAACCATGCTCGGACATTCTTCAATCACGACAACACAAATATACACCCACGTCACCAACACGCAACTAAAAGAAATTCACAAAAAATTCCACGGAAAAAAAGTCTAACTTAAAATCTCAAATCTAAACATCAAAAATCCAAACTTTAGTCATTTATTGGAAATTTGAAATTGAGATTTTGGATTTAAGCTCTCAATTTCAAATTTCAAATTTTATGCAGGTTTGCATATTCAGCAGAAAGCCTCTTGATTCCAGCTTTCTTGAAGGCGACCACAATTATGTCGTCCATTGCAGAAATAACCAGGCCGTCACCAAAAACTTCATGTGAAACTCTATCGCCTCCTTTAAAATTATTAGGAGTTTTTATTTTAGTTTTTTTATTTTGCTCTAAAAGTTTTTCAAAAATTTTCTGCTCACCTTCCCTGTAAGAATTTTTCTTCAATAATTTTTCCGGGATATCCTCCAGAAAGCGCGATGGACTATTCATCTGAGTCGAACCAAACAAAGTTCGCTGACGAGTGAACAAGAGGTATATTTTTTCTTTAGCGCGCGTGAGACCAACATACATGAGTCGTCTTTCCTCCTCCATCTCTCCCGCAGAAAGCAAACTGCGAGAATGTGGCAAAATTCCTTCTTCCAGTCCAACAATAAAAACTGTTGGGAATTCCAAGCCTTTCGCACTATGCAGTGTCATCATGTGCACTGCATCTTCATTTTGATCAACATTGTCCACATCAGATGCCAAGGCCACTTCCTCCAAAAATGCACTAAGCAAATCATCATATTCTTCTTTCATTTCATCATATTTTTTGGCCACTGAAACAAGCTCATGCACGTTTTCACTGCGTTTTTCTCCATCATCACCTTCAGCTGAAAGCATTTTTTCATAACCACTCTCTTGAAAAACTTTTTCAATAAAATCAGACAAAGAAATTCTTGGTTGAACTTCTTTCATTCTCTTGATAAATTCACAAAATTTTGCAATGGCATCTATTTTTGATTTTGGTAATTGGAAATTTATTGGAAATTGGAAATTGGAAATTGGAAATTGGAATCCAGCTTCTATGAAATCAATATTATTTTGTCTTGCGATGCCCACCCATTTCTCCAGCGTCTTATCTCCAATATTGCGCTTTGGTTCATTAACACTGCGCTCCAAAGAAATCATGTCATTTGGATTTGAAATCAAACGAAGATACGCAATAATATCTTTAACCTC
>JBBQCF010000026.1:0-12480 GCA_038318455.1 Candidatus Moraniibacteriota bacterium
CAGCTTTGAGATATTCTTCTCTTGTCTCCCTATCAATAAGACCAATGTCAAAATATTCTTTAATTCGCATATTGATCTTACGTGGATGATTTTTATTAATCCTAATATAACTGGCAAGTTGTCTCTTGATTACTTTTGAAACTTTCTCATCTTGACGCAAATTACTGCGTGAAATAAATCCGACTGTTTCATATTCTTTAATTTTTTTATCGATATCTTCCGTTCTGTCCTTGTGTCTTTCGATAATTTCAATTATATAATTTCTTGAAAGTTCTTTTAATTTTTCTGATTGTTTGAAATTTTTTCCATGCAAAAACCCTGCCAATGAATACTGATAAATCTTACGCTCTATCTCAAAAGGATTCTTCAGATTATTTTTTGCATATTCAAGGACGTCGCGCGAAATCACATTTTGAAATTCTGGCAATTCATGAACCTCCAAGGATGTCAGCACCCCCGCATGGACAAAACATGCCAATTTCTTTTCGAGTTCGGCGGGAGTATCTACATATTCACTAGCGCACCACATCAAAAATTTGATTGCCGCATCATGAAACTCTACAGACTTCAAAACCTCATCAGGCAATACTGAAAAATCCTTTGGCAACATTTCCAAATTAAGCATGTCAATCAAACGAAAAACTTTCCCAATTTCCTTGCCTCCTTTATAGGCTAGCGATGATGGGATGCTATTAAAAAGTTCTTTTCTTATTGCAACATTAAGCGGCGAAGTATTTTCACATTCAAATTCATCGCTTGATCGCAATTCTGCAATTTCTTCTATTGCATCATGCATCTTTTCAGGCTCTCCAGAACCAACAGCTGTCATAAAATCACGCAGCAGCTTACGGTGATGTTCGTCCAAATTCAAGTCATCTTTTTCAATTACAATATCTTCTATGATATTTTTTTTCTCTGGCTCTTCTACTACAATCTCCTTTTCAACTATACGCAAAGGCTTTGAAATCTCTATATTTTTTTCAACAAACATTAAAGCATCGTCGACACTATCATTTTTTTTAATATTACCCACCACAGCGTTTGTTTCCTGGGGGTCCTTTATTGCTGGAGATGGCTTAATAACTTTTTCAGTTGGACTTTGTTGCTCGCAAAAATGCACATTATTACTATCAACAGCAACAGCTGGAATATCAACACTCTGGACATTTTGCTCAACACCCTCATTCTTATCTAAAGAATCTTTTTCCAATGCATGATCACTATCACTTGCTATTTTTTTGAGATCTGGAGATTTGAACGGCGATGTGCTTAAATCTGTTTTTTTTTCTTTTTTATTAACATTAAAACCAAATTTTTGTCTGATTGTAATTTTTTCCTCCCTATTATTGGTGTTCAATTTTTGAAAATTTTCCTCCACCTTATTGATTTCAGCAATAAAATTGCCAGGTGCTTTGTTTTCAATCACTGGCAGAATTTCAGGTATTGGTTCTTTTTTCACAGCTGGTTCATCCTTGATAAGCATGTCAACGCCTTCTTCTTTTTCCCTAGTGATGTCTTTATTTTTTTCGACGATACTAGCACTGTCGGCCAATTGCTCGTGCTTTTCTGCCCCAGATTTAATGTCTTTATCCACTGCTTTACCTTTTTTTCCACCAGCAAAAATATTTCCAAGAAAACTTCGTTCCGGATTCGATCCTAATTCTGCAATTAATTCTTCTTTTGTAAGTAAATGCTCCTTTGCTACGGGCGCTTCCGGAATAATCTTTTTATCTTCTTCTTTCTTTTTATTAGGAGTCATCTCTAAGGCATAGAGATCCATAATGGTTAATGATTTTTAAATTAAAGCACTAAACGCTAACCCCATTATACCACAAAAAATATTGTGTAAGAAATTTTTGTATTTTTGTTTGAATGTTTAAATATTTGCATGATTAAGTGAGTCAGCAACCTTCCACGCTCGCGCTACTGTTTTGACAATACGCGAGCTTGTCACGCCAGAGTTTTTTGTGATTTTTGTTGTCACCTTACGAATCTCATTTTTTGAAATTTTATTTTTTTTCAATAATAAGTCGATATTTGGAAGCAATTTTTCACTTAGAGTATACTCATCAGTCCAAGACAATTCACCCACAATCTTGCGACCATCTTTTAAGGTAAGCGATATATCATTAACATCTAATAATATTTGTAAAATCATAGATTAAAAAATAAGTAACGAATTATAAGTAACGAATTACAACATTAAAAATTCAAAAAAATGCCTCCACTTTGGAATTTGTTTATTGTTTTTTGTGATTTTATTTGGAAACTTTGTCCCAGTCTAAATTCCATGGATCTGTTTTTCGCCCTGGCGCAATTTCCGAATGTCCTAAGATATATTTAATTGAATATTTTTTCTGTAGATCGCCGATGAGTCGATTAAGTGCGGCATATTCCTCGCTAGTGAATTTTGAATCCTCTGAATTAATAACTTCAATTCCAATAGAAGCAGCATTAACATTGGTTGTGCCATCTGGCAATTTGCTCACTCCCGCGTGCCAAGCGATATTTTGATCAGCCACCAATTGATAAATATTTCCAGCGCGATCAATCATGTAATGAGGTGCCACACCATATTCTTTCCATTGTGCAATTACCTTGTCCTTATCAAAAACATCTCCACTCCCAGCGTTATATGATGTATGCACTATTATTGCTTTGATTGTACGAGAAGAGGCTTTTTCAAAACCCCAAGAAACAAGGTTGCTAATAATTTTTTCACTCACTATTTTTGGTTCAGCCTTTTTTTCTGGAGTTACAGCGCTTTCCATCGATGCTTCTTTTTGTTTATTTGAAACTGAAGAATCAACTGACTTATCATCATTCGCTATTATTGGCTGGTCTGAATTTTCTTTTTCCATTCCTTCATTTGCTTGTTGTTGAGGCTCATCATTAACAGCAGTATTTGATTCAGCAGCTACATCAATATTGATGGTTTTTTTTGAGTTATTTAGTCGTTGAATACTAAAAAAAATCAGACTGATGACAGCCAAGCACGATACAATGATTGCTACTATTTTGATTTTTTTCATAATTAAACACTAACACAAACAAAGCATTGTTGACAAACAACATTCAAGCGATTTTTTATTTTTTATTTTGAACATTTTGAATTATACTGGAGGCCCAATTTTTATACATCGGGTCATTCAAGGAGGGCATCGCTATTGAAAAAGCGTCTTTTGGAATTGAGTTTTGCTCAAAATTTGTTGAAATATATTCTATTTTTTTATCAACTTTTTTAGGATCAGTTTTTTGAGCTTTTTCTTCGGAAATCTTTTTACCAGTTTTATTATTATAATAAGTAATTTTTGCTTGCACACCAGCACCAGCAATTTTTGTATCATTTTGTTTATAACTATCATAGGCAACAAATGTTTCCACTGGTTTATTGGCTAGCACTCGAGTCATGAAGTCATGCCAAATTGGCGCTGCCACAAACACGCCATCGGCACCATCTTTCATGGGACGATTATCATTATTGCCAGCCCAGACTCCCACGGTGATTGATGGAGTATAGCCCATTGTCCAGGCATCGCGAAACTGCGAAGTTGTTCCTGTCTTAGCCGCCACAGGTCTATCTTCAAGAATAAGTGGACTATGTGCTCCGAAAATTGGAGTACGCGCGACATTGTCCGAAAGAATTGAACTTATTTTTCTTGCAATTTGAACATCCATAACTCTTTCTGATTTCAATTCTTCTTGCTCATAAATTTTGCCGCCACGATCAACAATCTTGAGTACAGATTGAACTGGGTTTCGCATACCTTCAGTTGCAAACACCGAAAATGCACTGGTCATATCCAACAATTTAACTTCTCCGCCACCAAGCACCAAAGATAAGCCATAACGTTTTCTATCATTAAGTGTGGTGATGCCCATGCGATGAGCCAAATCTAAAGTTCCATCAATACTAGCTAAATACAAAACTTTTACCGCTGGAACATTGAGTGACATTGCCAAGGTTGAGCGCATAGGGAGCAATCCATGAAACTTTCCGTCATAATTTCTTGGAATATATGGGCGACCAGATCCGTCCGGTCCAAAGTTGGTCTGTGCATCCAAAATCATCGTCTCCGGCTGATAACCAAGCTCAAAGGCATGCGCATAGGCAAACGGCTTAAAAGACGAACCTGGTTGACGCTGTGCAGTTGCAATATTAACTTGACCATCAATAGTTGGATCAAAGAAATTTTTACTACCAACCATTGTTAAAATATCACCAGTTTTTGGATCTACAGCGACAAGTCCTGCATTATTAGCTCCCCTGGCAATATTTTTCTGTGCTCCAATTTCCACCACTTCTTCTCCGATATTTTGCATGTCCACATCAAGCGTTGTATAAATTTTGAGCCCTCCTGTTTGCAAAAAATCCTTGCCGTATTGTTTTTCTAATTTTTCCAAAACAAAGAAAACAAAATGCGGAGCAAAAATAGGTTGCAGTGATGGTTTTATTTTTGCAAGCGTATCAACTTTCAAAGCTTCTTGAGTTTCACTTGCGGAAATCATTTCAAGATCTCCCATCCGCTGTATGATGCTTTTTGTGCGCTCAATAATAGCATCATGATGAGTGTTATAGGGAGAATAATATGAAGGTGCTTTTGGCAATGCCGCCAAAAAAGCTGCCTCATCAAGAGTCAATTCTTTGGCATTTTTTCCAAAATATGTTTGACTGGCAGTTTCTATGCCATAAGCATTTGCGCCATATGGAACCTGATTAAGATATTGATCAAGAATTTCATCTTTTGTATAATGACGTTCTATCTTAAGCGCAAATATTGCCTCTAAGAATTTACGCTTCATTGTTCGTTCAGGAGTAAGAAATGCACTTCGCGCCAGCTGTTGAGTGATAGTTGAACCACCCTGGCGAATACCATTGTTTTGCAAATTAATTTTCAGAGCTCGCATAATTGCAAGAGGGTCAACTCCAAAATGTCGATAAAAATTAGCATCTTCTGTCGCCACAGTTGCTTCACGCATTATGTCAGGTATCTCACTATGTGAAATAATTTTCCTATTTTCCTCTCCATGCATCTCATATAAAGTTTTTTCACCTGTGCGGTCATACATCACTGAAGTTTGTGCAATTTTTCTATCCACCAATTGGCTTGCTGCAGGAGTTGCAGAATAATAAACCCAAGCCACAAAACCAAGAGTTACCAAGATTACAACCAAAAAAGCATCCAAAAAACCAAGAGTAATTTGCTTAACGTAATAAAATCTAGATTTATTTTTCCTAGGAAGTTTATTTTTCATTCGGTGATAGAAATTCGAATGAGCCTTGCTCAAAAAATTTCTTAAAATTATTTGAAGCCTTACTTATACTCACTAAAAACAGGATTTTATCTGATTTTTACTGCCTATTGTTATTTAAGTTTATTTTTTAAAGTTATATCTAATACTACACTAAACATACAACTTTATTCACTTCCCGCATAGCCCCAATATTAAAAGAAAAAAGACCCTTAGATTTAAAGGGTCTTAATATTTATCATATCAAAGTTTAATCAAAAACCAGCTGCACGTTTCATTACATTGAAAATGTCTATTTTAGACAATCCTTTTTGCTCAAATTCATTTCCGTGCACAAGCCACATTGCTTCAACACCTTGATTCACCACCATTGGGACGCCATCTAATGTCATAAATTCCATTTTTTTAGCTGCAGCAATGAGTGGAGTATCACCATCACGAAGCACAACATCGCTTATAATCGTAGTCTTAGCCATGTTTTGTAGAATATCTAAGGATGCATCATTGTTTTTCTTGATATTTTCAGCAGTGGCTGGCAACATCGCTTCAGCAAGTGGGATATAATTCTCAAGCTCGCCAGATGATCCCTTTGTTGAAACGTTAATAACAACATCAGCACTAGCAATTTCACTGGCAATCATGCTTTCACCGCCAAAGCGAACGGCATCGCCACCTTGCAAGTCAAAATGCGTATTAACTCTTTTTGCTAAAGATTGAGCTTTCTCCTCTGTCCTGTTTAATATAATCAGGCGCATACCACGTTGTGCCAGTGCAAATGCAATAGCACTGCCAGTTCCACCAGAACCAAGCATGATAACTTTTTTGTTAACACAATGATCACCATGCTTAGAAAAAAGTTCGGCTAAACTTTCAGCATATCCAAGGCCATCAGTATTATGCCCAACTAATTTGCCTTTTTCATTTTTTACAACAATGTTGACTGCGCCTATCTTGCGAGCAGTAGCATCAACTTTATCAAGATAAGCTATTCCCTCATCTTTAAAGCCAACCCCAAATCCACCTCCAAGATATTTTGGATCTTTTTGCAAAACTTTTAAAATTTCAGTAGCATTACTTGTTTTTGCTACCAACATTTTATGGACCATATCCATTTCAAATGTGCGATAAACAGAGTTCCACATAGCTGGCGTTCTTGCGTGATAATCATCTTCAACAAGTGAGATAGTGTAAAAAGGCGCAAGATAAAAATGATGAGAATTATCCAGTGGCTTCAGTGCTTGCTTTAAAATACCACTGTCAATCAATTCTTCTATTGTTTTTTCTTTATCCATATTATTTGCCTTTTCCATATCCTCATATGAAAATTTTATTATCGTTACAAATGAATCCCCACTTATTTCATCAGGAAAAAGATTGTAAATAACACCGAGATGATATTTCAACAAATCCTGATTTTGCACATCCAAGCTAGCTCCTGAAAAATCATCTTCGCCTGTTTCTTGTATTTTTTTAACATAAACAGCTTTAATGCGAATAAGTTTTGATAGTTCTTCTGAAAATTCCGGTGGGACGCCCGCCCAGTCAGCACCCATGGAATCAATGACTCTCGCCATCACGACTTGACCTTCACGATAACCACGCTCATCTCCAGCTAGACGTTTGCCTGGCCTAAAGACTGTGTTTATTTCCTCATTTTGAAGCAATGGCCAATAAATTTTGCGAAAAGCCATCTCATTAGGATTTAAAAATAATTTTGTTATTTTCTTTTCCATGACATCCTCCTTTTTTATTAAAGAACTGATAGTTAAAAGAACTCTTACTTTTCAGGATACTATACCCTATGGGGGTATATTACTACATCATACGCCAAAGTGTCAAATTAACTTTCACCATCAAAAAAAGACTACCTCGCTTGAAAGATAGTCTTTTTCTTTTTTTTGAAAAAATCTTAGCAACCAAAGTCGCCACAATCTTCATCATCATCTTCTTCTGGCTCAAAACCAATCATGCGAGATTTATTATATATCATATTTTTTTATTACTTATTTAATTACGTATTTAAATACCCACCTAAATACCCACCTCTTCCTATTTCCAATTATACTCTTAATCAAATTTCTCTGTCAAAATTTCATTAACTTTAACCAGTTTTTCTTCATCAACGCCTTTCGAAATTTTTGAAAAATATTCCACAATCACGTCGCGCGAAACTCGTGACAGGATTTCTTCAATTTCTCCTTCATCATAATTATCAGTCAAGAAATCTTCAACATCATCTTGAGTAAAGTTCATATCCTCTAGCATCTGCCCTTTTTCGGCATATGCTTCCGCTGCCATGTCGAGCAATAAAGCATTTTTCAATCTCTCTACATGCTCCTTCACTTGGGATGTTTTTAATTCTAATATTGCAAAAATTTCTAAGGTTTTTTTCACTTCTTCATCTATTATATGCATAATACTTGTATGATTATTTGATTAAATGTTTATATGTTTTCATATTTGAATGAACCCTACCTAAAATAGTATACACGATTCTGAAAAAAAGAAAAAACCCTCATAAATTGAGAGTTTTTTCAATAGCTTTGCTGGTCTATTTACTTAATAGAAACAACTTCGACATCAAAAATAAGTGTTGAATTAGCTGGAATTGTTCCCATATCGCGAGAACCATATCCCATTTCAGCTGGAATTGTTAGTGTTCTTTTTTCTCCAACCTTAGCACCAAGGAATCCTTGTTCCCATCCAGCGATTACCATACCTTGCCCGATTGTAAAATCAAATGGCACGCCACGAGTCACGCTAGAATTAAAAACTGTTCCATTGGTAAGCTTACCAGTATAATGCACGAAAATATGATCACCAGACTTAATAACACGGTCACCTGTTCCCTCTTTAGTTGTTTTAATTTCTAATCCCATAGGTTTTTTTTTATCATTAGTTGAGTTAGTTGATACTTTCGGCTGTGCTTTACTTGATGATTCTACACCTTTAACTTCTTCTTTTGATACCGTCTTAGCTGTTTCATTATTAACTGCAGGAGCTACTGCTGATTTGCTTGAGAACAACATATACCCCAACACTATAGCCACGATAGCAATTAATGCTATGAGCACTTTTTTCATATAATTTGTTTATTAAAAAATTACATTTGTCATTGTAACACATTGTCACAAATTTCGTCTATATTGTATGAATAATTTAAAAATCCCAACTTCCATTCATTGAGCTGGATTGTGTATAATTCACCACCGTGCTCTCAAAGAAATTGCTTTTGTCGCCATTAGTATCTTGCAAGCGATCTAAATGCTTGTAAGGATTAACAACTGCGTCAGGATAAAGTGGACCAATATTAAGCATGGCCAAACGGTTATTAGCTAGCCACTCGGTGTAATCTCTTGTAGTTTGCCCATTCATGCCAGGAATGCGATTTCCTAAAATATGTTCACTCCATTGAATTTCCTGGGTAACTGCTGTTTCCATCATCTCTTTAATAATTTCTTCAGAATAAAGTTCCGGATATTCATTTTTAATCTCTCTGACAATATTGGCAAACAATGTAATATGCGTAAGCTCATCTCGACGAATATAGGCGATAACTCTTCCAGTTGCTAACATTTTCATTTTGTCCACCAAGGTATCAAAAAAGGCAAACCCATTATAAAAATAGATTGATTCAAGCAAAAAGTTGGCCACAATTGCACGGAAGAAATTCTCATCACTTTGATTGGCAATAAAATTCTCATAAATTTGACCAATATATTTATTTCTTTCCAACAAAATTTCATCAGTACGCCAGAAATAATAAATCTCATCGCGTTCTTTGCTCTCCACCACTGATTCCAAAATGGTCGCATAGGATTGCGAATGAATTGCTTCCTGATAAGCTTGAATCGCCAAAATCAAATTAACCTCTGGGGAGGTAATATAATCAGAAAGATGCGGTAAGTTCACAGTCTGAATTGAATCCAAGAAAATCAAAAATGACAAAATTCCTTTATAGGCTCGTTGTTCTTCTTCAGAAAGATCACTGTGAAACATGCGTGCATCATCCTTGAGTCCTGAAACTTTTTCCGGCACCCAAAAATTTCCAATCATCACTTGATACAATGATTTTGCCCAAGGATATTTCACCGCATTAAGATTGAACAATCCTGTGGTTTGTCCCTTAATTATTTTTCTGACCGACACATCGTCATTGCCATCAGGATTAAACATTAAATTCATTTTCATTTTTTCCATATTTTTTTATTTGAAATATTTTACGTTATAAATGATAATACTTTTTATTATTAGCACGGAGAAAGCTCTTTTACTCTCTGACATATTATCCCAGAGGAATCACTTTCTAGTGCAAAAATAAAAAGTATTATCAAAACTGGCTAGCGCATATATTTTATTTTTGTCATGATTCCTGAAAAATAACATGAGAACTTTTTCTTTTTAGACAACAGTGAGCGACAGCGAACTCTTAGCGATTGGCCATAGATTTCGGCCAAGAGCGTGTCTAAAAAGAAAACGGACGAATAGTTACAGTAAAAAAACTATCCACTGCAACTAACGCAATCATCTTTCACTTCCCCGGAAAGACTACGCACATAATACACAGTCTTAATGCCACTTTTCCAAGTCTTCAGATAATATTCATACAATTGCGCGGGAGAAACTTTTGAAGGATCAATCATCCATTCAAATGAAATTGATTGATCAATCCATTTATAAAGCACTGCCATCATATCAATCACTTCATTCATGTCCATGTTGATATATTCTTTATAATACCAGAAATTTTCCTTGCTCAATTTTGGTGCCACACGCACTGTTGGTGCACTCAAATTTGTTTCGACAAAAAACTTTTTATAAATCGGTAGCAATGCTGCAGTCGTGCCAACCACCCCAGCAGTGGACGTGTTCGGCGCTGGCGCGGTGTTATATGCAAAGCGCACTCCAGTTTTTTTCATATCAGCAAAAAGTTTTTTCCAAAGTTTTCCATCTTCAGTATTTTCTTCAAACCACTTTTCATCTTTTCCTAGAATTTTTCCATTATCGTATTCACTCCCCTTATACAATGGATACGCGCCACGTTCTTTGGCTAAATCAACTGAAGCGCGATATGTCGCCAAAGCATATTTGGAAAAAAGTTTATCCGTAACGACCCGCGCCTCGGGACTATCATAGGCAATTTTTTGCACCGCCAAATATTCAGCCAAGCCAAGATAACCCAAGCCAACGGAGCGATAACGCATCGCAGTTCTTTTAGCTTCTTGAATTGGATAATAATTAAGCGTGATCACATTATCGAGCATGCGCATTGCAATTGGAATAATTTTATCAATCATTTCTCTCTCATTAACTTTGGCCACATTGATTGACGCCAAATTGCAAACCACGGTATCACCTGGTTCATATTTAATCAGCACTTTTCCATCTTCCAAAGTTTCTTCGACAAATTTTGAAGCCGAAGTGTTTTGACAAATTTCAGTGCAAAGCTGCGAAGAATAAATATTACCCGCATGTTTATTAGGATTCATGCGATTAACGGTGTCACGAAAAAACACATATGGCATACCAGTTTCCACCACCACCTTCAAAAATCTCTTAAACAATTCTTTGGCTGGCACGGTTTTTCGCATCAAAATGCGCTCATCTTTTTCTAAAATTTCATAAAACTTTTCAAACTCTTCACCAAAAGTGTCTTGCAAAGATTTTCCGTAAAGTTTTAATATTTCATGTGGATCAAATAATGTTATTTCCTCATTGTTAGTAAGTCTTTTCATGAAAAGATCTGGCACCGAAATTGCTGGAAAAATATCAAAAGCTTTGGATCGAATGTCTCCTGTTTCAGTTTGCAGATCCAAAAAATCATAGATGTCATGATGCCAAATGTCCAATGTCACTGAAATTGCCCCCAAACGAGAACCGAGTTGATTTACTGCAATCGCAGTGTCATTAATAACTTTCACCCAGGGATTCACTCCTCCAGACATTCCCATCACTCCGCGAATCGCGCTGCCTCGCGCGCGAATGTTTCCCAGATATACACCCACTCCTCCGCCAAATTTGGAAATTTGTGCGATATTTTCAATTGAGTGATAAATTGCCCGAAGATCATCATCCACATTCAATTTAAAGCAACTAGAGAGTTGATGGAAGGTTGTGCGCGCATTCATCAGTGACGGCGTAGCTAAAGAAATTTTCTGCTCGGCGCAAGCCAAATACATTTGAATTGCCATGTTCACGCGAGTTTCTTTTGTTTCAGGCATGGCCATAAACAACCCCACGAAAAAATACATTTCCTGCGGAAGTTCTTTGATAATTTTATTGGGATTAAGAAGATAACGTTTTTGCAGAGAAAGCACCGTAGTGTACCCATAGGTCAAATCAAGTTTTCCGTTGATACTCTTAGCAGCTTCTAAAATTTCCTCGTCAGTATACGCCTCACGCAATTCCTTAGCATACAAACCTTTTTTAATATATTCATGAAAAAGTGCTAGCACCGCTTTGGGAGAATACACATCCTCATGCTTAATGTTTCGATTGCGAATTGCCTCTTTATATAAATTAAAAAGAGAGATTCTGCCAGCCACTTCTTGCCAGGCAATATTTTCCACGCTCACTAAATCGATACAAGTCTTAACTAGCAGCTTATTAATATCAGAAGTTTTAATTTCATCTACAATGTTTTTCTTAAAAGCCTCAAGCAAATCAGCAAAAGTGCAAGATTCTTCATACCCCTCGACTGCTCGTTCAAAGACTGCTTTGATTTTTTTCAAATCAAAAAGCTCTTTTTTTCCATTAGTTTTAACAACTTGCATGGAATTATTTTCAAACTGCGCCATTAATTGCTCCTTTTTCTCGTCGCGCTTCTCGTTTTGCTTGTTGCGATACAAAATAAAAGCCTTAGCAGTTTCGTAGCGTCCATCTCTCATTAAATGCTTTTCCGTGACATCTTGAATTTTTTCCACTTCAGGAATATTAACTTCTCCCCCAAGAGAAATAAGTTCAGCAACAATATCATCAGACATTTTCACAATAAATTCCTTGTTTAACTCCCCAGTTGCATCGCATGCCAATGCAATCGCATTTTCAATTTTGGCGCGATCAAATGTCGCCAATTCTCCACTTCTTAATTTCACTTGTTTGATGGCCATATTTTTTGTTTGTTTGTTAAATTTTATCTTTATACACTATATGTAGTGTATTGTTTGATAATTGTACCACAAGACAAAAAAACAGACAACATCAATGTCTGCTCAAAATTCATGCTTT
>JBBQCF010000027.1:0-12284 GCA_038318455.1 Candidatus Moraniibacteriota bacterium
AATTATTCCCAATGGACCAATAATTGCTAGCAACATCTGAGAAGCCCAAAGCACTTTTTCGCTTTTCATTTTCGAAAATAGGCGAAAAGAGATGGCACCGACACCTAATGAAAAAAGATAAATACCGATAGTGAGAGAATACCTTAAGACAGAATTACCATACAAAACAGAGAGGAGTTGAGAATATTGAAGTTCGTAAATCAAACTACAAAAAGCAGTAAAGAAGGATATGAGATAGATGATGGCGAGGTGCTTCTTGAACATATTCAGTACTTTATAAATTATAATTCATTATACCGCATAAAATTACATTTGAGCAATAATTTCATAACGAATTCATGATCAATTGCATCACACTTCCTTTTAATAAAATTGTAACGATGACACCAAGAATAATCCAAGGGGCGAATGGGACATGCTTTTGAACTAGCATTTTTTTATTTCCTTGAATAAACATGAAATTACAAACAAGGGCAACCTGCTCTTGATTTAATCCATCAGCCCGCAATGAACCCAGGGCGTCAATTAATTCTCTTGAAAAGAAGTTATTTATTGTCTTAATTGAAAGACACATGCCCTCTTTCAAATCCTGAACTAAGATTTCATAATCTTGCGTATCTTCTATATATTTATTTACAATATAAAAAATAACTGCACCAATAATAAGGCTCAAGAAAGATCTTCTAACCATATCCAATATATCCATATTGCCAAATCCACCATAATAAATAGATGGTATCATAAAAAAACTTATCATGAGGAAACTTTTAGCAATTCTCAAAACTAGTTCTTTTTTCATTTTTTTTCTTGCACTCACAAACAATTCCTTCATATTATCCCCATTTAGCTGTTGCCAAATTTTAATATTTCCACCAAACAATTCTCTTAAAAAATAAAAGACTGCGCAAAATACCAAAAAAATAAAAGCGACAACGAAAATATTTACCAATAAAGCAAAAGATGGAAAAATTGGAAAATAATTTTTTATGTAAGAATTCAATGGCAATAGAAATGAAAACAACACGAACAATTTTGCATCTCCTGCTGGCCAAAAATTAAGACTCCAAAAAGCATACACCACCACCATGGAAACTGCTACATTAAAAAAAATCATACCAAAATATTGCAAGCTAAAAACGCCAAGCAAATATCCAAGTACAAATAAAACAACACCAGCGATAAGCCCGTCCAATATTCTAATGTTTTTAATTTTCTTATTTTTTATATCCTCTTTTATAGCAACCACACTAACAACGAAAATTAGCAGGAAAAAAAGATAATTAAAAATTAATGCCTTATTCATTTATTTTTTTAATAATATTATTCATATCAACAAATACCGAGCTAAGCTCATCTGTTGAATAATACTCTCCTCGCCCAAAAATACCAGCACAAATTTCATCAAGTGAACAAATATTGCAGCATGGAGCTTTTTTATTTCCCCACTGTTTCTGAGTAACCTTGCCCTTTTCATCTAGGAAATATACTGTTCTGGCTTCATGCTTAACTATTTTTCTTGTTTCTGTTGAAGAAAATTCAAAACCTGGGAGATAGCAGAGCGGCACACGTTCAACCCTGAAAGTTTTCTTGTTGTTTTGCAAGAAATCTAACGATCGATACAACTCAAGCTCAAAATCACGCATACTTGGAACAACTGCTGGATTTTCAGAGGCCCTATTCATAAAGGGATCCAAATTGTTAAAAACAAAATGATCGATAAATGGATATTTTAATGTTAACCATCTTATAGTCTCTGAAAGATGACCCGCGTTCAACTTACTTATAGCAATATTAGCATTAACAGTTATGTCGCCTATTCTTTTTAAATTATCCAGAGTTTTACAAATATTTTTCAAAGAATTACTATTTTTTGAAATAGCTGTTTGCACTGAATTTTTGTGTGAATAAATGGAAACATGCACATGCCTAAGACCAGCGTTTGCAAGCAATTTGGCATAGCTAAGTTTTGCCATTTTTTGACCATTGGTTATCACCCTTGGAAAAACATTTCTTTCGCATGCATAAGCAATCAGAGCAGGCAGTTCCTCATACAAGGTTGGCTCCCCTCCTGTTATTATGACACCCGTGCCACCGTCCTTCTTTATTTCATCGATTTTTTTTTTAGCGCTATCGAGAGAAAGAATTTTTTCAGTGGGAGGATTTGAACATATTATACATTTTTGATTGCATTTTCTGGTTACCTGGATATATCCTATTTTAGCCATATTGGAAATAATTCTAATTTTATTTATTTCAAACAATTTTTCATAATTTTAAATCCTTTTTTTCTGACAGTTTCTATCCAAGCTCCTTGGCATTTTTTATCATGAACACATTTCTTACATCTCAAACTTTTCACGAAATATCTATTCTTTAAATAAAAATCCAAAAAAACAAAAGGATCAAGATTACCATCCAGAAAAAATGTATGTGGATTGATATTGTAATCATTTTTCAAATTAAAACAAGGAGGTTGCTGCTTTCCTTGCAGCGATTTTTTTTTCAACAAAAAATCCAAATCCAAACAAAAGTTTTGCATAAAACAATATTTGCATTTTTCACCTCTGCATGACAATTCTTGTCCATTTCTTATTTTCAATAATAGTTCCCCAAGCATACCATTCACCTCATCTCTCATTTTTATTGGATTTTGAATTAAATTTTCATATCCCTCTAGATATTGGGCTGGCAATCTATTTGTCCAAATAAATACCTTGTCACTCTTCGAAAGAGCAAAAGCTGCTTGCAAAAATTTCTCCGCCTTTTTTGGTGAAAAAAATAATTCTTTTCTATTTTTCCAAGCACTACCAAATGGAATTGGATACAATAAGTCAAATTCGGTTACCCCCATTTTCATGTAAAATTGCAATGTCTCCTTTAGCTTTTTATAATTTATCTTATTAATAACAATATCCACACTAACGATAAAGCCATATTTCTGAGCATTCAAAAGTCCCCCCAGCGCTTGCTTATAACTCCCCCTTATTCCAGTCATCTTTTCAAAATCTGATTCAATATGACTATGTAATGAAAGTGTAACTTCATCAAGACCAGCTAACTTCAATTTTTTTGCAAATTTCTCATAAACCAGCATCCTACCATTGGTAATAATTTGTACATGCTCATAGCCCAACTGCTTGGCTTTCTTAATTATCTTATCTAATTTCGGATGGACAGTTGGATCTCCTCCAGAAATAACCACTCTTTTTATTCCACTATCAAGACCCCTCTTAAGATCAAATAAAATTTCCTTCATAGAAAAAACAAGACCATTTTGATTTTCCTGGTCCAGGCAAAACAAACACTTATTATTGCACGCACGAGTTATCCTAACCCAATGCCTTCTTTGATTGGCAGCAACCTCTTTCAACAAGGCATTACTCTTGACCATTTCATTTTTCCTTAATTATCGGCTTGAACTCCTCCCAGCCAAAAGCCTTGGGATATTCTTTCCATGGACCCTCGCAAACATTCAAATATTTGCACTGCAAACATTTGGTGCCTTTGTCTTTACCCTCCACAACGCGCATTTTTCTATAATCCTCTATAATAGTCACCTGGTCAAAAATTTTCATGTCAGGCATGTTTGTTTCCGAAATACTATCATGATATCCATTAAGCATGCAAAAAGGAATGCCTTCTGTCATTATTTTCTTATTGGTAATTTTTCCAATATCAATTGCTTTCTTAAGATAAGGAACCACTAGCTCCATTCTTGGCACAATACTATCAAAATTATTCTTAGCTGAACCAAGTGCATGCACAAAGGCAAATTGTATCTGATCAACATTAAGCCCAATAAGAACCTTGGCAATTTCCGGTATATGCCTATAATTTGATTTTACCACCACGGTATTGGTGATTATTTTCTGATTAAGCTCTTTAAGATTTTTTATGCCAACAATCAACTGACTAAAGCTATCAGCACCAGTAAGATAGTTGTGCAATTTTTCAGTATGTCCATGCAGTGCTAATGCAAATTCATTAGCACCAGCAGCCACAATTTCATCGCAAAACTTTTTATAGGCAAACATTCTACCGTTAGATTGAATTTGAATAGTCTTATATCCAACTTTTTTTGCTAGGCTCACGAGTCCAATCAAGTCAGTTCTAATTGTTGGCTCACCCCCGGTAAAAACTATGCTGTCGCAATCATTTTTTGCTTTTTTGATAATACTTTCCAATTCTTCAGTACTTTTATTGCCAAATTTCTTTTTTTCTGGTCCCTGCACGCAAAAAAGACAATTATTATTACAATGAAATCCAACCTTAATATCAGCTTTTTTCATATTGATGTTATCAATAATTCTTAGACATAACAAACAAAAAGTGTCCCTGAATATGATTTAGAGTTTATTTTTTAAATAAACTCTAAATCAAGCACAATTTAATAATATTTTTTTGTAAAACCTACTTACAAAAGAACTTATTACTGATATCATTAGCCATGCCATCGCACATACTATCATTATCTATAAAATAAACTTGGCATGCAATATTCATATTGAAAGATTTAATATTTGAACACATCCCAATATCATCACCACCCAAAGCCCGTTGATACCAAATATTGTCTTTACACATTTCAACATCGCCTTCATTCGATAATTTAGTGCAAATTTCAATATCATCATTCATTAAGGCATTACATTCAAAACTACCAGCGCAAAAATCATCCTTTTTAAGCTTAGCAACTGTTTCAGGTGTTCTTTTGAAAAATCCACATAAATCTAAACTTGAAATATTGCTGAGATTAGTTTTGATATTGCTTGTTAAATTATCAGACAAATTTATAGGTGCTGATTCACTGAGGGGCTCAAGTATGGCCTTTTTGTATTTGTTAACTGCAATATTAACATCACTAGATCCACAATCAACATTTTTAAATATAACATTTAAAGAATTAAGCTTAGCAAACCATTGCTGCATATATGCTTTTTGTGAAAAATCATTCGAATTGCCGATTAAGTCATCAAGCATATCCGCAGAGCTATTTTTCAAAAATAGTTTACAGAAAAGATAATTATTATACGATGAGATGTCAGACTGAGCCTCTCCATCAGGCATGAATATGTATTGTTTATTAGAGTCAAGCTTTGCAAGATTTGCGATATCAGACTTGCTGCAAATAATAGGCTTTTCATAAACTCGTGGAAGCTCCCCTTGATCCGCTGCTTGATTTGCTGACTGATTTTGCTGCAAAGAATTCTGACTAAGACTTTGTTGTTTTTGATAAAAAAATACACCAAGCGAAACCACTAAAATGATAACTGTAACCGTACCAAGCAAAACGACTTTAATTTTATTAGACATATTTTTTTTTAATTTTTATCTTACTAATAACATATTAACAAATTAGTGACTTTAAGGCAAGTTTACTTTCGCATATTTAGGATAAAGAACGTCACATCAATAAGGACTTCCTTCGGGTCCTTATTGATAAACACAATAACACCATTTATTAGGGATAATCTATTATTTTCATTAAGAATATCAATGGAAGATCCGAATTTGTCCCTAATGTCTCGTTTAAATATTTTTTTAAACAAAACAGTATCAATTCTGCCAGCATTTCCAATGGATGTAAAAATAAATTTTTTCATCTCATATTCATCATTAATATCAAATTTCTTATAAATATCAACATTGGGATCAAAATCAGCCACTCTCTCATAAACCAAGTCTGCCGGTATGTTTGAAAGATTTCTTTTGCCAATAACAAATGTCCTTATGTTTATATAACTATCCATGTCACTAAGCCAAGAAAGTGATGGTACATCATTTCGCACAAATAAAAAATATTTATAATTAATATCTTTTTTATTTGGAACCATTGTGTATCCACTCTTTTCAGCTTCATCAATAAAATCACTCGCTATAAAGCCAGCCAGCATGTCTTGGATATTTCTTTGAAAATCAACTACTTTCATTTTTGGATATTTTTTGAGATAACACTTGTTCGGCTCATTTAATATATATATCATTATTTGCGCTGGTCTCAAGCTAAAAATTTTGCGCAAACCATCCTCAAACTGAAGATAACTTTCTCCAGGAAGACCTAAAATTAAATCAATATTAATATCATCAAAACCGGCCCTGCGTGTAGATAAAATGATACTTTTTAAAACATTAAACTGCACATATGGCCTTTCAGCATATTGTAATGCCTTCTTAGACAAAGATTGAACGCCAAAACTAATGCGATTAAATTTAAATTTTTGTATTATTTTCAATTTTTTCAAGTTTAAACCTAGCGGGTTAACCTCTATACGCCTGATTGCGCTGTCTTTAAATTTAAAATTTGAAAACAATGTTTCCATGGCAGCCTCCAACTGATTTGGACTCAGCAAATCAGGGCTACCCCCATTGACGGTAAGATAGTCAAAATTTCGACCATTAAAAATAGGTGAAAAGAATTGCATTTCTTTTTTAGTGTCAATAAGAAAATTGTCTATCTCTGTCTTATTTTTTATTTTAGTTGAAGGTTCTCTACAATAAAGACATTTTTGAGCGCAAAATGGAAAATAATAAATAAATTTTGAAATCACATCGGGTTCTTTTTTGCTTGACCTTTTCCAATGTTGCGCCACCTGGCCAGCATCAATATAAGATTCTACTGAATTTTTATTTGCCAATAGCTTGAAAAGATTATCGTAACCCAGCAGGCTGATAGATGTTTTTCTTAATTTAGCTATTGATTTTTCAAAATTATTTTTATTCATTATGATTAGAAACAAAGATTTTTCTTAGCATATCTAACATATTCACGAAAATAACTATTCCTTTTTGAAAGTAATTCAATTTTTTTTGCAACCTCCAAGCTTAGTTTTCCATAAGACTCCACCACGAAAGATGCATCATCCGTACGAGAATAATTCCCGTAATAATTACTTTCACATTTTTCACATTTTTCACTATTTGGATCCAGTCTGCAATTGCTAAAATTCTCATTTAAACCAGTTTTAATATTGCCAATTGAAAAATGTTTTTTTTCAGCATCATCCCCATTGAGTAAAAATGGAGAAAATGCCATGTCACCTGAAGGATACACTTCGATGTTATATTTAACCTGACAAGAAACGCCATAAGTTTCGGTTAATTTCCTGCGTCCCAATTCCCAAGAAATAGGATTTATAAAAATAAAATCATTCTCCCCTATTTTAGTAACAACCTTAAGCAATATAGACTGAAAAGCTGAGACAAACTTTTTACAATCCTCATCTTTCCATCTATCAAATTCTTGAATAATTTCAAAATTTATATTATTGCTTAATTTAAGAGATAGGATATGAAAAAAATAATCCTCAATTTTTGAACTCAAACTAGGCAAAACGACAAAGGAGATGCCAATATCTGCTCTTGGCAAAACTGCTGCCAGCTTTGCCATATTTCCTATAACCCGATCATACGAACCAATTAAGCCTTTTGCGCCTCGAAACTTATTATGATCAAGACCCTTTCCCACAATACTAACAGTGACCTTTAAGTGATATTTCTTAATAAAGGCTAATTTATGATCATCCAAAAGAAGAAGATTGGAACAAATTGAAATAATAAGATTTTTTTTAAATTTTTTTTCTCTCTCTCTGGCATAAATCACAATATTTTCAATCAGTGAGAATTCCAAAAATGGCTCACCTCCATAGAGTGACAACAGCTTTTCTTTTCCAGTAGACTCAATTAGGAGATCTACACTTTTTCTTGCCACTTCTGGCGACATTCTTTCTTTTGTTTTCTCAACGAAACAATAGCTACAATTTGCATTGCAATTTGTAGTTAATGTTAACTTAATTTTTGATATTTCCTTGCTTTTTTTAAGCATATCTATTTTTGAATCAAATACCCAGTGATTTACTCCACTCAATTTTGTCCAGTATATTCTTATTTTCCAATAGCCCACTTGAGTTAATCATAATATGCGAAAGCTGACAAAAGTTTTTAAAGTAAAGATGGAAGTCCATTCTATTATGAGTTGCCCATAAATACAATGGCAATGGATTAGCACAAAATTTGTTAAATTTGCAAGAACAACATTTTTCTCCATTTTTCTGTCTAGCCTTTTCAAATAAAAAATCAAACATGGCACCTCTTTTATCCATATTTAAATTATTCAAATCACCTATCTTATAAATTGCCCTATCTTCATATTTCAAAGGCAAAATCCATTCAAATAAGTAAAAAGCTCCATCTGATCCTAATAATATTTTTGCATAAGGACTAGTTCCCCAGAGACGATTGAGTAGTCTCAGATTTTTTCCCTGCCATTTTCCACCATTGAGATTAGTAATGATTCTGGAAAGGTTCTCTTTTAATAATATTTGTTCCTGCTGATTCCATATGGCAAACATTTGAGGAAAAAGATCCACACTATTAAAACCCTGGGATAAAATAAACTCCATATTTTCTTCCAAAAAAGCCACTTCTGATGGAGTAATTGTGGTAATAATCCTAACCAGATGTTTTTTATCATAAGCATTGAAATTAGCAATAGCCTTATTGAATGATGACTGAGCGCTGTCGCCACGAACCTTTCTGTGAGCATCATGACTCCTGGCTTTACCGTCCAAACTAAAATTAAGCGTAAATTTATCCTCATCAAGCATTGATACGAATTTTCGCATTTTCTCATCAAACAATACTCCATTTGTCGTGGCAACAACCTGCACATTGATTTTTCTTCGCGCAGCTTCATTGTAAATATATTTGACAGATTTTTTGAATAAAATTGGATACAAAAATGACTCACTGGTTGTGAATGTTATCGTTTTATTTTCACCAGCTAGGGCAAAAAAAGTATTCACGGCTGATGAGATTGTTTCAAAATCAAGAATATCAGTACTTGTTTTATTGACAAAACAATAATCACAATTTAGATTGCATTTTTCACTAAAACAAATATCCAGCTGAGTAGGTGTTTTCTCTAAATCTTGTTGCATATTTTTTCAAGGATAAATTAAATTCTTATATAAAAAGTCACCGTACCATCTTTCTCAAAAGCAATTATTACTATTTTGCCCTCTAGAACACTTATATACTCCCAAAGTGATTTCATCTCACAAGGACAGCCTACTATTTTAAAGATATCTTCCAATAGCTTATAGGTTGTCTTTTTTGAGGTCAATACTGGTTCTAAAAATTCTAGATAAATTTTCTTCCTACCCAATGTATCACTTGTTTCATCAATAATATATCTTTCACTCACAAAAAACCAGTGTTTCATCAGACCATTTAGCCTCACTCCCAATGAAGCAACAATGTCTCGTTGCTTTTTATTGATAAATTTTTCAGTTTTTTTATTTAAAATATAATAAATCTTATAAAATGCAGCCTTATTCTCCAAATCAAAACCAACATTTAGCACATCTCCTGCATCAACTTCAAATGCTGGAGGTATCTGCAGTGCCTTAAAAATTTTCCCAAGGACAACATCTGCATTTTTTATAAACTTAATTTTGCCACTTTTTTCAACACCACCAAGAATAAGCCAAAAAGCAAATGAGATAGTATCTTCATCAATATCAGCTCCTCCATATAAATCAAGTGGTGTTTTTGCTATGGATTCTAGAGCAGAAAATATTTCTTTTTTCTTTTCGCAACTCGTCTTATTCCACACAATCTTCTTATATAAGAGAAGTCTCTTGAGAAAATTAGCCTCATTGCTATATGCATAGCTTCCAGCGTCAATATTAAGCAGGCGAATTTCTCCTTTATTTAAAATATCGCGCTTAACTTTAAAGGAGAGTTCGAATTCTGTTTTTTCCAAGCTATCATCAGCTATAATTTCCCTGAAAAACCACAACAAATTATTCTTTGCCTTTTCTGAAACATTAGTTTTTTTTGCAAATTTAATTAAATTCTTCTCTGTTTTTAGATGTGTTCTATGATTTTTTTGCATGAAAATTGTTATTTTTTCTTATTAATCATAATCCCAATCAACTTATTTCATCATAACTTAATCGCTTGAATTTATGCTTATTTTTAAGATAAAAATTTGGCATATTGAGAACCTCAATAAATTTGAAATCAAATTGTTCACTTTTTTTAATTGCCGCTATTAAATGCTTTTCTACTTTTTTTTCATTAATCAGCAACCATTGATTCTCTCTGGATCTCCCCACATTATTGATACCTGAAAATTTTACAGCTTTAACACCTATTTTATGAAGTATTTCAACCATCTCTGAGAGTGTTTCATAATTCAAAGACGTTATCACTATATTAACAGAAAAACGCTCAGTAAAAAAAAGAATATTTTTCATACCTTGAATTAAATTATCATAGGCAGTATCATTTTGCACCAACCTGTTATGTATCTCTCCTATACCATGCATGGATATTCTCAAACAGCCAATTTTTTCTATATCTATGTTCTTAAAAAAAGAGTCTGTATATTTTTTTGAAGAAAATAAAATAGCATTTGTGGCCAAGCCAAATTGCATATCCAAGTCTTGAACTAATTTTGTAGCTTTATTTAAAAAGGAGTAAGTTGTGGGTTCACCGCCAAAAAAATCAACCAATTCATATCCTTGCTCCTTAGCCTTTATTATCTCATGAGCAACCATTTTGTAGGTTATTTTTCTTTTCTTATTTATATCATCGCTTTTCATGCAAAACAAGCAACGCTGATTGCATTGACTGTCCAGATTCAATGTATAAGACTTAATCATGCCAGATATCCAAAAAAAGTTATAAAAAATCTCCACTCAAATAAAGAGCGGGATTGAAATTTCAAATAAACAATGTGAAACTTTTTCAACACCAACCACCACGACTGTGAGAGCCATGAGAGCCATGAGAGCCATGAGAAGAGTGCCCACAGCGAGCGAGTGCATCATTTGGCTTTGTAATTCCACCAACTGCACCAGCAACAGCCACAACAACAATTGCCATTTTTGCAATGTCTTTTTTTGTCATCTTTCCCTCTTCACTCAAGAGAAAAGTTTTAAGATCTTTTTTTATCTTAGGCAGTTTGCTATGTAATATCTTCATAACAATGGTACTTTTTGTTTATTTTATTATGCTTAAATTATAAACCATATTCTCACTATATGCAAACATATTCACTTAAATTCTAATCTGAAGTGCATTTTCCCTTCAAACAAAAGGACACCCCGTTGTGAGGTATAATAGTTACGCTACATAACTAATTAATATCACAAACAAGATGTCCCATTCACATTTTACACTTAAGCAGAGATTTCAGCTAGAAACCCTCCTTGGAGCAGGCTGGCTTCAAAAGAATATTGCTCATCATATCAATGTTGATCCCTCAGTGATAAGCAGGGAGATTTCTAGAAATGGCGGTTCTAAATACGAGGCAAGAAGTGCACATAGTAATTCAATCAAGACGAGAAAAGAGGGCAAAAGAAAAACCAAAGTATTACTCAAAAATGAAACTATCAGGTTGTACGTAGAAACAAAATTGAAAGAAGATTGGTCTCCGGAACAAATTGCAGGCAGAGGAAAAAATGAATATGAAGACATGGTGTGCCACGAAACAATTTATCAATTCATTTATGAGGAAGAAACTGGCTGGAAAATATATTTTAGACAGAAGAAAGGAAAATACCGAAGGAGGCATGGCACCAAGGAGCGTGAAAAGACGCGTGAGAGCGAGAAAAAACAGCGCATAGACACTCGCTCTGAGATTATTGAGAAGCGGCAACGTATTGGAGATTGGGAAGGAGATACGATTGTTGGCGGAGAAAAAACAACAGGGGTACTTACACACGTTGAGAGAAAAAGCGGCTTTTTAATTGCTGATCTTTTTCTAAAGAAAAATGCAGTTTTGATCAAAGAAAAAACTATTGAAAGTTTTTTGAAAATATCAGCTGATAAGAAATTTTCCATTACTTATGACAATGGAGTTGAGTTTAGCGAGCATGAACTTACAGGCAGAGGCACTGGAATGTTAATATATTTTGCTTATCCATATCACAGCTGGGAAAGAGGTACGAATGAAAATACTAATGGACTCTTAAGACAGTACTTTCCTAAAAAGATGATGCTTGCTAAACTAACACAAAAGGACGTAGATAAAGCAGTTAAGCTTATCAATAACCGTCCAAGAAAAAGACTTGGCTATTTGACTCCCTACGAGGTATTTGTAGAGGGTAAAATTGCATCTCAGGCTAGAATGTAGGCAGCTTTGAGATATTCTTCTCTTGTCTCCCTATCAATAAGACCAATGTCAAAATATTCTTTAATTCGCATATTGATCTTACGTGGATGATTTTTATTAATCCTAATATAACTGGCAAGTTGTCTCTTGATTACTTTTGAAA
>JBBQCF010000028.1:0-11977 GCA_038318455.1 Candidatus Moraniibacteriota bacterium
CTTTCTATCATAAAATATGTATATAAAAATAAAACATATCAAAAGAGCTATCCTTATTTTAACTTGTGTTTTACTGGCTGGTTTTAATTATTTTTCTTATGTAAATGCAGCAGATAACACAATTAAAATTTGTGATAAATCGACTGACAGTGATTGCGATGGACTCACAAATGCAGAAGAAGCTCTATACAAAACAAATCCAAACAATGCTGACACGGACGGCGATGGATATTCTGATGGAGTCGAAGTAAGAAGTGGTTATGATCCAACTAAGCCAGCCCCTGGAGATAAGTTGTCCCAGATAGTTATACCTTCAGTATCAAATATTAATAATAAAGCTATTTCTTCCTTGACAGATGATTTTATTAGCGAGGTGAAAAATTATACCGATACTCACACTGATCAAACGCTTTCATCAACGGACTTACAGAGTGTAATGGATGCTGCTATTAAAGAGAGGCAGGGCAGTCCGATGACATGGGCATCCCTTATTGTAAAAGTAGACCAGACGAAAATTAAAATACTAAAACAATCCTATCCAAATCTAAATGCCACGCAAAAAAAGGCGCAACTACTACAGGATGCATCAGTCTATTCTACCCGTATTGGGTATCTAATTGAAAGCAGTATACCTTATCAGCTAGTCACTGCAGATGACTTTGCCGCTTTTGGTGATTCTATTATGGAACATCTATATTCTCTCTCAACTTCGAATCCTGATCTTGCATATTTTTCTGATTTTGGAAACAGATTAGAACTTTTACTAGAACAAGTGGACTCAATAGAGGTTCCTGAATCAATGTTGCCCATCCATGTTAAATTATTATCGCTAGTGCATGGATTATTGTCCATGGGAGAGACAACGGGCACTATAAATATGCAGAATGACCCAATGTCAATATTAATGCTTACGAATAGAATGCAGGATTGGATAACATTGATTAGTGATTTCATGCAAAATGATGTAGTAAATTATTTCCAACAATTTCAAAATTAGATATAGCTTTCATATAAATAGTTCAAAAATTCAAAAAGATGCTTAAGAAAAAAATTGTCGCAATGTTCTGCATTATTTTGTGCCTAAATTTGGTTTTTATTCAGACCACACCAAAAGCTAAAGCCTGGATTGATGTTGTTAATCTTGTGCCAAATCTTTCAACTGCTGTTTCTTCACTTGGAACAACCATATCCTCCTTCGCTGGCACCGCAGCTGGATATCTTGGAGCAGGAGGAACATTATCACAAATAGCTGAAAAAGCAATTACCTTTATGAAAAACAAAGCCTTTGGTGTAATTTTCATGATCGCTAAAGTTGCCGCCTTAAAAGGTGTTCAAAAACTAACAGAAACTATCATTGGAAAAGGAGGGGGAGGGGGTATCATAACTGACTGGAATGATTACCTTATCAATGGCTCCAAGCAGGAAGCTATGGTTCAGATGAATTCTTTTTTCAATACAGTTAGTAAAGGCCGAGCATCCTCCCTTAATTATGAAGGAATTGGCAAAAATTATGACTCTTATTTCATTAAAGAATCTAGAATAGCTATTACCGGTCAACCATTTACAACAAACATATCTGCTTTTGCACCAACACCTGATGATCTTTTCTACACTGGAAATATGAAAGGTATCATGACTGCCATGAGCTGGGGCAATAATGTTGCTGGCTATACCATGATTGCAAAAAAGAAATACGAAGAAACACTGGCCAACAAAACAAGTATCCGAGAGAAGGAGCAAGTTAATGGAGTAAAGCCTCAAAAATCAAATGGTGTCATTATTAAACCTGCTGCCATAATAGCAAATTCCATGAATCAAATTGACCAGCAAGGTCAAAATATGATCATGCAAGCACAACCAAATGGTGATGATTATTTTACAGCCGGACAACAAATAATAGAAGGAGCAGCACTAAGTGTTCTTGCTAGAATTACAAATTATGCACTAGCTGATTCTAAGGGAAAACTTGCATTGCAAAATAAAAATGATTCTTTTCCATTTAGTGTTTCGTATTCCCAAGATAAAAACGGGGGGGGACAATTAAATATGAGTGCTGGAGGGAACACTCTTTCTACAGATCCTGCCTCACAAAAATTAGCTCCAAATTTCACCGTTGGCTCAATTTTAACAAATACTGGCAATGCTGCCATATCTAGTTTAATTCAAGGTGAATGTGCAAAAATTGCCGGAACAAAGACTGTAAAAATAAGTGGTCAACAATATAATTGTGCAACCTTGCTATTGGCGCCTTAATATTCTTTATTGTTACCTTTCTTGTTATAATATAAAATCCTCATGCATAAGTGAGGATTTTATATTATTTTATACTAGTGGACGATATTGGACTTGAACCAACGACCTCTACAATGTCAATGTAGCGCTCTAGCCAACTGAGCTAATCGTCCATTTTTAACTTATTTCAACTTCCGCATTCTCCATTTCATCTTTTAATATTACTGTTTTCATTTCTTCATTTTTTGCTTTTTTAAAGGCAATTTCTTGGAAGAAAAGGAACCATGATGTATACAAAAATACCAGATACCAAGAAAAAAAAGCTGCCACCACAACTATTATTGCTATAATTATTGCCAAAATTAGAAAATTAGCGATAATTTTCACAAACATCAAATACAATGCCATTTTAAAAGAGCTGTATATAGTAATGACTACTAGCATTGCCAGCGAAGCGATAGCGGTTGCCAATAAAGTAAATACAAAGGAAATAACTCCCATAATTAAGCTTTCTTTGATGTTTTTTGAAAATATAGCATATGCAAATTCTAAAGAAGTTCTTATCTTTTCATTTGCCAAAATAATATTATATCCAGCGTATTTATTTAAATAATAAGCTGTCACTAAAATGGGCAAGGCTATTGAAATTGCGCAAATTAACGCAATTATTGCAAATGGTTGGGCCTTAATTGCAAACAAATATAAAACTGGCATAGCCAAAATAAGCAAAGTCGCCAACATAGCCATGCCAATCATGATCTCCAACAATACTAACCTACTCAAATAATTCTTCGTTTCAATCAAAATAGCCTTGATTGATAATTGTCTATAGAGCGCTAGATTATTAATTGATTTAATAATTCCCGTAGCGGCCATTATTTTTAATAAAAATATAACTATCCAAAACAAAAAAAGAATAATACTAATAATAAATATAATTTTTTGATCATTCTTTGTTAAATCTATTAATAGTTGGTTTATATCTTTATTTATGACCATATCACTGTTTATGTTCAAATTAGAAATAACCGTTCCAATTAAAATTAAAACACCAAAAAACCACAGAAATTTATTTTTCCAGCTTATAAAAAAAGCTTTTTTCAAGATATCAAGATATTGATTCTTTTCCATATATTTTTTTGCTGTACTAAAGCTTTCACTATAGGGAGCTTAATCAATGATCAAGTTCCCAAACTGAAGACTTTTATGCTTGCACTGGTTCTGTTTCGATATTTTTTTCTTCCTCTTTTGCTGGCAAGATGATGCCAACAATCTTATTAAATTCATCTCTTTCAATTGTTTCCTTTTCCATAAGTTCAGCTACAATTTTTTCCAAGATATCTTTTTTCTCGGTAAGAATTTTTTCCGCAGTCTTATATGCATCAGCAATAAAACGTGAAACTTCTGCGTCAATATTTTCAGCTGTATGATCTGAATAATCTCTTTCCTCATTGATTTCACGACCCAAGAAAACCATTTCTTCTTTTTTGCCAAAAGTTCTTGGTCCCAATGTGCTCATTCCATAGCGAGTAACCATAGCTCGAGCCATGTGTGTGGCGCGCTGAAGATCATTAGAGGGCCCAGTTGTCACATCGCCAATAAACATTTGTTCACTAACATGTCCTCCCAGCAAAGTTGCCAATTCATCAATAAAATATGCTTTAGAATGAAGACTTTTGTCTTCAGTTGGAGCAGAAAGGGTGTATCCTCCAGCTTGTCCACGTGCAATAATGGAAACTTTTTGAATCGGATCAGCATTGGGCAAAATTGAACCAATAAGTGCGTGACCAGCTTCGTGATAGGCAATGATTTCTTTTTCTTTTTTATTGATCGCTTTAGACCTTCTTTCTGGTCCAAGGATAACTTTCTCAATAGATTCTTTAAGCTCATCTTCTGTGATAGTTTTCTTTTCTCTTCTTACTGACAAAATTGCAGCTTCATTGACCAAATTTGCAAGATCAGCCCCAGAAAAACCAGAGGTTCGTTCAGCAAGAGTGCGCACATTGACAGCTTTCTCGATTGGCTTATTTTTCATATGAATCTTCAGAATTTCTTCTCGTTCATTAATGTCTGGCAAATCCATCACCACACGACGGTCAAAACGACCCGGACGAAGCAATGCTGGATCCAAAACATCTGGACGATTAGTTGCAGCAATCACAATCACGCTAGTATTTCCTTCAAAGCCATCCATTTCAACTAAAATTTGATTTAATGTTTGCTCTCTTTCATCATGTCCACCTCCAAGTCCTGCTCCGCGATGACGTCCAACTGCATCAATTTCATCGATAAAGACAATGGCTGGAGCACTTTTTTTGGCTTGCTTGAACAAATCACGCACCCTTGAAGCTCCAACACCAACAAACATTTCCACAAATTCAGATCCACTAATATTAAAGAAGGGAACACCGGCTTCACCAGCCACAGCTTTGGCCATTAAAGTTTTTCCTGTTCCCGGAGAACCTAACAGCAACACTCCTTTTGGAATTTTTGCTCCAATGGCGATAAATTTCTTAGGATGTTTCAAGAATTCCACAATCTCGCCAAGCTCTTCCTTAGCTTCCTTTGCTCCAGCCACATCTGCAAAAGTAGTTCTTTTGTTTTTATCTTTAGGATCAGTCATGCGTGCTTTGCTCATGCCAAAAGACATTGCTTGTGAATTTCCTCTTTGCGCCTGACGAAGCATAAACCAAATAAAAGCACCAATAATAATAAAGGGAAGCAAGAATGGCAGAAAGATATTTGAAGCAAAAGCGCTAAAGCCAGATGCTTGTTTGATTTCAATACTGGTAGCTTTTATTTTATCTTTATCAACACCATAATTATTCAGTGATTCGGTCAGTGAGCTTTGTGGCTCCTTGACTGATTTTTCCTTTGTACCATCAACAAGCTCAATAGCCAAATCATTAACATCCACAGAAATATTTTTTACTTTGCCATCATTAACTTGAATTGCAAGCTCTCCCAAAGAAATTTCCACAGGTTTTTGAGCCGGACCACTATAAAGAATCATTATTGTCGACATGAGCAAGAAAAATAGTATCACAAAACCGATATTTTTTAATAGTTTTTCCATAATTTTAGTTAGTTTATAAATTTTTAACAACGTATATCAACTTTATCACCTTTTTTGGATATATTCAAGCCTCCAATGTTTGCTTTTTGAGTTTTACTTTTAACACTTTTTATCAATTTAATCATTTCTTCAATTTGTCCGCTCTCAATATCCAAGACATTCTTTTTTAATTCATTTATAATACTACGTAAAACTTGACGCTTAATTGCATCGTGCTTTGAAATAAACTTACTAGCACTAAAAGTCGCACATTTATTATTACAAACCAATTCAACAAAAATTTGTGCACTTTTTTCAATAAAAGCATAGTCTGAAGCCACATTCTGCGACCAATCTCCCAATGTTTTTTTAATAGCTGGATTAAAATTCTTTTCAAGATAGGGGAGTAATCCATGTCTAACGCTGTTTCTGGTAAATTTTTTGTTCTTATTTGATTTGTCGGTTCTATATTTGAGATTATTTTTTTTCATATAATCCAAGATGTCAGCCTTGCTTGTTTCCAGTAGCGGTCTAATAATATTTCCCGTTTTTGTTTGCATAGCACTAAGTCCAGCCAGACCACTTCCGCGCATGATGCGCATCAAAACAGTTTCGGCCTGATCATCTTGATTGTGCGCCACCGCAATCAAATCAAAATTCAAACTGCTGCGAAGTTTTTCAAAAAAGTTATACCTAATGTTACGCAAAGCACTTTCCAAATTTCCTTTGTATTCACTTTTTTTTGGCTTTAAGACAGTAATATTAAAACCATATTTTTTGGCCAGCTCTCTGACAAAAATTTCATCCTTCACGGAGTCCTCACCGCGAAGAGCATAATTTACATGAGCAAGCTGAATTTCTAAATTATATTTTGGTGCTAGTTTACTAAAAATATCCAAAAGACAAGCACTGTCTGGACCGCCAGAAATGCCAAGAACAACTTTGGAATTTTTTTTCCAAAGTTCATTGTTAAATGCAAAATTTTGAATTGTTTTTACGAATTGTGCCATTTTGTTCAATTATTTTTTATTATCCCAATGACAGAATTAACGGCCTCATTCAATTTTCCATCATCATTTATTACCGTATAGTCATAAATATTAACGTGCTTCAGCCATTCTTTTGTATACTCCATTCTCTCTTGAATATATGCCTCTGTCACATTATACCTATTTCTAATGCGATCTTCTAAAATTTTTAAAGTTGGCGTGTTTATAAATATTGATATAATTTCTGGATATGCCGCCTTCACACTCATCACGCCCTTATATTCAATCTTCCAAATTCCTATTTTTCCAGAATTTTGAACTCTTTTAAGCTCAATCTTAGTTACTCCATAAAAATTTCCATTATATTGCTCCGCGTGTTCAGCAAAATCTCCTATTTTAAGTCTTTTCTTAAAATCCTCTTTGGAAATAAAATAGTAATGCTCTCCTTCAATTTCACCGGATCTTTTGCTTCTTGTTGTAGTCGTTATGATTCGCTCAATTGGCAGCTGCTTCTCAATTTCACCAATTATAGAGTCCTCGCCAGCACCAGATGGTCCTGAAATAATAAAGATGTTTGATTTTTGCATATACTTTATTTATATCATTAATTTATCTGATTATAAGCCTATTTCAAGCATAAAGCAATCATTTTTGCCTAAAAAAAGTCACCTCGGTTTATTGAGGTGACTTTTGAAAGTGAAACTATTTTTCTGACTATTTTTCTATCTTTTGAATCATAAGGCCCATTCTGTGGTCTTTTGGCTCAATAGAAAGAATTTTCCAATCATAGGTTTCTCCCGCACGAAGGATTTCATCCATTTTCTTTCCTGGATATACTTCTTGGAATTCACTAACATGAGCAAGGCCATGAATGTCTTTGTCAAGATAAACAAATGCTCCAAAAGGATTGATTTTGTCAATTTTTCCTTGTACTGTGTCTCCAACTTTGTATTTTTCAGCAATTTCACTCCAAGGATCTTTAGCAAGAGCCTTCATTGAAAGAGAAATTCTGGTGTCATCAATACCAATAATTTTAGCCTTCACTTTGTCTCCAGTTTTCACGATAGTTCTAGGGTCATCAATAAGCTGCCAAGCAAGCTCTGAAATATGAACCAAGCCTTCAAGTTTGTCACTTTCTCTATCTGAAGCCATTTTAGCTGGTGGCAAGAATTTGATAAATGCACCAAAGTCAACAACTCCACTTACTTCACCTTCAATAACATCTCCGGCTTGTAATTGAGAAATAACTTCTTTTTCTTTTTCACTTGAAGCTGCGCGTTCAGAAACAATCAATTTTTCTGTTTCACGATCTGCATCAAGGATACGCACCAACATTTCTTTTCCAACCAATTTCTTGAGAAGTTCAAGAATTTTGTTCTTATCTCCATCTTCAACGCGTGGGTAATGTTCGCTTGAAAGTTGTGAAACTGGAACAAATCCTGTAATTCCATTAACTTCCACCATAAGTCCTCCCTTATTAGCATCCAAAACTTTAGTCATAACTGCGCCCATTGCATCTCTTTTAGATTCAAGATCATCCCACGCTCTTTCATATGAAGCTTCGCGAATAGAAAGTTCAATATATCCTTCTTCATTTTCAAGATCAATAAGTGTTGCTCCAACCTTGTCGCCTTTTTTTACCTTACCAACAGCAAGACCATCTTTGATTTCCTTTCCAAGCACAATACCTGTTCCAAGTGCTCCAAGGTCCAAAAGAAGTGAATTTGAAGTAATATCAATCACGATTCCTTCCAAGACATCACCAATTTGAGGAATTTTAACTGGGTTTTCCTCCAAAAGAATAGCCATGGGAGACATATCTCTTTCTTCTTCTTCCTTAATAACGGTTTTTTTAGCCTTTTTAGGTGCCACCATTACATCTTCTTTCTTGATTTTATCTACTTCCTCGGCCAACTTGTCGAGAATGTCTGTTTTCTTTGTTGTCATAATATTTACCTTTGCAAGAGTGCCACTTGCCTTGTTTTTAATAATTAAATAAGCACTATATACATAAAAAATCCCTTTTAAAGGGAAATTATCAAGAAATTCAGTGCAGAATTAAACCATTCCGCTATTAAATTTTCTTAATAAATTAACCACTTGATTATCTTATACTATATTTGTTTTTTTGGCAAGACTTCGCAGCTATTTTTAAGCTGTGTCAAACAAACAAAATAAGGTCTAATATGGCCATTTAGATTAGACCCGCGGGGCAAGTATTAGGTGAAAACAATCTCGACAAGAAAAATTTCCCATGCTATACTTGGTCAGTATTAAAGATTTTTCTAAAAAATTAAATTCCCATACTCATGCAAATACAATATTATGGTCATTCTTGCTTTAAAATAACTATCAAGCCGGGAGGAAGAGCTACTGAAGATGTTGCACTTTTTTTTGATCCTTTTGATAAGGAATTAGGAATTAGACCACCACAAGGACAAGCAGATGTTGTTTTTGTTTCACACCAACATTTTGACCACAACAATGTTGGTGCTATTAAAGGAGATCCTGTTGTAATTGAAACACCTGGAGAATATGCAGTAAAGGGAATTAATGTTATTGGTCTTGATTCTTTTCATGATGGGGAAGAAGGTGTGGTTAAAGGACGAAACACTATTTTTATCCTTGAAGCAGAAGATCTTAAAATTTGTCATCTTGGCGATCTTGGCTGTGATTTGACAGGAAAACAACTCGAGGAAATTGACGGAGTTGATATACTTTTTATTCCAGTAGGAGGAAATTATACTATTGATGGGAAAAAGGCAACTGAATTGATTCGTAAAATTGAACCAGCTATTATTATCCCAATGCATTACAAAGTTGCGGGCTCAACTGCTGATATTGACGACGAAACCAAATTTTGCGCCGAAATAGGAAATTGTCCAAAGGAAAAAATAGCCAAATTCTCCGTAAAGAAAAAAGATTTGGAAAATAAAAAAATGGAAGTTGTTTTAATGAGTCATGAATCATAGTTTATTGTTTTAGAAAATTATGAATATTTCAGAAAAAATTGCACAAATAAGAAAACAACCTGAACATATACGCCTTCGCTGGGTTTGGGGAAGTGTTGCTGTTTCTATGTTTTTTATTATAACTATTTGGATTTTTTCTATTACTTTAATATTCAAAGAAGGTACTGCTAAAAATGAAAAATCCACCGATACAACGGTGTCACTTACTGAACAATTAAAAACAGCAAAGAATCAAATACCTTCAATTACGAGTTTTAGTGAAAATACAACACCAGTCGTGCCAATTGACAGTGCTGTTGGCACAACAAGACCGAGTGATTTACAATAAAAATAGTATCTCAAATTAAGCAAATATAAAAGGATTTTTTATGTTTGCTTTTCATAGCGATATTACACAAAATAAAAACGTACCGATAAATACCTTAATTGTTTATAGTGTTAATTTAAAAAACTTGTTTGAGCACTGCTCAAGCGATTTTTCCTAATCTGATATGAAAGCAGCTAATCAAAAACCATTAGACTTTGTTCCAGAAAATATTGAAGCTCGCCAAATTGTGGCAGAAGTACAACAATCCTATTTAGATTATGCCATGAGCGTTATTGTCGCTCGGGCACTTCCAGATGTTCGCGATGGTCTTAAGCCTGTGCATCGCAGAATTCTATATTCCATGTGGGACACTGGCCTTCGTCCAAGCGCAAAATTTCGAAAATCCGCTACCGTAGTTGGAGAAGTGCTTGGTAAATATCATCCACATGGTGATACTGCTGTATATGATTCTATGGTCCGTTTGGCGCAAGACTTTTCTCTTCGTTATCCTCTTGTTTGGGGTCAAGGAAACTTCGGTTCTATGGATGGAGATTCTGCAGCTGCATATCGTTATACTGAAGCAAAACTTCGCCCAATTGCAGAGGAAATGCTTTTTGATATTGAAAAAGACACTGTTGACTTTGTACCAAACTTTGATGGTGTGCACAAAGAACCAGTTGTCCTTCCAGCAAAACTTCCACAACTTTTATTAAATGGAAGCATGGGAATTGCTGTTGGTATGGCTACCAATATTCCTCCACACAATCTCAATGAATTGGCTGATGCTATCAATCACTTGATTGACAATCCTGAAGCCAACGTGGATGATTTGATGCAATTCGTGAAAGGTCCAGATTTTCCAACTGGTGGAATCATGTATAACACTCCTGGGATTAAGGAAGCATATTCAACTGGACGTGGAAAAATTGTTACTAGGGCCAAAACTGAAATTGTTGAAACAAAATCTGGCAGTTTTCATATTATCGTTACAGAAATAACATATCTTACGAACAAATCAAATTTGATAATCAAAATTGCTGATTTGGTAAAAGAGGGGAAAATTCTGGGAATCAAGGATCTTCGCGATGAATCTGACAAAGATGGTGTACGTATCGTGGTTGAGCTTAAAAAAGATGCTTACGCCCAAAAGGTCCTCAACAAGCTTTACTTGATGACAGATTTGCAGAAAAATTTCAATGTGAACATGTTGGCACTTGTTGACGGAATTGATCCTCAAATACTCTCTCTAAAATCAATTCTCGAGCAATACATCACTCATAGAAACAATGTTGTTAGGCGTCGTACTCAATTCGACCTCAATAAAGCCAAAGATCGCGCACATATTCTTGAAGGCTTGAAAATTGCCCTAGATAATATTGATGAAGTAATTGAAACTATCAAAAAATCACCGACTCGCGAAGAAGCTCATGCTAACTTGATGCGAAAATTCAAGCTTTCAGAAAGACAAGCAACTGCAATTCTTGAAATGCGCTTGCAAACCTTGGCCGGACTTGAACGCAAAAAAATTGAAGATGAACTCGTTGAGAAGCTAGCACTGATAACTATGCTTGAAGATCTCCTAGCAAGTCCAAAGAAAATTTTAGCCGTAGTTAAGGATGAATTGATTGCACTCAAAGAAAAATATGGCGATGAGAGAAAAACCAAGGTATTAAAAACTGGCATTGAAGAATTCAAGCAAGAAGATGTGATTCCAAATGAAGAAGCTATCATAACCATTTCTCAAGATGGCTACATCAAGCGCATGAACCCCGATGTATACAAGGTACAAAAGCGCGGAGGAAAAGGTGTGATCGGAGCCAGCACCAGAGAAGGAGATTCTATTGAAAAGGTAACCAGCGTGATGGCTCATGACAACTTGATGTTTTTCACGAACACTGGAAAAGTTTTTCAAACAAAGGCTTATGAGATTCCAGATTCCTCAAGAACTTCTAAGGGTCAAGCGGTGGTTAATTTCTTGCAATTATCGCAAGACGAAAAAATCACAGCCATGATTCCATACAACAAGTCCGATGGATACAAATTCTTCTTCATGACCACTACCATGGGAGTAGTAAAGAAAACTAAAATTGAAGATTTTGACAATGTTAGACGTTCTGGATTAATTGCAATCACACTCGAAAAGGGTGACACCCTAAACTGGGTACAGCCTTCTACTGGTACTGATGAAGTTGTTATTAGTACTTCAAATGGACAAGCAATTCGCTTTAAAGAGTCAGATGTTCGCGCCATGGGAAGAGGAGCTGCTGGCGTCAGAGGAATCAAATTAAAGACTACCGATACTGTTGTTGGAATGGATATTGTTACCAAAGGACAAGCAGGAAATCAATTGCTCATCATCACAGAAAATGGTTATGGAAAAAGAACTGATCTCAAGCACTACAAAATTCAAAAACGTGGTGGC
>JBBQCF010000029.1:0-11803 GCA_038318455.1 Candidatus Moraniibacteriota bacterium
AATATTTTTAATGTTAAGCCTAGCATAATAAATAGGTCTAATTGTGATGCTCTTGATATTGTGATATCTCGAACTGATCTAATAAAATTTTTAAATAGTAAGATAGGATTGAAAATTGGTAATAAGGTTAAGCAACATGCAGATATTCCAGCTTGGGTTAAAAAGAATAAAAAATTTCAAATAGCATGTTTACGCGGATTGATTGACACAGATGGCTCCGTTTATGACCACGTTTACAAATCAAAAGGAAGAATGTATAGTTATAAGAAGTTGCAATTTACAAATATGTCTAAGCCTTTGGTGGATTCTGTTTATTTTATATTGAAAAATATGGGATTTAGCCCTGGAATACATAAAGAAAAAGATGTGAGATTGGAAAATCGAAAAGATATTGAGAGATATTTTAAAATAATTGGAACGCACAATAAAAAACATCTAGATAGATATGTGAGATAAAAATGTTTAATCTGGGAGAAATGACTGAGAGGCCGAAAGTACCACATTGCTAACGTGGCAAGGCTTAACCGCCTTCGAGGGTTCGAATCCCTCTTTCTCCGCATAAAACAAAATAATTACCACTCAAGTGGTGGTTATTTTTTTATACGAAAAATTACAGAATTCGAAGGGTATTTCATAGAAGCAAAAAGATTTTGCTTTTATGTGTTTGTTTGTGTATATTGTGTATTTTGAGTTATGCACACCTGCCCACATTTCGACGCGCGCAAGCTTGCTTGAAAAGTGTTACAGGTGGATGACTTACCTTATTTAAGCCATAATTTTGTATGTAGGTTTTATTTTGAATTTGTGTATATTGTGTGCATAACTCTGCTATTGTTACACAGAGGCAAAAAATGTATAATGGACAGATGCTACAAAAAAAATCAAAAAATTTAACCTCAAAACAAAAAAAAGTTTACGACTATATTTGTATTTGCTTGGAAAAAAACAATTTTTCTCCAACAATTTCTGAACTCGCAAGTTTTCTCCATGTTTCTTCGTCTCGAACAGTGGTGCAATATTTGGAAAGTCTTGAGAAAAAAGGTCTCATTAGTCGCATTCGTCATGCAAGTCGGGGAATAAAGCTTGTCAGAGAAATGGATTTGTCGATAAGCACAATAACATTGCCGGTGGTTAGCGCGGCTGGTTGTGACAATTTGAATGTCTTTGCAGAGCAATCATTTAATGAATTTGTCACAATTGATCGAAGTTTTTTGGGAAAACATAAAGCTGAAAAAGTGGTGGTTTTTCGTGCCATGGGAGATTCTATGCATGATGCTGGAATTGAAACAGGGGATTTAGTCTTAACTGAAATAACAACTGATATTCAATCAAGAGATAAGGTCGTAGCTGTTATTGATGGCATGGCAGTTATTAAACAGATTAATTTTTCCCCAAATGCTGTGATTTTGCGTCCAATGTCACAGGATCCTCAATATCGTCCAATTGTGATGCGCAAAGATTTTCAAGTTTTTGGCAAAGTAATTGATGTGATCAAAAATTCCTTTAACAGTGAAGAGCTGATATATGAAAGCATATAGTCATATAGTCATATAAACATGAAAACATTGAAACAAGAATGCAAAATGTAAAATAATTTTAAATTAATAAAAACAACTAAAATGTCTGAAATAATTTTTGAAAAAAGTCTTGAACTGAAAGCATCCGAAGCAAGCTCTATTCCAACTGTGGTTGCAACTTGGTGGAAAGGGGTTTCTGAAGAATCTGCCACGCCAGCGACGCCTGGAAAATTATATGCAATTGGAAAATATCTGATTGAGCTTTCAAAAAATTCCTTGGGAGATGGGAAGGGTGACGGAAAAATATTAGTCAATTTCGATGAAGAAAGAATAAGGATAGTTATTGATGATCTTGGAACAGAAGAAAAAGATATTAACTTGAATGTGGGTGGTGAATATGGCATGAAAGAAGCAATTGAATATTTCGATGTTTTTACGGTTGAATCAAGGGGCAAGATGTATGAAAAAAATCGTCGAAACTTGGTCGAAGAAACTGATGAGAGCGATGTCTATGCTGGTTCAAAACTTACTATAATTAAATATTATATCACTCCGATTGAGGAGGAGGAAGAAGCTTGGCAATCCAATAGAAATTTTGGACAGCACATGTAATAAATTTTTTATGAAAATATTATTAGCTACACATAATCCTGCCAAATTTGCGCGGTATAAAAAACTGCTGGATATTATTGGTGGGATGGAAGTTTTTTCATTGGCTGATTTGAATATCATTGAAAAAGTTGAGGAAGACTTATCTTCATCACAAGGCAATGCTGAAAAGAAAGTTCGAATATATGCTGGACTTTCAGGCCTTCCAACCTTGGCAGTTGATGAAGCTGCTCAAACAAATTTCTTGCCAGACCATGAGCAACCGGGAGTGTATATGCGCAGGATTGGCAAAGACAGGGAGGAAATGAATGATGATGGCGTGCTGAAAATTTGGCAGGAGACATTTGAAAAATATCCGCAAAAAGACAAGCAATTTATTTGGGATTTTTCTTTGGCATATCTTGATCCTAAAAGTGGACTATTGGGAATGACAACAGTGAAGCAAATTTCACATGTTGGAAAATATGTGTCTGAAAAACAAGATCATGGCTATCCGTTGTCGCGCATTCTTTCTCCTGAAAAAGATGGAGCAGTTTATGTTGAACAAGATCAGGAAGCTGCTGCTAATATTGAACTGAAAATATTTGCTAAATTTTTTGAGGAATTCAAAGAGTGGAAAAATAAAATCAATAATTGAAATCAATCCGATATGTTTGAAGTTGAAAAAAAATTTAAACTAAGTGAAAATGAATCGAAAAGACTTCTTGAAGGAGTTGAATTTATCAGTGAAAAAACTTTTACAGATGTGTATTATGACACTGTTGAATATAATTTAACTAAGAGCGATATTTGGCTGCGAAAAAGAGGTGAGGAATTTGAGCTCAAGTTGCCAATGCACAAGATGGCAGAAAAAGTAAATATTCAGCAATATCAAGAAATTGAAGGCGAACAAAAAATCAGAGAAATTTTTGCTATTGCGCCGATAGGTGATTTTGAAAATGATATAAAAGTTTTGGGCTATGAATCCTTTTGCGTTTGCATAATAACGCGAAGAAAATATAAAAAAGAAGGATTTATAATAGATATTGATTTTGTGGAGTATGACTCCTGCTTGAATGGTGGACTGGAAGATTTTTCCTATGAACTAGCTGAAATAGAATTATTGGTGGAAGAAAAAGAGCAGATGAGTGAAGCGGCAATTGACATAGAGAGCTTTGCTAGTGCTAATGGACTTAAGAAAATTTATATTCGAGGAAAAGTTTTAGAATATCTTTTCAGAAAAAAGCCTGAACATTTCAAGGCTCTGCAGGATTGTGGGGTAGTGAGGGAATAGGTTTATTTTGCACGTAAGTTTGTTGAGAAAAAAAATAAAAGGACTTTCGAATTTTCGAAAGTCCTTTGTGTTTTTTGTTAGTTGTCTTTATTAGACGACTAACCTCGGATGCCTATGGATGAGCATGTGTCCTATGGCAGGGATGATCATTCCTTTTTCCTGCATCATACGTGGGGCATTTTTTTCATCATTTAGCATTTCTTCTTTGATGGCAAGATTAACTGCTTCATAAAAACCGTGTTGGCCGCCCTTAAGGGTCTTAAGAGTCCTTTTGTACAACTTTGAAGCAAATTTTTTCATTTCATTGTCTGGCAACATGCTACCTCCTAGTTTTTAATATGGGCTAATGCCCTAAAGAACGAACTTAGATAATAACACGTTTAAGATATTTGTCAATAGCTTGAAATTTGATAAATAAAAAGCATCATTGACTGTAAATAATACGCAGAATGGTCACTTATCTTTCTAGTTAACGATAATGATTGAAAATAAAAAGAGGATATTGCAGTTTCGCAATATCCTCAAATTTTTTCAGTCTTCTTCCTCCTCTAGGTAGGTCAGATCTCCTTCTTCTGAAATCATGACCGACCCCTCGCGCAATTTTTCTTGAAGCCAAATTTCTTCAGCTTCTTGAATTTTTCTTATTTGCAATGCTTCTTTTAACACTGCAATAAGCTTGATCCTGATTTCCTTTTTTTCTTTGCGCTTTTTGGCGCCTATTTTGCCAAAGTGGCTGGAAATCTCTTTGCTGTACTCATCTCGATTTGCGCCAATTTGATTGTGGTAGACATCGAGAATGTGCCGCTTTATTTCCATGAAGTAATATTCTTGGCCAGAGTTTTTTGCTTGTCGAATTTTGGCCTCAATAGCCGCATTCATCCTTCCTAATAGGGTAAAGTTCATAACTTCCTCCTTAAATTGGGATGTATTTTAAACAACCTATAAGTATAGCACTTTTTTGTTGTTTTGTAAAGGGTGTGGCTATTTTTGGCTAACTATAAGCAAGAGCAGGATGTTTGATTTTATATGCTTACATGCTTGTACGTTTATATGGGTACATTTTTCAATGTTTAAGCGTTTACATGTTTTTATGACTCCTGGTTTCTTGCCTGGCAATCACAATTGCGAAGACTTCTTTGGCACCAGCAAGTTTCAAAACCCTGGCACATTCAAAAATGGTTGAACCGGTGGTGGTGATATCGTCGACCAATAATATGGTTTTGTTTTTGATGTTGACGTCGGGTGAAACGGAAAAAGAACCGCTAATATTTTTTTGACGCTCTGAATATTTTTTAATTTTCATTTGTGGTGAGGTGTAGCGATTGCGTATAAGTGTCGTGTTGTTGGTGGATAGGATGATTCCTGGTAATAATTTTGTTGAAATTTGTTCAGCCAATAATGCTGACTGATTGAATCCGCGCCATCTTAGACGTCGCTTGTGAAGAGGTACTGGCAAGATCAAATCAGGAAGTGGAAGTTCTGTTTTACGAAGAACTTTAACTAGCAAATCTCCAAGTGAAACATGCAAGTCTTGAATGAATCGATATTTGAAAAGATGCACAGCTTTGGCAATGGATGATTGTGTATAAGAGGATGCAATGACGAGGCCATTTAGAGAATATTTTTTCTTGCAAGAAAGGCAGGTTTGGCCATCTGGCGTGATTACTTTTTCACAAATTGGGCACACATATTCATCCTGTAATCTTATTTTTGCTTGGCAATTCTCACAAAACCAAGATCCTTCTTTTTTGCAATCAATGCAATGAATGGGAAAAATAATGTCCAGAACAGATTCGTGGAATTTTTTCAGCCTTAAAATTGAGGAAGGAGTGATTAGCATTTGGATTCATGCTTATATGTTTAAATGTTCGTATGCTTATATGAGCTGGTGTGGATAATTTTATTTTTACAATTGTTTGCTTTTTAAAAATGTGTTATTATATTTATAAGTGTTATAAACTTTAGTTTAATACAAATACAAAAATGTTGGAATTTTTAACAGGAAAAAAAAATCATTTCGTTGGTGTTGATTTTGGAACGTCTTCAATAAAAGTTGTGGAACTTTCTTATGAAAATCAGAGAGTTAAATTGACAAACTATGGCGTTGTTGATTTGGATCTGATTGGTCAATCAGAAGAAAAAAGTGGAGCAGTTGCTTCTACTTATGAAAAAAAACTTAACAATATGTTGCGTGAACTTGTTGTTAAGATGAAACTTAAAAACGGTTCTCAAGCCTATGTGGCTGTGCCTGGTTTTAGTGGCCTTATTACAATCATTGAATTGCCTGAAATGGGGACAGAAGAACTTACAAGCGCAATTCAGTTTGAAGCGCATAAATACATTCCTAGTTCTCTAGATGAGGTTGCTATGAGTTGGGAAATTATTGAGCATATTGAGCCAGCAAAAGAATTGCAACAAAATGCAGGAAAAAATATCAGCAAAAGAATTAAGGTTCTCCTTGTTGCCGCACCTAAAAAAGATATTGAACATTATGATCGGCTAGTGTCAGGCGTTGATTTTAATGTGAACGCTGTTGAACTTGAAACTTTTTCAATCGCGCGCTCCTTGGTGGGCGATGATAATGGTACTTTTTTTATTATTGATATTGGCAGTCGCGCAACTAATATGATTTTAGTTGAGAATGGCGTGGTTAGGGTGAACCGCAATATTGATGCAGGAGGCAGTGAAATTACCACAGCTATAAGTGATATCATGAGTATCTCAAAGCAACGTGCAGAATTATTCAAAAAAGGTGAAAAAGATCTCATAAACACCAAAGAAACGGGACTTGTTATTCCTGTTTTGGAGCTGATTGTCGGAGAGTCAAGAAGAATTTTGAATTCGTATGGTGAAAAAAACAAAAATATTCGCATTGATGGGGTTTTTCTTTCTGGTGGAACATCGAAGATGAAAGGTCTGGTTGAATATTTTTCAAATTCTCTTGGCATGTCTGTCACGGTGGGTGATCCATGGAAAAAAATTATAGTTGATGACAATGCAAAAGATTTAGTCAGCAGTTTGGGCACATCATTTTCCGTGGCACTTGGCTTGGCGCTTAGAGGAGTCGAAGAATATAAACGCGAATAGTATTTTAAATATAATTAAAATAAACCCAAGTTAATTTGTCATTCTGACTAATTTAACAAGGTAAGCAAAAATGACCACTATAAATTTACATCAAGATCAACAGCAAAAACAACCTTTTTTTTCAGAGGGAGGTTCAAATGGAGGATTGATTTTCTCTTTAGGATTACTAGTCCTCACTTTTTTAGTCTGGGGTGGTTTGAGTTTTTATTTGCCAAAATTAGTTGAAAATAATGTTAAATTAGATAATCAAATAAAGGATGATAACATTAAGATTACCGAGCTTAAAAGTTTGGAATTGACAATTGATATGCGAAATCGCCTCAAGGCGATCAAAGACAATCTTGGTATCAATGATAAAAATATAGTAACCACTTTAGACGTTAGCAAGGTTCTGAATAGCCTTAATACGGATCTTAATGTTGGGGTTGTTGTATCAAGGTTTGAATATAAAGGAGATGGATCAGTCATTGTTGCTTTTGACTCTGTTAACTATAGCGATGTGGCAAAGCAAATTGCTAATTTTAAGCATTCGGATAATTTCTCCGAAGTAGAAATTGGCAGTGTTGCTCGCAAAGAAAAAGCGATTGTTACAACTGTTTCAATGAAAGTCGTAAAGAAAAGCTAATTATAAATACTTAAATATTTAATAAAAGCATCCGGATTCTTGTTTATATAGCGAGTTTTTGGATGAAAAAAAAATGCGTCTAAAAACTTTCTTTTTTCCAATAATTTTAGTTATCATTGTGGCACTTTTCTTTGGATTTATTTTGCCACTAATTAAGGATATTAAAATACAAAATGACAATAAGGCTTCAAAAGAAGAGACATTGAAAACTATTAGTGACAAGCAACTAGCTATTGAACAAAATGGAAAAATGATTGCTGATGATTTTGATAATAAGAAAGCAGTAAACACATATTTGCCTGAAATAAAGGTAGAAGAAAAAATTATTACGGGAATTAACCTTTTAGCTTCCGATGCCAGTGTTGCTCTTTTGGACTTGACCTTAGCTGGCAAAGAAAATGTTCAGCCGAGTGCTAATTTTGTTGTTTCTGCCGTTAAGCCAGCACAAAGTCGAGCAAGTTCATTGCAATTCACCTCCGCCACTATTTCAGTGATTGGCGAATATGACAAAATAAAGATTTTATTGGATAACCTTGAAAGAATGCCGATATTGAATAAGATAAATTCAATTACTATTGTAAAAAAAGAGGCTAAAGATGATGACAAGCAACTGACAGAAGAGGAATTGGCAGCATCAGCAGGATCAGAATCTAAATTAGTAGCTGAAATTGCTATTGATTTTGGATATATGCCTTTTGTGAATATTGAAAATGAAAAAATTGGTGAATTTGATGGAAAAATAGACAAATCCGTGATCGATTCATTTTCAGCATATATTGCTAGTAAATCAAAAATAATCGAAGCAAAAAATGATGAAGTTGGCACAAAAGGAAAAACAAATCCATTTCTTATTAACTAATAGCTGATTTTCATGCCAAAGGATAAATTAAAGGATAGTGTTGTTGATATAGATGAATCTTCAGGCTCTGATGATGCACAGATTAGCCTTACTGATGTTAGCAAAAAAGCGCAGGAGCTGGGAATGGAATATATCAAAGAAGTGCCAATTATAGCTCCTGGAAATCTTCCTATTATCGCAGAGGATGTTGCCAAGCAAAATCAAATTATCGCATTTGAAACAGTTGGCAGTGATGTCAAAATAGGCATTGTCGATCCTCGTAATGCGAATGCTTTGAATATTTTGCGATTTATTTCTGAAAAAATGCAACTTAAATTTCATTTGTATTTGGCTTCGCCGGAAATTTTTCAAAAAATGCTTCAACAGTATGAAGGTGGAACGGAGAAAGCCGTTGAAGATGCAATGGAATCACTGCACTCCGAAGCTTCATCGGAAGATGACTCGTCACTTGGAAAAGAAGCTGACGAGAAGGATATGGTGCAGTCAGCTCCAGTGACCAAGCTTCTTAGTGTAATCATCAAACATGCTATTGATGGAAAAGCTAGTGATATTCATATTGAACCGTATGGTTCTAAGGAGTATAGAGTTCGTTTTAGGGTTGATGGAATGCTATATGCCTCGCTTTCTATTCCTAAGGAAGTTGGAAGGGCGGTTGTTTCGCGTATAAAAATTCTTTCTGATTTGAAAATAGACGAAAAAAGAAAACCGCAAGATGGAAGATTTAAAATTGTTGAAGATGGACATGCTGTAGATTTTCGTGTGTCTTCGCTTCCGGTTGTGGATGGAGAAAAAATTGTATTGCGTCTTTTGGACACTGGCAATAAAGTTATTGATTTGGAAAGCATGGGTCTGATGGGCAAGGGCAAGGAGATTTTAATACGAAACATTAAAGAACCTTTCGGTGTTATTTTGATGACTGGTCCGACTGGATCAGGAAAATCAACAACATTATATGCTTGTCTTGATATTTTAAATAAAGAAGAACGAAACATCATAACGCTTGAAGATCCAGTGGAATATTCAATTTCTGGAATCAATCAAAGTCAAATAAATCCAGAAATAGGGTACACTTTTGCTAGCGGTTTGCGTAGTATTTTGCGTCAAGATCCTAATGTGATCATGGTAGGAGAAATACGTGATGGAGAAACAGCAGAACTGACGATTCATGCTGCTCTAACTGGACATTTGGTGCTTTCTACTTTGCACACAAACAATTCAATTGGTGCAATTCCCCGACTTGTGGATATGGGAATTGAAGCTTTCTTGATATCTTCTTCAATTCGAGTTGTAGGCGCGCAAAGGTTAGTGAGAAGAATATGCAGTGATTGCCGAGAGGAGATAACTGTGCCATCGTCAATATCAAAGTTCATACATGAGCAAGTTGATAAAATACCCAAGGTTGAAATTGATAAATACAAGCTTGCTCTTGAGGATGGTGTGCATGTCTATAAGGGAAAGGGATGCGATGCATGTGGGAATACTGGATATAAGGGTCGAATAGCTATTTTTGAAGCACTTGAAATTGATTCAGAAATGAAAGAAATAATTTCTGAACACAATGGGAATGAAGCGGAAATACAAGAGCATGCTGACAAAAATGGCATGATAACAATTAAGCAAGATGGAATTCTTAAGGTTCTTCTTGGATTGACAACGTTGGAGGAAGTTGAAAGAGTAACAGAGGGGAGTAAGAGTGTTGGAGGTGAAGTGACAGGAAATTTTTAAATAGAGAAGATAAATAATAAAAAAAGAATGAAATTTATGGAAAGTATAGACAATAAGAAAAAAATATTGATCATTGAAGATGATATGTTCATTCGCGACATCTATCAAGTCAAATTTTCTCAAGAAGGTTTCAATGTTACCACTGCCGAAGACGGCGTAAGAGCTCTTGAGATATTGAAAGATATTGTGCCAGATATTATTTTGCTAGATATTATTATGCCCCGCATGAATGGTATAGACGTGCTAAGAAAAATCAAAGAAAATGACAGCTTGAAAAATGTTCCAATTATCATGCTTACTAATATTTCGGAAAAAGAAAAAATAAATGAAGGTTTGGAATATGGCATAAGTGATTATTTGATTAAGTCACATTTCACCCCATCTGAAGTGGTGGCGAAAGTTAATGCTTTGCTGAATAGCTAATATTTTGCTAAAATAGAAGTAATATATTTTATAAATAAAAACAAATAAAAAACAAACAACTAACAACAAAAAACAACAGCATTCAGCGTTGTGAATAATGAGTTGAAAGTTGCATGTTAACATCAGATGTCAACAATGCATGGAGAACAAAGAATAAAAAATTTACTTAGACTTGTTGGCCAACAGAGTGCTTCTGATTTGCATTTGGTTGTTGGTCGTTATCCAACCCTTCGTCTTGATGGAAAATTATATCCACTGACGCAAGAATCTGTTTTATCCGCTGAAGACACACAGTCATTGAGCGACTCTTTGATGAGCGAGGAAAATAAAAAAAAATTGATTGATGATGGACAAGTTGATTTTTCCTATAATTTTGAAGATAAAGCGCGCTTTCGAACTAATATTTTTTATCAACAAGGGAATGTCAGTGTGGCGATGCGTATGGTTTCTGCAAATATTCGCACCTTGGAAGAATTAAACATCCCACCAATTTTATATGATTTTACTCGCGGTGCTCAAGGCTTGCTCTTGATAACTGGTCCGGTTGGACATGGAAAATCAACCACACTTTCTGCTTTGATTGATTTTATAAATCACAATCAAGATAAGCATATCATCACCATTGAAGATCCTATCGAATATGTCTACGAGCAAGATAGATGCATAATCAACCAGCGTGAAATTGGCAGGGATACTAAGACATTTGCTGATGGATTGCGTAGTGTTTTTCGCGAAGATGCGAATGTTGTTCTTATCGGTGAACTTCGAGATCTTGATACTATTAGTACAACAATGACAGCAGCGGAAACGGGCCATCTTATTTTGGCAACTTTGCACACAAATGACACCTCTCAAACAATAGATAGAATCGTGGATGTTTTTCCTGCGCATCAACAAAATCAAGTACGATCTCAACTTGCCAGCGTTTTGCTGGGAGTTGTTTCTCAACGCTTGGTGCCTAAGGTTGGTGGGGGAAGAATTCCGGCGATGGAAATAATGATGAACAATCATGCGGTTGAAAATCTTATTCGCGAAAATAAATCATATCAAATCGACTCTGTGATTGAGACAAGTCTTAGGGATGGTATGATCTCACTAGACAAATCTCTTGCGAACTTGGTTCAGCGGGGACTTGTGACAGTTGATGATGCGATGATTTATTGTAAAAATGAAGAATATTTGCGAATGTTAATTTCCAAAAAATAGATAATAAAATAACTATTATGAAATTTTTATTTCAAGCTAAAAATTCAGATGGGAAAATCATAGATGGCGCATTGGATGCCATCGATAGTGGTTCCGCGATTGCAATGCTTCAGGAGAAGGGTTATGTCCCACTCAAGGTTAAGAGGGGCACAGACATTTCATCGACTTTTAAAGATTTTCAACATTTGTGGGATGGTATTGATTTGCTTGAACTGTCAATTTTTTTCAGACAATTGGCAACGCTTATCGATGCAAAAGTTTCGATTATTGCTTCATTGCAAGCTGTTAGTTCACAAATGGAAAATCTTTTTTTCAAAATTGTTATTGAAGAAATGATAGATGATATTAAGGACGGATTGCCTTTTTCTGAAGCAATGGCAAAGCACCCAGATGTTTTTGAGAGCCTGACAGTGAGTATGGTGAAAGCAGGAGAGCTTTCTGGAAACTTACAGCGTAGTGTTTTGTTTTTAGCTGATAAT
>JBBQCF010000030.1:0-11474 GCA_038318455.1 Candidatus Moraniibacteriota bacterium
GCCAGTAATACAAACACCCTCCAATTTTCCCACGCGCTTAGCAAGATGGGCAAAAAATTCATCCTCCAAATTATTCAAGGCAGGAAATTGAGACTTGATCACTAATTCAGGATTATGACAAAAGCCACAACGAAAACTGCAGCCAACTGTAAAGACAGTTGTCGCAATTGTTCCCGGAAAATCTATTAATGTTAACTTTTGATAACCACCAAGGCGCATACGCGTAATTTCACAATTACAAATTTATAAATTCCAAAAAAATTTCAATGTTTCAATTTTCAATATAGTAAGAATACTTTTATTTTTTTGCATTAAAACGAGTCTCATTGTTGTTTTTTAAATGTTGCAATTGTTTTTCCGTAAAAAAATAAAAGTATTTTTACTATAACTATCCATGAAATTCAAGGCGATATCCTGCAATGTGCAAAATACCGCCCCTATTTTCCAAATTCAAAGTGCTAGCTAGCAAGAAGTGCAAGCACTGCCTTCAGCAACATATTCTTTACGATCAGCGAATTCTGCCTGCTTACCCTTGTTCCATTGAGTCACTGGACGAATATAGCCAACCACGCGTGAGTAAACTTCAGTTTGTTGAAAATTTCTAAGCACGCTGTCTTTCTGATGACAAGTTTTGCATTTATTATAAACTTCGTTACCAACTTTGTATGGCATGTATTCCTCATTGTTTTCGATTGATTTACCACAATCATGGCATGTATACTTTTCCATAGAATCTTTTAAACATCTAATCATTTAAGCCTTTAAACATTTATATTTTGTTTGCATGCTTACATGTTTTTATGTTTGTATTATTTTTAATTTTATTATTTATTTAAAGCTTTTTATTTTTTCTTCCCCTTTTTCACAGGTTCAACCTCGCAACCTGCTGCCACATATTCCTTGCGATCACCAAACTCTGCTTGCTTTCCCTTATTCCATTGTTCCACTGGACGAATATAGCCAACCACGCGAGAATACACTTCAGTCTTTTGCTCGATCACGCATTTAGGACAAATTGGCTGTTCACCCGCAATGTATCCATGCACTGGACAAATACTAAAAGTTGGAGAAAGCGTGAAATATGGAAGCGCATAATTTTCTGCAATTTTTCTCACCAAGTTTTTAACCATCTCGATGTCCCAAATTCTTTCCCCTAAGAATCCATGGAGCACCGTTCCTCCTGTGTATTTTGTTTGCAAATTTTCTTGCAAATCCAATGCTTCAAAAAAATCATCCGTGAAATTAACTGGCAGTTGAGAAGAATTTGTGTAATATGGTTCAGCGCCATTGGTCCTGACAGCCATGTCATTAGCGAAAATTATTTTAGGAAATTTTTCACGATCTTTGCGAGCCAAACGATATGATGTTCCTTCGGCTGGAGTTGCTTCAAGGTTATACATGCTTCCTGTTTCTTCTTGATATTTCACCATCTTATCTCGCATGTGTGACAAAATTTCTTCGCCCAAGGCTTGTCCTTCCTTAGTGGTGATGTCTTTTCCGATCAAGTTTAGCAAAGCCTCATTAAGTCCAACCAATCCAATAGTCGAGAAATGATTTGACCAATACTCACCACGACGCATCTTAATTGCATCTAAATAAAACTTTGTGTAAGGATATAGACCTTTTTCAGTTAAGCTTTCCACGAGCTTTCTTTTTGTCTCCAAGCTCTCCTTGGCAACATCCATCAAATAATCCAATTGCTTTAAGAAATCTTTTTTGTTTTTTGCAGTATAGCCAATACGAGGCATGTTAATTGTCACCACACCAATTGAACCCGTAAGTGGATTTGCACCAAACAGTCCTCCACCACGCTTGTGCAGTTCACGATTATCCAAGCGCAAACGACAACACATTGAACGAGCATCGTCTGGATGCATATCTGAATTTACAAAGTTTGCAAAATATGGAATTCCATATTTCGCTGTCATCTCCCAAACAGCATCGAAGCGTTTATCAGTCCAATCGAAATCCTTAGCAATATTGTAAGTTGGAATTGGGAAAGTGAAGATTCTTCCACTAGCGTCTCCTTCAGTCATTACTTCTGCAAATGCTTGATTGATCATGTTCATTTCGTTTTGGAAATCCGCATAAGTCTCTTTTTGCGGCACACCACCAATAACCACCACTTCTTTTGCTAGTGTGCTTGGAGGTGTCATATCCATAGTAATATTTGAAAATGGAGTTTGAAAACCTACACGCGTTGAAACATTCATATTGAAAACAAAAGATTGAATTTCTTGTTTGACTTGATCATAATTCAATTTGTCATATCGCACGAATGGAGCAAGCAAGGTATCAAAATTTGAAAATGCTTGAGCTCCAGCAACTTCTCCTTGCAAAGTATAAATAAAATTAACCATTTGTCCCAAAATTGATCCCAGATGTTTTGCAGGTTTACAAGCAACTTTTCCAGGAACCCCGGTAAATCCGCGACGAAGCAAATCTTGCAAATCCCAACCGCAACAATACGCAGCAACCAATTGCAAATCATGAATATGAAAATCACCACTTTCATTAGCTTCTCTGATCTCTTTTGAATACACACGATTCATCCAATATTTGGAACTTACAATTGAAGCAATGTAATTGTTAAGACCTTGCAAAGAATATGCCATATTAGCATTTTCCTTTACTTGCCAATCTAATTCCTGAATATATTTATCCACCAGGCCCACTGCTTCATCCAATGAATGTTCGGTTTCGCGAATTTTTCTATGTTGCTCGCGATAAAGAATGTACGCCTTGGCAGTATCATCAAAATCCAAAATCATCAGCACACGCTCAACCAAATCTTGCAATTGTTCAATAGCTGGAATTTCACCTTTTTTGAAATTCTTATTAAGGAGTTGCACAACCTTGTCAGCAACTCTTTTTGCATCAGCCTTGCTTCCTTCTCCAGTCACTGAAAAAGCTCTTTCGACTGCAATAGCAATTTTCTTCTGATCAAAAGGCACTGTGCGCCCACTTCGCTTAACGATCTTTTTCACCTGATTCAAAACTTTCACTTTTGGTTTTACTATTGCAACTTTTTTTACCACAACTTTCTTTTTTGAATTTTTCTTTGTATTTGCCATATGAATTTTACCCCCACGGTATTATTTTTAAGCTTATTATTTTTAATTATATTTTTTTGATGCTTGTATGTTTAAATATTTTAAGAAGTTTCCATTTTTTCCATTTCTCGTCTGAAACTGTCTGCGGTCTTAAATGATTTGTACACACTTGCAAATCGAAGATATCCCACATCATCCAATTCTTTCAATTTGTCCAAAATCATTTTACCAATTTCCTTACTAGAGATCTCATTAGATTCACGAGCTTGAATTTCATATTCAATATCGCCAATTGATTTATTGATCTTTTCTTCACTGACTGGTCTTTTTTCCAATGCTTTATGCAACCCTGCTTCAATTTTCTTGCGATTATATTCCTGCCTGCTGCCATCTCTCTTAATAACCGTTAGGCGCATAATTTCCAGTTCTTCATAGGTGCTGAATCTGGCTTGGCATTTTTCGCATTCACGCCGTCTGCGAATTGCTTTGCCATCATTAGTATCACGCGAATCGACAACTTTCGTATCGTCATGTCCGCAAAATGGACAAATCATAATATTATCTTTTAGGTGTTAGCAACATTCTCTTCTTAGTAGAATGCAACCAATCCTTTAATTATTTTGTTTTTAAAATCCCTTGTTTTATAGGCTTTTCACTCGATAGGCTTGAAAAATTTTGCGCACTTGACAACCTTGCAATTAAGGTATTCGAACTGAACCCAAATTTGCATTTTTGTCAACTTATACACTATATGTTGTGTATCGTTAGTCCATTATACCACAAGTGACATATCTGCCAACCCTCCTTATTTGAGCCATTTTTTGAAGTTATCCACAGATAAAATCATACAAATATGCAAGCAAAAAATACACCCAAAAAAATTACACAAAAAAAGCAGGGTCTCCCCTGTTTTTAAAGTTTGATACCTTGAAATGAATACTACCTATTGCAGCAGGTATATTGTTCTAGCTTCTTTCTTTTTTGTAGTTTCATTTATCTCAAAAAGAACGCTAGCCTTAACACCAGAAACAATAGCAGCTAATCCTAATATGGTTTCTTTTTTATCCTTGCTGATACTTACAACGGGAGTCTTGGCATTAATCGAAATAATTTCTGGATCAGGAGTGTTATTGCTAATAGCTATTTCCTTGTCGGTAATTGCAATAACCATACCCTCTATAGTAATATCTGGGGATTTGGCGATGTTATCATCCATTGATGTCTGCACTGGATCATATTTAAGATCAACTTGCTCTTGAGATATTGGGGTAATTTGAGTATTTTTTTTATTTAGTGAAAAAACTACTACCAAGATAGTAAGTAGCACTACGGAAGCTAGACCTAATGTTATTTTTGTTTTTTGTCCCATACTATTTTTTTATTTTTTTTAAGATATTTTTTATGGTGCAACCTCTCTCCAGTCAACACCAGTTACGGTTGGAGCTTTGTAGGCAGAGCAAGGTGGACTTGGAGATGATCCTGTACCTATTCCACTACAAGTCCATGACCAAGGTCCAGTTCCTGAAAGACCAACTGGAAATCCAAAATCACATGCTTCAGAATTTGAGGGGATTGAAGAAATTGTTGTTCCATTGGCAATTCCACATTTGCCATCAATTGATTTGTTTATTTGACAAGTAGCATCTATGCCACCATTTGTGCCTGGGCATGTCCATTGCCAAGGATCTGAAGGTGACAATGCTGATTTAGTTCCAATATCACAAGTGAACACTGTTGGCACTGACATTGAAAATGTTCCGTCTTCTGGACCACAAGACCCATTTACTGGACATGCCTGCATCATGCAAGAGCCTTCTGCATATCCAGCTGAATATGGCATAGTCCAAGTGCCACTATTGCAATATCCTTGAGATAATGCGCAAGTTGATCCACAGGCAACCGAAGATGTTAGATAGCAAAATCCTCCCCATGTTCCACTTAAACTGTCACTTAAACCACACGGACTTGTGCATGATTGACCAGTTCTTGGAGCACTGCAAGAAGCTGTTGTGTCACCTACACAGTTCCAAGTGTAATTAGAGAAGTTAGTTGTAACAGCAGAAGGAATTGAACTAACACAGAAATTTGAAGTTGGAACAATTGAGGTTGAAACTCCGTTGGCAGTGCCACAAGTTCCAAGGGATGTTCTAGATGCCGCACAAGATGCATTTGTACCTGTGCCAGATCCTATGCATGTCCATGAAGATGAAGCTCCTGTAGCAGGAAAAGATGGGAGTGCTGCAGTGCCAGTAGCGCAAGCAGTATATGAACCCCAAGATGTATCAGTTGATGAAAATATTTTACTTGCTGTTCCGCAAGTCGCATTAATATTTGGAACCGTACAAGTTGCACTTGATTGAAAAACAGTTCCATTATTGCAAGAAAGGGTTACATGTCCAATGTTTCCATTGTGACTTATGATGGTTCTAGTCCTTCCACTAGTAATTAGATTATATGGACCAGAACAAGAAGCAGACGCTAACCATGACGCGGTTGAGGCGGAACAAGACAAGCAAACTGCTGGCGTGCAAGATTGGTTAGAATATGAACCAGAAAGAGTTCCATTGGTGCAAGTTCTTGTTTGCGAAATAGAAGTGCAAACTGAACCACAAGGGACAGAGGTTGCTGAAAAAGCAGTTGTACTATTTCCACTTGCAATTGTTCCACCCCAAGGAAGGTTACAGTCGGTGATGCAAGTTGTGCCAGAGAGGGTTCCGCCAGATGGGCAGGAATATGTAATATTTTTAATATCAGGAAAAAGTCCACCAATAACTAATGAATTCGTAGAAGCTATAGTGCTATAACTAGTGGCTATATATACATTGCCAGTTCTCAATAATCCAGTAGAATCAACATTAAATAGAGGTTGGACATATCCACTGAAAGATGGATCATATTGCCTTATATAATCAATGACAGGTTGAGTTGTTGGATATATATTACTACAAACAATATAACCGCCCCAATTCATACAAAGCTGCTCAGCATTTACCGGAGCAACATACCTATTATTAACTATTCCACCTGGTGCTGGTATATTAACATTTATAGCACCTGGAAAATTAACAGTTGAAGCATAACCACCCACATAGCTCCCCCCCCAAAAACCAACTGGACCGCTCGGATAATAATGACCATTGCACTTCGAATCACCGCAAATACATTTAAATTCAGTACCCGTCCAAATAATAGCATTGTAACAACCATTTGCGCTCAAAGCCCATACTGATGAATTGAATATACTAGTAGCTGTCGCCGTGGCTGCATAATCAGCGCTTGCATTGGATGGCAGGAAAGAGAATATGACACCTAAAAATAACAATGAGATAAAAAATTGTAACTTTATTGATTTTTTCTCCATGGAATTATATATTAGTTTATATTTATTTTTATTGCATTATTACGGGAATCAACATCTGCAGATATTCCCATATCACTCATTAATTCAGAGCTCATCATTTGACTGTTGTCCTTATTTTCTATCACCACATTTGGTGCAAAAAATATTTGAGTGTCTACTTTGTCAGCGCTTTCAATGTATATAAATTTTTCACTTGTTCCCAATATTTTTCCATTAACACGCCTAATTGTGTTATCCACAACTCCAGAATTCTTTATTTTTAATTCTTGATTTTCATGTTCTACGAAATTATTAATTAACTCCACCGTTTTAATTTGCAGTGGTTTTTTTTGAGCATTGTATTCAAGCACTTGTTTTTTTGTTTCATTGCTTTTATATAATGAAAAAGCAACATACGAAGAAATAAACAAGAATACAAACACTGCAACTATCCCTATTATTTTTTTTGTTTTATTTTCCATAATACCTCTTTATTTTTTAAGATTTTTAAGATGTTTCCATTATAACACAAAATAGATAGCTAGATAGATAGATAGATAGATAGAAGTTATCCACAGATAAAATCATGCAGACATACAAGCATTTAAATATGCAAAAAAACAAACGAAATACAAACAAATATATACGAGCAAAAACACTTAAAAATACAAGCAAAAAAAACGGAGAAGTAATTCTCCGTTTTTTAAAAGGTATTTTGAAAGGTATGGAACTACTTCTTCTTTTCTTCAACAACAGGAGCTTCTTTCACAACACCAACAACCTTTGAAACATCTCCTTCAACTTTCGTATCAAGATCAGCTAGTGATTCTTCAGAGCGAGGAGCAGATACCATTGCAATAACAGTTTCACCATCAAGAAGAATTTCAACTTTATCAGAAATTTTCAAATCACTCACAGTGATCACATCATCAAAAGTAGCTAGTTTTGAGATATCAATTTCATATTTTTCTGGAAGATCAGCTGGCAAACATTTCACAGAGATTTCATCCATATTTTTCACAAGCACACCGCCAAGAGCTTTCACAGCAGCAGACTCACCGACAAATTCCAATGGAATTTCAGTTTCAACTTCTTCTTTCATGTTCACTTGGAAAAAATCAATGTGTGTAACTTTTCCACTCATTGGAGCCAATTGAATGTCATGAATAAGAGCATTAACTTTTTTTCCAGCAACTTCAACTTCAATCAAAGCACTTTCTCCAGCCTTTGAATATACACGCTTAAAATCAATATATTTTACTGCCAAATTTTGACAAGCAATCTTGTTTCCATACATCACTGCAGGAATCATGTCTTGCAAACGTAATTTTTTAGCTTTTTTTCCAACCTCTTCACGGATAACTGCTTTCAATGCAATTGTTTTACTCATGCGATCTTGTGACATTTAGCATGGAACATGGATCATCGGGGTGGAGTCTCTTTAAAAAATAACTCGCACATCTCACGCTCATTTTCACATCATCTTTGCCTAAAAAAATTCTTGAGTTATCTTGATAGCTCTCAAATTTTTTAAAACAAATCTGACGCAAAACTGAGCACGAATTGCACAATTTATTTTTTACAGAGCCTCGGTAGCAAAAAATGGCGTTGCTACAAGTCCTACTCTCCTCATTTCACATTATCTGCCTGTTAATTTATCATTTATTGACTCCCAATAGAATAGCAATATTGAGCCTTTTTGTCAATAATTTGGCTATTAAAAAATACTTCACACAAATTTAATGCGAAGCACTATACCTAATTATACACCTAAATTGAGTAAATGTCAAATAAGTTTAGCTATTTGAGCTTCAAATAAGGGAATTTTCAATAAAAAAAACGCAGATTCTTCGCTTCGCTCAGAATGACATAGGTTTTGTGTTTTTTATTTTGAGCTTGAGATTTTATTGGAAATTTAGATTTGAGATTTGAGATTCTCTAATTAAGGCTATCACTATAATCTTCTCTTGAAATCAAAGTTTCCCTGCGAGCGCTGATGCTGCTCAAGATTCCAATACTTGCCATCACTACAATTAATGAGCTTCCGCCATAACTAAGCATAGGAAGTGGAATTCCAGTCACAGGCATGATTCCAATATTCATTCCAATATTCTCCCACACTTGGACAAAAAACATCAACATAATTCCCACCACAATCAAAAACCCGAAATTGTCAGGTGCGCTCATGGCAATTATTCGCATCCGATAAAACATAATTCCAAACAAACTGATAACAATTAATGATCCCATCAGGCCAAGCTCTTCAGCAATGGAGGCAAAAATAAAGTCAGTGTGTTTTTCTGGCAGAAAGTTAAGTTGCGATTGTGATCCATGACCAATTCCCTTGCCGGTCGCTCCACCACTTCCAACAGCGATCATTGATTGAATTACATTGTATCCGCTTCCGCGTGGATCAACCACTCCTGGTTTCACTAAGCTTAAAATTCTATCCTTTTGATATGATTGCAAGCGAAACCATCCTCCAACTGAAATTACAATTCCACATGCTAAAATAAAAACAATTTTCTTGGTACTTATCCCAGACACCAGTGTCATACCGATCCAAATACCCACCAAAACCATCGCGCTTCCAAAGTCTGGCTGCTTCATGACAAGCAATATCATGATACCAGCGAGTATTAATGATGCTACCAAGCGTCCAGTCTCCCCTAATTCCATTTTCTTTTGTGAGATAAAACTAGCTAAAAAAATAATCAGGGAAAGTTTTGCCACCTCAACTGGTTGAATATGAAATGATCCTATACCAACCCAGCCAGCTGTACCTCTAATGCTCTTGCCGAAAACAAGCACCAACACCAAAATAGCCAGTGTCAAAAAATAAATAGAAGTGCTTTGTGATTTGAGATTTTGATAATTTGTTACGGAAAAAAATATCATTCCCATAGTTCCAATGCCTACAAAAATAACTTGTCGCCAAAAAATATTAAGACTGCCCGTTTCCGGAGTTGCCATTGAAATACTATACAAAACCGTAAGCCCGATACCAAGCAGAAGCATCGCGCAAAGCAGTAATATCCAATCTATTTTTAATATCTTATTAATCATAAAACATAAATCATAAAACATGGAGCATTATGCAAACAACTTCAAGCAAAAATATGGGTGCTTGAATTTTATGTTCCATGATATATGCTCTATGCTTTATGAAATCTTAGTTGAAAGAAAAATTTTGTGAATCAAAAGCATTTGATTGAGTGTCAACTTCCATACTTTGCACGGGAGCTGACAATTGATATGGCCAAGTAAGACGAAAATCTCGTTCTTCCTTTGCGCGTATAGTGTCTATTTCGGTCTTATTTACACCAACTATATCACCATTCTCACTACGAAGTATAACTACCACGAAAATCTTTTTTAAACTGTAAGTACTTTGATTCCTGACTATAGCATCAGCCTCACTTCCTTCCCCAGCAGGATTTGCTCCAAAATTCTTGCCAAAAACACCGATTTGAGGCTTACCAATTTCATTTAGTTTTTCCCATGACACATCACTAATAACAAAATCAATACTAGCAGGAACCGACGAATTCGTTACTGAAATTCCAAGCTCTGCCACATACCTAGAATCAGCAGGCAAAATAAATGTGTTTCCTTCTCGCGTGGCAATGATATTTCCAGTTGAATCTTTCAAGGTAAAAACATAATGAAAAGAACTTGCACCGATGACGTCGTTTGGATTTACAATTCTAGCGACAACATCATAACTGCCATTGCCACCAAGTGTTGTTGCAACTTTTTCAATTATGATATCTTTCGTTAGGGCTGCATCTCTACATGGAGCACAAGTTCCACCACAATCCACTTCTTTTTCTGATTGATTCTTTATTCCATCAAAGCATGTTGCCGAAGATGAAAAAAAATAAAATAAAGTGAAACTAATTATACTAAAAAGTACCAGGAAAATTATTACTATATTTATTCTTTTTCCAATTCTTTGATCTTGCATGTTTTTTAATTATCATTTTAAGCGTAGCCTAGTAAAAATGGCCTTATTTGCTTCGCTTTAAATAATATTGTAATTATTTTTTCTTACCTTATCATACATTTTTTCCAACAAAAAAACAAGCTTATGCAGCTTGTATTCGTAAAGTTTTTTCAAGAACAGGATTCTGGCGACGGCCTACTCTCCCTCATGGAGGTACCATCGGCGCTGACTGTCTTAACTGCTCTGTTCGGGATGGGAAGAGGTGTTACCCAGTCGCAAGAGTCACCAGAATTCTGGCCTTGAAAAAATTGCCATTGGCCTGCCCGAATTGCTTACGCAAAACGTTGCAGGCGGGTCTTTTCGTCTAATCTATTTCGTAGAGTCAAATTGCCTAACAATTAAGTAACTCTTAACTGCTAACCATAAAAATTTAGAAAGATTAATAAATCTATTAGTACTTCTTGACTCAATCCCTTGCGGGACTTACATCTAAAGCCTATCAACCTAGTATTCTTCTAGGAGATTCTAGAGTAGTAAACTACTCCTAATGTCTAATCTTGGGACTAGCTTCCCGCTTAGATGCTTTCAGCGGTTATCTATTCCAAACATAGCTACTCAGCAGTGCTCCTGGCGGAACAGCTGATACACCAGAGGTTTGTTCTTTCCGGTCCTCTCGTACTAGGAAAGAGCTCCCTCAAACATTCACGCCTACAGCAGATAGAGACCAACCTGTCTCACGACGGTTTGAACCCAGCTCGCGTACCGCTTTAATTGGCGAACAGCCAAACCCTTGGGACCTTCTCCAGCCCCAGGATGCGATGAGCCGACATCGAGGTGCCAAACCCCTCCGTCGATGTGGACTCTTGGGAGGGATCAGCCTGTTATCCCCGGGGTAACTTTTATCTGATGATCTTCTGCGCATCTACATGCTACAGTCGGTTCACTAAATTCTACTTTCGTAACTGATCGACTTATGGGTCTTGCAGTAAAGCTGGTTTGTACTTTTGCGCTATCAGTCCGATTTCCATCCGGACCTAACCAACCTTTGTAAACGCCTCCGTTGCCATTTAGGAGGCGACCGCCCCAGTCAAACTACCCACCAGGCACTGTTCCCCCTCTGGTAAGAAAGAGTAAA
>JBBQCF010000031.1:0-11448 GCA_038318455.1 Candidatus Moraniibacteriota bacterium
TCATTTACCATAAAAATATTTCTTTATAATACTAATAATTCAATTATAGCATTTTTTCTTGAATTTAGCTTTTTTGTATTTTTATTTTCATTTTTCACTTTCCAAAATTCACCAATTTAAAATAGCTATATTATTACTGCCATTTAGACATTAATATCCCCAAATCTTTTGTATTTACAATATTATTAAAATCAAAATCACTCACATTTCCATTTCCAGTGTGTAGCCAGTTTGAAAATAAAGTTGTGAAGTTTGAAACTGAATAAGTCACTAAAGGTGTATTAACTGGTCCGATATGGCGATTAGCGATAACGATATTATCCATGTAAGTTGTTTGGTCCTGATTTGATCTATTATAATAAACATGTTGAAATTCAAAATTATTAGTTCCTGGTGTGGTAATAACATCATTAACAAATTTAAAATTCCTAACCTGCAATTTCAACACCCCATCTATCCATAAATCATGCTCCGCATCAGAGGTATTTATATCGGAATTTAATTTTGAATGTATTTCTATTTCGTACCACCTGTTTAATTCTAAATTAATTAATTCATTAGTTTCAGTGGAGTCATCCCATCCCTTATTTTGTCCCGCATAGCAAGAAAAAGATGTTGGGGTCAACCATATTAAAGAATTATTTGGTGGAGTACAACCACTTTTTGCAAAATGATTATCTATGTTTATAAAGTACTCCTCAAATAATCCACTTGTTGCTCCTGGTGTTGTTCCTGAAGAATTATTCGGACGCATAGAAAGATGTCCAGTAATAGCTGAATTTGGATCTGAACCATAATAAAACTTGCTAAATTTTTGTTGTACACTTGATTGAAAGCTTCCAGTCCATTTCTGATACCATCTAACATAATATTCAGATAAAAGTGGCGTTTTTATTATAGTTGTGTCTCGCAGGAAAGCTTCTCCGGGACACACGCCTAGATATGGAGTTTTGAGACTTTTTTGCGAACCAAGAATAAAATTTTTAGCTTCTGCATCATTTGAATTAATAGTATAATGATAATTATTAGTATCCTGGACACATCCATTCACAGTACCATCTCCAGTATATATTCCTTCTGGTTTTAATACATTGCCACCCATCATCTGATAAAATCCTCCACCAGGATGAGGATTTGATACTCCCATATATTGATATCCTGATTCATAGTCATCTGCAAAATAAACAATTCCCCCATTATCAGTAATGCGTGAAAGATCTTCTGCCGCGTAAACATGATTGACCACGAAAAATATCAACGACAAGAAGCTAGCTAATAACTTTAAATATGTCTTTTTATTTTGCTTTATTTTCATGTATTTATTATATCATTCTTTCTTGAATTTTTCTGTTTTTTTTGCATTTACTTTATGAACTTTACAAACTTGAAACTTGATAAACTTTTTTTACTCCCACTTACTCATCATGATTCCTAAATCTTTTGTGTTTATTATGTTATCAAGATTTAAATCAGAAGAATTTCCAAATCCCACCTGAAACCATTTTACAATGAGAGCTGTAAAATCTGAAATTAAATATGTTTTTATTGAACTTAGCACGCTCATAAATGAACCTGCAACACAAGATGACATGGCATTAGTTTTTCTCCAACATTCCGATTCGAATCTAGACTGGTCGCCTGTACCATAAATATTTTCTGAAAAAACAGAATTTGCATTTAAACTATTAGTTTCAAAAGGATAAAATGGACTATCCAATGTGCCAATTGTCTCCCATTTATTGCCAGTCATTGCAAAATTAATCGCTCCAGAGGCTGCATAATCAAGATAAATCCAGCGACGATTTGTTTTAAAAACATTATTATTTATTGAAATATTAGAACTTGTCATGTCAGCTAGTTTCATCGCCGAAGCTCTCTGCGCTGATGTTGTAGTGGCGATGAATGTATTGTCATGAATATTTAAACCAGCCGTGACTTGTTCCGGATCAAGATTTAATCGAAGTGCAACTGCTTCGCAAACTCCAGCGTTTGCCGTTACCGTGTTTCCATAGACTTCCGCATTAATTGCCGTATATTCACCTTGCATAGCATATGTTCCAGAACCTTCACATCCATTATATTCTTGATTCCTGAAAAGTTCTTGCGTTGAAACAATATTATTATAAACTTTAGTTCCTATTCCATTAATAACCAGCCCTCTGCAAGAATTATTTCCACTGCCACAATTGACAATATTATCATGAACCAAGGCACCTCCAGCTGAAATAGCGAAATCATTTGTGTATTTTGTTTGCAAGGTTATATCATTACCATATATCTGCATCTGATTTGTAGCTCCAGTTTTAGCAGGTGCATAAATAGCAGTCTGTATTCCCTTATCAATAACATTGTCATATATTTTGCCGCCATCACCCCCATATTCCAACTTAATAGCTGCACCATCATAACCATCGCGTGAAGTTATAGTATTTATTTCGTGATGAATCAAATTATCATGAATTTCACCACCAACCATATAATAGCTCTCAATAATACGCGAATTCGCTCCCTTGCTAGTTATTTCTAAATTATTGAAATTAAAACCCGTGCCACTAGTTTCTTCGACGTAAATAGCATCAGAGAAATCTCCCCTTCCCTGGCCTTGAATAATTTTTCCATTAGTAACTTCTGCATTGATTGCATTACCATAAATTGTCACGTCTGGGTAGCGCAGCGGCCTCCAATTTGCTGCACCAACAAAAACACCTGATCTTTTTGTTTTTTGAATTTTAATATCATCAATAAAGACATTTCCAGCCACTTCTGAACTTGCTCCACTGATTCCAGCAATTACATTATATGATTCAGGATTTGATCCTGTCGTAAATTCCTTAAAAGTATACTGGAAACCACGCCAGTTTATATCAGTATGCGAAGCTGTTTTATTTGCTGTACCGTCGTCCAAGCCAACAAAAAGAGTTACCGCAGCTGAATGATAACCAGCTGAATAATAATTATTGTACAACATGGCCGAGATAGTATACGTAGTATTTGGCTCCAATGTTATTTTTGAAAGTGATGTTACTTTTTGATCCAAAGCAGGCACTGCAAATTTAAGTGCATAATTTCCATCATAAACCGTCACAGGATTTACATATGTTCCAGCTGAACGTGTAGTATTTGGCGCTTGAGAGAAATCCCACTCATTTGCCAAACTTCCCGTTCCGTCCTCGAAGCTTCCATTAGGAATAATTATTGGCGTATTATTATCATAAGTAACAGTATGACCGTTTAAATCAAGTGTAATATTTGGAGCAATAATATTAAAACAAGATCCGGCTGAAGAAACATCATTTTGCAAGACATATGTCCCACTGGCCTGATTCAGTGTTCCACAAGTTGTGACATTAGCAGGAGTAGCGATAATTGTGTTTACATCAGCCTTGGCATTTTGAGAAAAACCAGCGACTGCCAAAGCAAAAGCTGTGACCAATATATTTAGAACTATTTTCTTTTTTCTTTTATTTATCATATTAAAATTATATCATTTTTCATGATTATTTTCTATTACTCTTGTTACGTAATATAACACGTAATATAATACGTAACAATATTTTTATTCCCATCTATAAAATCAATAGCCCCAATTATGTTATTTATTTCATCTAAATTTAAAGCACAAAAAAACAGACCACGCATGTGATCTGTTTTTGTGCTTAACATAATTCCTCACCTTATATTTTCATCAACTCCTTAAACATTTTATTATACTCCTTGAGTGATTTCACATTCAGACTATAATGACGAAATGTTCCCTCGCGCTTTTCAAGCAATAAATTCAAATTTTTTAATTTAGAAATATGATGCGAAGTCAGATTTTGAGGAAGCTTGAGCTTACTATGGATTTCAGTTACATTCAGACTGCCCTCTTGGAGCAAAACCAAGATTTTCAAACGATTTTCATCAGCTACTGCCTTGAGAAATTTATTTACTTCCAAAAACTGCTTGCTACTCTCGGTTGATTTTTTTTCATTTTTTGCCATATATTTTTTACCTCGTGAAATTCTGCATCAGCAGAAAAGTAAAACTTATTTCACTGGGTTTACCTTAATTTTTAAGTTTAACTGCACATTGATATTATACGCTTTGTTATTTATTTTTCTTTCATTTACTATCTTGAAGCAGCGACATTAATTTTAAATAAAAATTCAAATTATGTACAGAGGCTAATTTCAAGAAAAATGGCTCATTTGTCCTCAACAAATGATTCAAATACGCTTTAGTATAATTTTGACAAGTATAACAATCACACTTGTCATCAATTGGTGTAAAATCTTCCCTAAACTGCTCGTTATTAATGTTAATCGTCTCATAAAAATCACCACTCAAGCTATTTGCACTATCTTCAATATTTGTATTTTGTTTGGAATTTTCAATTTTAGATTTGTCATTTTTCTTCCAACAGAAGAGTCTCCCATGCCTTCCCTCTCTCGTTGGAATAACACAATCAAACATATCCATCCCAGCATTAACTGCTGCCACCAATTCTTCAGGTTTACCTAGTCCCATCAGATAGCGAGGTTTATCCTTTGGTAAGTATGGCACCACCCATTGCAATATTTCATACAAATGTTTGCGTGGTTCTCCAACTGCCACTCCACCAATAGCATATCCATCCCAGCCAGAAGCTGGGCCACCCAAGCTTTCAAAATCAAGTTCTGATAATTGTTTCACGCTCTCTTTTCGCAAATCTTCATAAACAGAACCCTGTACGATGCAAAATAAAAGTGGACGACCATTAACATATTTATCCGTGTTATCTTTTATTTTTTGATGAAAATATGTAAAGCATCTGGCGGCCCAGCGAGTAGTGAGTTCCAGTGATTTTTTTGCATCAAGATGCGAACATGGATATGGTGGACATTCGTCCAAAACCATGATCATATCAGATCCCAAATTAAGTTGAATATCGATTGATTTCTCTGGTGACATGAAATGACGACTGCCATTGAGTGGATCTGCAAAGTCCACACCTTCTTCTGAAAGCTTAACTCCGCTTGTGCCATATTTTTCTTTTGCTCGCGCGCCCAAAGAAAAAACTTGATATCCACCTGAATCAGTCAAGATTGGTCCTTTCCAGTTCATGAATTTATGAAGTCCACCCGCACGCGCAATCAAATCATCGCCAGGCCTAAGCCAAAGATGATAAGTGTTGCCAAGCACAATTTCAGCGCCAATAGCAAGCAAATCCTCTGGAGAAACATTCTTCACTGCTCCCTTGGTTGCAATCGGCATGAAAAAGGGAGTATGAATAACTCCACTCTTGGTCTCAAGTGTTCCAATGCGCTTATTTTCTTGTTGTAAGATTAGTTTAAACATCGATTTACTATATCAAAAAAAAGAAGGAATGTAAAGACTTATTCCTTCTTTTTTATATGAAATGTAAACAAAATTTATCTTAATACTTTTCCATGAGCATATCCCACAGACATATCCTCTGATAACATTGTGTCTTTTATTGCACCATTCAGACTAACATCTTGATCCACAAAATTATCTTTTCCAGTAAACACCGATTCATTCAAAAGATTCACCTTGTCGCCAATCTGATTGATCTGTGGAGTTATTCCAACTTGGAATGACACTTCGCGAGCAGGTATCAGCACGCCAGCTCCGGCCAGAACAGTGCCTGCATCCCAAGTGAGTTGATTTGTTCTTTCATTATATGAAATATTTTCATTTGCTGGAAAAACTTGCCCAATCCAACGCACGCCGGATGGCAAAGAGGAAATCACCTTTGAATCCACAACATCATCAGAAACGCTACTGACTTTCCAATGCAAAGTAAAAGTTGTCTCCTTCCCTGTTTCCATTGGAATTGGACCAGTATTTTTTATTTTTGAATCCATATAATAACCCTTTGTATCAAAAAATACTTTTGAAGCTAACTTTAGCTCAAGCTTATTACTGCCAATAACCTTATTAGATTCAATTGTTGTCAAAATATCTGGACTATCTATTTTGGCAATAGAAGAAACCGTAAAATTCTTATCAAATTTGCTATCAATCGGAATAATATTTTTCACAGGAATTGAGAAATGTAGTGTTCCACCACCCTTTGGCTCTATGTTTGCCAAAGATGGAACGTCTGATGCTTTCCATGTTATAAGACCAGTATTGCTATCGTATGAACCTTTTTCAACATTTATTTTGGAAAAATCTAGAATCTTTCCATCAATTTTCACGCTTACAATAACATCCCGAAGACCAGTATCAGAAGTGTTTTGATATGATATCAAATATCGGAGCACCTCACCGTTATTTATAATATTAGTATCCTTTCCATCAAGTTTTTGTGCGATGCTCAAGGCAGGAGAAATCATACTAGTTATAAAATCTTGCTTATCATACAAAACAAGTTTATCATTTTCCCCCTTTCGTCCAAGTGAAACATTGATATTTTTCATCTCATTCAAATCGCCTTTAATGACTCCCCGAATAATTACTTTTCCAATTTGACCAGGTTCAAGATTACCAATATACCAACTTGAATTTTTCTCAATCAATTTTGGATCAGAACTTGTCATCTCAAAACCAGCTGGAAATTCAACCTGAAGTTGCAAATCTCCAACACTCTTGGTATCAAGATTTTCATACCCAATGACATATTCAATACCATCATTGTTAGCGGCTTGCCTGGGACCAGAAACCTCAAGAGAAACTGGCGATGATGTTATGTTTATTCCAATCTGACTATTCATCATGAGTTCATCTTTCCCATTTGATGGCACAAAATGAAGTTCCGCTTGAAGGTATGCAGGGAAATCCTTAGGTGCATAGAAAACACCCGACAACTCAACTTGATTACTAATCATTGGCTTGATATCACCAACAAAAATTCTCCCAGCAGTATTGTTCAAATATTTCAAATTAACATTATCCGTAGGTTGAAAATTTTCAGAATAGGTGAGCCATATTTCAGCATTCTTAAGTGTGACACGATTATTGTTTGTATAATGAATAATATATTTTGAAAGTTTCGTGCTGTCAGTTTCCTTTGGACCTTCAAGTGAAATGATGACGCGATCCTGATGAAAAGCATTTTTTGTCCACCATTGATAAAAAAATCCACCACCAACAGCGAGTGAAATTAAAAAGAAAATCAAAACGCCAATCCAGATATTCTTTTTCCTAGAAGATAATCTTTCATCCTCTTTCAACTTATTCCAACTCTCATTTCCTTCAAATGGACTACTGTTTCCGGTGGTTGTCACTTCTGGATCATAGCTGCTTTTTTCATGCGTTCTATTGCTAATATCAGATGGCGTAGTACTATATACTTCACGATTTAAATCATTGAGAGACATATAATTTTTTGTATATTTATTAGTTTTTGTTCTTATTTTTATTATACCACAATCACCTGGCCCGCACTATACTATACTAATAATTTTTAAATTAAAAATTTCTCCTCATGGGAATAAGGTTAAAGCAAGAAATTTCAAATTTATTTAAAGTGTCCATCTCAAAAAATCATCCACGACCAAACGAACAACGTCACAATCATGTTGAGAAGCCTTAACTCTCGTCAGTGCTCCAATATTATTCCCAAGAAAAAGCCTTAGCAATTTTATTGCATTAGCATCAACAGGCAAAGCACAACTACTTTTATCCTGACCACACTTCTCACAAAGAGCGCCTCCGTGTTCACTGCTAAAACAGAGTGTTTTTTCTGACAATTTTTCATTGCAAGCCACACAAGCATTAACCTCAATAGCATAACCCAGAGCATCCAAAAGCTTCACCACAAAACCAAGTCTAATCAATATCAATTTAACAGAATATTCCAAATCATTATTCTCATATTTCGAAGCTTTTCCTTGTGCGCAAAAATCAACTGCTTCTAAATAATCTCTAAGTAGCAAAAAAACTTTTTGATCTGGATTTTCAAAATCAACCAATTTATCAAAAACAGTAACTCCAGAAAAAGTTTCCAAAAGTGCATCGCAATCACATTTAAGTGAGCTAAAATTATTTTCAACGATTGAACCCGTTATTTTTCCAAGTCCGCGAGAACGAATAATCGTCACATCAGCTAACGTAATATTTTCTAATGATGCGGCCAACTTCGCATGAGGTTTTCGCACACCCTTAGCTAATGACCTTATTTTTCCACCTTCAAGAGTATAGACAGTATAAATTCTGTCCGTTTCTCCCACATCATGTTTATTCAAGATAATACCAGTATATTTATATTCCATTATTCTATTATACAGATATTCAGGAAATAAAAGAAAGGGCTCCAAAAATTGGAACCCTTTTGAGAAAAAAAGTTATACCTTCATTCCCAGCCAAAAATAATTTCAGTGAACGCAGCCAACGACGATATAGCAATAATAGCAATAAACGTAAATATAATCCTAGACATTAATATTGAAACTACACCATCATTGATTGAAAAAAATTCTGGACCATATTGCCAAGCAAAATTACAACCAATAATAAACACGCCCACCATCACAGATGCAAAAATTGTTCTCTTGTCTGGCATAGCACACCTCCAATTATTTTTTTTGACTACTTTAAAGAACCTTGATATTTAAAATCCTACACCTTTTTAATAGAAATATCAATATTCACACCATTAGCCACAAGTTGCTTGGTCAAATCTGCATCTTCAGGTTGACCAGCAGAAACGGCTTCCGCAAGCGTTTCTTTAGCAATAAGGTCGCCAAATTTTTCAAACGCTGGCAATATTCCATTATACCACATATTTATCTTATTGTCAACTTCATAACCAGCCTCCTTACGCATCTCTTGAACGTGCCTAATGATTTCACGTGCCATTCCCTCTTCAGCCAATTCAGTCGTGATATTAGTGTCCAGCACAACTTTTTCAATTTGTTCTGCGTCCACCGCAATTTCTTTCACATTAAGCTCATCCTTAATAATTTCTACCAGCTCATCTTGAAAAACTCCTTTCAGTGTCACCTTTGCCAGTGGTTGACGAACTTTAATCTTTGCTTGAGCGCGAAGTTGCAAACCTTCAGTCACAATTTCACGTACGCGTCTCATCTCATCATTCAAAAGCTCATCCACATGATGACGATCACCAGTTGGAAGTTCTGCCAAATGCACTGATTCCTTACCAGTCAGATTTCGATAAATTTCTTCAGCAATAAAAGGAGCAAAAGGTGCCATAATTTTGGACAAATTTACCAACACATGATGAAGTGTTGCATAGGCCTCGTTTTTGTCACCATCATTCTCACTTTTCCAAAAACGTTTACGAGAGCGCCGCACATACCAGTTTGACATATCATCAATGAACTTCGGAAAAGCTCTAGCAGCACTATGAACTTCATAGCCCTCCATTCCATCATGCACATTCACAATCAAAGTGTTTAGTTCAGATAAAATCCAACGATCAAGCAAATTGCTTGCAACTGAATGCTTGAAATAATCTTGATGCTCCCATTTATCAATATTTGCATATAGCACAAAAAATGAATACGAATTCCAAAGCATGCGCATCATTCCACGCACAATTTCTGCCACATCCTTTTCAGAAAAATTCAAATTTTGCGCTGCCACCACAGGAGAACTCATTAGATACATTCTGATTGAATCTGCTCCATATTTATCAAACATCAGCATTGGATCTGGATAATTTTTCAATTTTTTGGCCATCTTTTTGCCATCTTCTGCCAGCACAATTCCATTCACAATCACGTGTTTATAGGCAGGTGATTGCTTAATAGCTGTGGCGATAACATGCAAATAATAAAACCACGCGCGCGTTTGATCGACACCTTCAGCAATAAATTCAGCTGGAAAATTTTTATCAAATTTTTCATTATTCTCGAATGGATAATGTTGCTGCGCATATGGCATTGAACCAGAATCAAACCAAGTGTCCAGCACATCTGGCACGCGATGCATTTCTCCCTCGCAAGCCCCACACTTTAGCACAATTTTATCAACAACATGCTTGTGCAAATCTGTAACTTTTTCACCACTAGCAGCTTCCAATTCCGCCACACTTCCAAAAACTTTCATCTCACCGCACTGGCATTTCCAAATCGGAATAACACTTGCCCAAAAACGTTGACGCGAAATTGACCAATCACGCGCACCTTCCAGCCACTTTCCGAAGCGACCTTCTTTAATATTTTCCGGTGACCAGTGAATATTATCAGCCAGAATAATCGCCTTTTCTCTTATTTTGGAAACTTTCACAAACCAAGAGCTGGTAGCATAATTAATAAGCGGTGTATCACATCTCCAGCAATGAGGATAACTATGCTCATATTTCTCTTTTGCAAAAAGAGTTTTATTCTTAGCTAAATATTTAATAATTTCAACATCAGTAGTTGTGTGATCGCCAAGAGGTTTCACACTAAGACCTGCAAATTCTCCTGCCTCTTCTTTAATAATTCCATCGGTACCAACATGTTGCACGAATGGCAGATTATTTTGTTGACCAAGCAACAAGTCATCTTCTCCAAAAGCTGGAGCAATATGCACCACACCTGTTCCATCTTCGGCTCCCACAAAATCAGCAGCTAAAATTTTCCAACCATTAGCAAAATTTTCAATTTCTGGCTTATGATAATAATCAAAAAGTGGTTTATATTCTTTGCCAACCAATTGTGCGCCTGTCACAGTGCGCACAACTTCCACTTTTTTATCTTTAAATAATTCTTCTACTCGATCTTTTGCTACCACGAAAATTTCATCATTAAAAGTCCCATCTTTTTCGATAGTCGTTGTTTCCACATAGGCATATTCAATATTCGGATTGACAGCCAGCGCAACATTGCCGATCAATGTCCATGGTGTCGTTGTCCAAGCCAGCACTGAAATGTTTGGCTCATCCACAAGTTGAAATTTTGCAATTACAGACAAATCTTTGATGTCGAGATATCCCTCACTAACTTCTTGTTGTGACAAAGTTGTTTCGCAACGTGGACAAACATGCATAGAACGATACCCTTCATAAATAAGACCTTTATTCCAGAGTTCCTTAAAGACCCACCACACTGATTCCATATATGGAAGATCCATCGTTTTATATGCATTATCCATATCAGCCCAACGTCCCAGTCTGTTAATCACGACTTTCCAAACATCCACATATTCCAAAACTTTTGAGCGACAAAGCTCATTAAATTTCTCCACTCCCAATTTTTCAATTTCACTTTTAGCTTTGCTACCCAATTCTTTTTCGACAATGTTTTCGATTGGAAGTCCATGACAATCCCAGCCCCATTTCCTCTGGACATGAAATCCTCGCATCGTCCAATAACGTGGCACCACATCTTTCAAGATGCTCCCCACCAAATGTCCGTAATGCGGAGTTCCTGTAGCAAAAGGCGGACCATCATAAAAAGTATATTCCTGATTATCCTTGCTCATCTCTAAAGATTTTTCAAAGATTTTTTCTTCGTTCCAAAATTTCAAAACTTCTTCTTCCATCTTCGGCAATGATTGCCTTGAATCAACTTT
>JBBQCF010000032.1:0-10093 GCA_038318455.1 Candidatus Moraniibacteriota bacterium
TGAAGATTTTTCTGAACAACTCAGAAAAATTTTCATATCCTGCAACATACAGAGCTGTCCAGATGGACATTTGCACAGCTGCAAAAATAACCAGCGCCGCAGCTTTCTGAATCTTTGAGCTCAGTTTGTGATTGAAAAAAATCACAATCATTGCTGCACCATCCCATACCAGGAGTCTTGCAAAAATTAAAACTTCCAGGATGATTCCGGTTACTTTGGATTTTTCCAGCGCTGTATTGATGAGCCGTCGAAGTCCTTGCATCATGGTGAAGTCAACTTTTGACTTCTCGCTTGCGAAAACAATTGACCATGACAGCAGAACATTTCCAACCCAGAGAATCACGAAGATTTCCAGATCAGAAAGATTAAACTTTTTGAGAAAAACCACCAGTGTGGCAGTGATTCCCACGAGTGCCCAATCGAACCAGTGGAACGCAGGAATTGCCAATGATAATGCCAACCCCTGTTTTTTCATTTCCTCAACGCTTTGAACGCCAAAGAAAATTTTTGAAAACTTCTTGGCGAAATTCAACATCTTTATCACCTTTACCCCTTATAATATAACTCAGGGTCCCTTTCTTTATTTAGTTGTTAAAGTAACTGATTTATTAGTATACACCCAAAAAGCATTTTTGTCAAACCCAAGTGTTGATTTTAAGCTTAAATAAGGCTTTTTCAAATAAAAAGATCAATCTACGCAACTTTTTTACTCCAATAAAAAAAATATTGTGCAATTTGCTCCATATTTTTTTGACTTTTTGAGTTTTTTATTACTATTTCTTCTGAGCAAACAAAAAAGCACAGCTTTCTCCGTAACTAGGAATAAAAACATCACTCCTAGTCATATTTACAAGGTCCTTATTTAAGATGTTTTCAATAATAGATGCTTCGTCCACAAAACCATCAGCTGTGCAAGATGCTCCACTCTGAACACTTATCCAACCTCCATCTTTTAGTTTATTTCTTGAAAGATTAATTATTTTTTCAAAAAATGCCTTGAATTCATCAGCTTCTGACTTAGTGCCAATAGGCGCATCAGTCAAATCACAAACTATTCCATCATAAATTTTATCATTTGCTTTCAAGAAATGTAGCGCGTCTCCAATCAGAAGATTAACACGCTTGTCATCAAAAATTTTCTGACCTAGAAAGTTTTTTGTACAATTAATAACTTCGATATCCAAATCTATAATATCAACTAGAAGTTTAGGATTTTTCTGCACAACCATCTCCGCCACATATCCATCACCACCTCCAAGAATAAGAATATTTTTATCATCCCCCTTGAGTGAATTCAATAACTCCTTATCATAAATAGCATGGTCGGTTTCGGCGGTCTGCATTACACCATCAATAATTAAACACTTTCCAAATTCTTTAGTGTCAGCAATAACTATTTTTTGAAAACCAGAACGCGACTCGTGTAAGATATTTTCAATTTCAATCTTCATCGTTTCCCCATTACAAAAAATCGGCAGATTCAAAAATTGATAACCCCTATTAACTTTTTGTATATTAGTATGATCATTTGAAACAGCCTCTTTCAGTCGTTCCAACGCAATATTTGTTTCTTTTTCACTTGCGCATGTAAAAATATCACAAGCAGCATACTTCTTATCGGGCCAACTGTGAACAGAGATATGAGAAGATGAAAGTAATAAAAAAGCTGTCACGCCCTGTGGCTCGAATTTATGGAAATAGCTATGCAAAACCTCCATAGAGGTTCCCTCCACTGATTGAGGTAATGTTTTTTTCCAAAAATCTACAGAATTTATTTGCTCGGCGTCACACCCAAAAAATTCAATAAGGTAATGAATCCCATTAGGAATACTATTTTTCATAAAATCAATTACGCGATTAAAAAGTGAGAAGGCAACTTGATATATTCTAGCACAGAAAGCACAATATTTAAAAAACAAATGAATCTAGTACCTTAACATACCAATAAATTCTTTCAATAAAACATTTAATTATACTCTTTTTTTCTGCATTTGTCAACTACAAATACATCTTCTTAGCCAAAACAAGCCATTTTTCAAAAAAAAGCCTTCGGGAGATTTCTCCCAAAGGCTTTAAAATGCAATATTTGCAATAATCTCCACAGCATTGATGTTTGAACCTTTTTTGAGCACAAACGGTTTGCCAAATGCAATGCGAAGTTTTTGTCTCATTAGAAACATGTCTTTCAGATCCCAATAAGACTTAAGTCCACCAACACGAAGCGGCTGAATGATGATGTCAGAAAACTTGCTGAAAAATTGCAAAGCTCCAACATCCTTGTTCATGCCTCCGGTTAGTGAAATCATTCCCTCTGGAAAAAGATAAATTGTTTCCCCAGCCTTGATGCGCTTGATTGCTTCGCGCACGTTTTGACCTTTTTCATTTCCAACTGGAATGCATCCCAGCAGTTGCATGATGAAAGTTTTTATTTTTCCTCCAAACTTCTCATGCGTTGCCAAAAACGTGATAGGGAAAATCTTTTTCTTTAATTGCACTGGCAAAAATGCTGTTTGTACAAAAGGATCATTACAATTCAAATGATTCGAAATGAAAACAATTCCTAAGTCGTTTTTTTCTTTCAAGTCAACAAGTTCAAACAGATTTTCCATGCCTGAAACTTCCGGGGAGAGAAAAATTCTATTCATCATATTTGAAACGAAAGTCGTTAACCACTGCAATATAATTATTATCTTTTTCAAAGAACTCACCTCCTTTCTTGGATTTTTGTTTACTGCAGATACTAGCACATTTTGAATAAAAAATCAAGCCCTTGCGAATGTTTTCGCAAGAGCTTGCTGGTTAAAACTTTATTTAAGAATTTCATAGCTTTCAATGACGTAGCGTGATTTTCCGCCACTTTTTATCTTCAAAAATGTAGCTCTCTCTTTACCAGACAAGTTGTCATTGTCAAGATCAAATTTTGAAACATAGAAAACAAATTTATTATCACCTAAATTGTCGCAACCAGTTATTTCAATTCGAGTATAATCCTCCGAATACATTATATAGGCAGTATATTTCCCATTTTTGTATGGAAAGTTTGCCGATGATTTATGCTTAACATTTCGGTTGAAATATTTCTTTACAACATCTCCGACATATTTTTCCGGAAGAGAAAATCGTCCATCATCAGAAGTTTTTTTTGGAGTAAACCCGGCATTAAACACTCCAAAATTAATAAGGTTTTCATTTGACAATTCATTAGTGATAAAGTTTTCATGCATCGTAGCTCCCAAAACCGCAAAAACTGTCCTGATCTCTTCTCTTGTTTTCTTGTCGATATTTGAGCCACCTGCATCGGAATTTTCGATGCAGAAAGAAAACATGCCCAAAACTAACAATGAAATCCCAAGAATTTTACAAATAACTTTTTTCATTTGCCACCTCCATTTTATTTTTTAAGCTACTTTTGATTTTGTGCGCACTTGGCGCATCATGATATTTCTGTAGGATTTCAGAATGAGAAATATCCTGAAACCATGAAAGCGTCAGCTTTTCCGAGAGTGTTTTTTGTTTCCCTGGACAAGCTATTGCCGTATGACAAATTGAGTCCGCCAGCTTTGAAATATAGGCCAGCACCAGTCGTGAAGCCGCCATTGGCATCTCCAAAATATATCGCCAATGTTTCCGGAATCAGATATTGCTCCACCCCAACGTAGTGTTGGTCAAATTTCGTGGAAGAATCTGAAAAACTGATGTGCTGATAGTCTCCTGCTAGCGTTGTGTTTTTGCCAAGCTTGGCAGAAAATCCCAAATGGCCAACGTCGCAAAATGATTTGGCAACTTCAGAATCTTGCCAACCATTATACGTCGCCTGAGTTTCGCTCCAAGTGCGCGATCCGTAGCCACCAAGTGTGATTTGCTTGATCGGCTTGTAGGCAAATCCCAGTGTTGCGGCGTGCGAAGTTGAATCCATTGTGGCGACACTCACCAAAGTTGTGGCCGGAGTTGGGGTGAAGAAAATTCCATCTTGCACACCTTTTGTGAAAGCATAGCCAACTCCAACATACAACTCGTCATCGTCAAACAAAATTCCGCTGGAAACATTGCCACCGATTTGAAAATCAATGACATCGTTTCTTTTGATGCGAAATGAACTGAATTCATCAACTTCTCGCATCGGCGATTCTGCATGACCAGCTCCAACTTGCATGACAACTTTTCCCACTCTGCCAGTCACGGAAGCTGAAATTGTTTGGAGGTGAGTTTTGGAAAAATCGAAATATCCATAATTCACCGCTGTGCTGGCATTTCCATTTTTCATGATGGAAGTGATGGCCGGATTGGCGGAAGAGAATTCCTCCAATGTTCCAATATTTCCCATTGCTCCCACGTCAGCGCCCATGGGCAAACTAAGTGAAACTGCAGTCAGTGACTCATTAAAAGATGCCGCGTGACCTTTTGTTATCATCAGGAAAAGAACCAACATCAACGTCACAATCACAAGCAACACGACTCCACAAGTACTTCGTTTCATTTTCCACCTCCTGTATTTTTATTGTTAAAATAGCTGCCTTGTGTCATTAATTGACAACATTGCATTATGCACCTAAAGTCATTATTTGTCAACAATTTTAGCGTTTTTTTTAAGTATCAAAAAAGCCCCTGCGAAATGTTTCGCAAGGGCTGAAATTAAACTTTTTCGTATGACAATTATTGCCGCATAATGATTGAGGAAAAAACCAGCACAACATATCTCGATTTTCCACCACTGGTAACTTTTTGCAAAAGAGCTTTGTCTTTTCTGAAAAGATCACCTCCATCAACTTCAAAAACCTTTGATTCAACTTCGATTGTTGTTTCATTGTTCTTTTGAATTTTCACCAACTCAACCCTGTCACCTTCCCCTCCATCAGAACCAGTGACCTCATAGAATCCATTCCTATATGGATTTCCATCTATTGACTGATGATTCACTGTGATATTTAAATATTTGTCCACTGCAGCTTCAACATTTTTAGCTGGAAGCAAATAACGCCCTTGCGCCAAATATTTCTTGGGAGTGAATTTAGCATTGATGATTCCGAACTGGATGAGATCAGAGTTTGAAAGTTCATTAGAAGAAAAATTTCTTTTACCAAAATTTGCAAACATCACATTGAGTGTTTTTGCAATTTCAGCTTTTTCCTGCTTGGTCAGCTTCACTTCTTGAGCTGAACATGTTAGAGAAGAAAAACAGATTGTTGCCAGAAAAATCACCGCCATCAACATTGAAGCCACGATTTTTTCTATTATGTGTTTGATAAATAATCTTTACAGGAACGATTTTAATTTTTTTGTTTTTAATAATATGCCCAATCCCTTTCTTTGGGTCAACAAGTTCACCTTTTTTAAGCATTCTTCCTTCAGGAAAAAACACAATTGAATGTCCATTATCTATATGAAAAAAAGTATCCTCAAGACTCTTGTCGAGATCACCCTTGGATTCAATTTTATACATCCCCGTACCTGCAAAAAGAAACCCTAGTAAAGGAAAATCATAAACCGCTTTAGCAATCGGAATTCTAAATGGATGAAGCTTAAGATAATTTCGCAGTCCTAGCCCTGATAAAATAATCCAGGCATCGAGTCTTGCGCCATGATTCGAAATGAAAAACATCTGATCCTCAATTTCAACATCTTCAAGGCCATAAACCTTAATATTAAAAAAATATTTAAAAGGAAGAATAATAAAAATAAAAAATAATGCCTGCAAAAGATTTGCAGATTCGGCGCCAATATTTGATGCATAACGGAAAAAGGTTTTGCGAAGGGGTGCTTTTTCATATAGGTCGCCATTAATATTTTCAAGTCTTGCAAGTTGCGCCGCGAAAGAAAAAGCGATGAAAATCAGCGCCACAAGCACCAGCGTAAAAATGAAAAAACTGTTTCCAAAAAAACTCCAAACTCTTTCCGTATAAATTCCAACAGCATTGCCGAGTTGCAGCGCAATCAAGTAAATTGTAACACCCTTCACCAACAAATTTTGTGGCAACATGTGAGCGATATAGGCATAGAGAACCACACCCAAGAAACCATAGAAAAAACCAACCAAGAAAAATGAAACTGGGGAAAGTGAAATCAGCCCCCATGACAGCGTTACGCCCATGAAAACAATCGCTCCCAAAAGTCCCCAGATTCCTTTGATGATTTGCTGTTTTTTCTTTGTTTTCAACTTTACTGCAAACGCACTTCCAAAAATCAGCCCGAACGAGCCAGACAAAAGCACGAGCCCCGCTCCAACGCCTGAATAATTTTTGAACTGTTGCAAAAAAATTGAAACCACGAACTCACTCGCAACTGCAACTGAGATTGTGACAATAATGATTGCCATTGCGAAATAAAAATCCTTACGAAAACCCTTTTGTGAAATCGCCACTTCCTGCGGTTTGGAGTGATACAAGAAAAACACAAGCAGCATCGCAACAAAAACAATCAGCGCATTAAGATCAAAGATGAACCTCCAACCTTTTGCGGAAATGTCTGAAAAAATTCCACCCAAAAAAGGTCCCATAATAACACCCAGCGCTGCGCCAGTTTCCGTCCAAAATAATGGTTTTTCAATTTCATCCTTAAAAGAATATGTCATTACCCAAAGCTGACCAATAAAAGAAACTGCCGCACCAATTCCTTGAATAACGCGAGCGAAATAAAACATCTCGATGCTGGAAGAAAAACCTCCCAAAAGACTACCAGCAAAAAACAATCCAAGCCCAACAAGGAGAAGGGCTTTGACATTTGCGGTGTGTTTGATTTTTTTGCTCAAAAAATAAAACAAAACAAGGGTTGCAAAAACAACATACAGATATGAATTCAAAATCCAGGCAATGCTTTCAGATCCCATTTGAAAAAAACTTGAAACTTTTGGAGCCGCCACAATAAAAGCCGTAATCTCCATCGCTGCAAAAAAATCCACTGCCGCAAAAGCCGCAAATAACAACTTCTTTCTCATTTCTGTCATTTTCATATTTTTCTGCAAATTCCATTAAATAATTTTATCATTGCCACTATATAATAGCATCATTTAGTTTTTTTAGAAAAGAAACTGTCATACTGATAATCTATCATTATACACCCAAAAAGACTGTTTGTCAAACACTAACAGTCTTTTAAGCCTAAGATAAAGCTTTTTCCAATATTTGCGAACTTCAAAAACACTCGAATGACTGAACCACAATTACTATATTTTAAATTATCTAATTTCTTTTTCGTGCCTCAGTAATAAGCAACTGAAGCAAGTCCTTGTCTCCGCAATAAAGAGAAAGTAATTATTCCTCTGAGAGAGTATTGCGGTCCAATACATCTTCACTGGGCACAAATTCCCCCAACTGAAAGGAATCCGTGATGTAGAAAAGCATAACTTTTTCAGTCCAATCCGCGAGAAGAATTGCATAAGGTACTGCAGTAATAAAATCTGCACCACCTTCCTCAATAACTTCGCGATGAAGCCCCTCAATCAGTGTTTCTCGGGGCTCCATGTGTCCGCCTGGAATATCCCATCCGCGTTCGTTTTTGATCGAAAGGATTTTTTCGCCATTAAAAGCAATCAGAAAAACCGCACTAACTTGTTCTAGCGAAGGAACATCCGCTCCCGGTTGCAAAATTTTAGCCGTAAATTTACTCATTTGTCATTGCTATAAGCTATGATAAAGAAAATTAAAAGGGGTCAGGTACCTTTTTCGATCTTCTTGCCATGCAAAAATTATATCACGATATTCGTTGATAAAAAGGTACCTGACCCCTTTTATAACTTCTTATTTTTATTTTCACTGTTTAGTCAGCAAAAACCTTATTTAAAAAATTTGTTATTTTTTTTGACTCTTTAATTCTCTTTTCAATCTTATTTTGTCTTTGATATTTCCAGTATACTTCTTGAAAATGAGTAGGTATATATGGCAGATAGCTTTTGAATATTTTCTCTGGCAAAAACTGCACTGAGCGAATTATTTTTCTACAATTTTTAGAGCCACAGTTGCAAGACATATCCCAATCGAGCGTTTCATCACAAATTGAATAATCAAAAGTTAACTCTTCTCCTTTTTTTATGTCTCGAAGAGCACGAAATGTAACCATTCCGGTTATTCCCATGTTAGGATTACATGAATGATTGGTTTGAACAATGGGAAATTCTGGACTGATCCAGAAATCCTTTCTTAAGCCACACCAATTCGCGCATCGTTCCAAATCTCTCTTAGTGTCATAAATCCTACAAATTCTTTTTCCCTTCATGTGCAAAATAAACCCACCTTTTTTTATATCCTCACCTGCAAAAACGCCCATACCAGCAATTTTAGATTTTCCTGAATAAATTTTTACCATATAAAATAAACCATATAATCATTACCTCTTTATTATAAATCTTTTTTACATTTTTGACAATAAAAAAAGCGCTGCCAGGGAAATCCCTAGGAGCGCTTTACAATAAATTTCCCTCTTACTATGAGAGAAAAAACAATTCCATCCACAACGAGTATGGCAATAACATAAACCATGTCTGTTGCGTTTGCCCAATTTACAGCAAGTAAATTCAAAACATTTCCCGCAGTGGTAAACGACCACGCTAGAAAATCCTCTTGCTCTGAGCTTTTGTATGTTTTCCGAATTGTTGGAATCAATCCCAACGCCTCGGCGCAAAGAACTGCCACGAAAGCAACAAAGGCATTTTTATATACAATGTATATAACTATACCAATCAATGCACTTACGAGACATCCCCAGTCCCATGAATCTTTTTTCTTACCATTCCCCACAAGCAAAGCGAGAATGGCAATAGTCGTAAGGCCCAAGAAATCCCCAATAAGCATATAGATTGGATCTCCGCCTTCTGCCTTATTAAAAAGAAACAAGGAGGATCCCGCGACCACTGAGGAGATAAACCACGTGAAAAAATGTGGTTTTGTTTCCTTTTTTACTACTATAGCCCAGATGTAAAGTGGATGAGCTATAAAAGAAACAACCGCAGCAATAATACCCGCAACCATTCTAAAGGTCGCCCAATCAAAACTTTCAAAACCACTCATGGCGACCTCCCCTTTTTATTTGATTGTGAAGTTACTACTTATCACCACAATGGTGATTATTAACTATACACCTAAAAACAGTTTCTGTCAAACCCAAACCCCACTTCTTGGCTTACATAAAGCTTTTTACACAAAAAAATAGATATAAAAAGAGGGGAATTTGCTTTTGCAAACCACCCTCTTTTTCCATCCCTTCTTGTAGCACATTTGTGTATGATTACAAGATACAATCAGCATCAGATCCATTTAGTCTATTCTGCTGATGATATGCTCTTGCTCTGCACCCTCCACAGTAAGATAAATATTCACACTTACCGCAAGGATCATCGAAAGATTGACGGTTTCTCAATACATTAAACATCTCTGATTCAAACCATATATTTTTCAGGTCATCCTCATAGATATTTCCAGCCTTGAGCCTTAAGAATGGACAAGGAACTACATTTCCATTTGGCAGAACTACACATGCAGCAATTCCAGCAGTGCATCCACCTCTAATTCCCTTGTAGCTTCCTGTTTTCTGCCCCTTTAATATTGCTGCGAAAGGAGAAGTAAAGCGCAGAGTTTTCTTGTCAAGATACAAATGATGCAATTTGATGATCGCCATCATTTTTTGCTCTGATGACAATTTGAGATGCTCCTTGTTTCCAGGAATGCAGAGATTGAAACCAATATCTATCCCATTATTACCTGCAACTTCAACCATCCAGTCAATTTTTTCAACATTGCCAGGATGAACTGTTGCAAAAAAGTAGGTATAGATACCAGCATCAATAAACTTTCTAGCTGTTTCTATGGTTTTTTTAACAGAGATTTTTCTTACTGCAGAATCATCTGCTTCGAAACTAAGATGGACTATATCAAAAGCCTTGACCATCTCAATATCCATCTCGCCAATCAAGCCATTGGATTGAACAGCTACCTTAAGATTCGGTTTTGCAGATTTCATGAAAGCGACAAGCTCCTTAAAATCTTGATGCAATACCGCTTCTCCACCAGAAACAATAAACTTTTTCACATCATTCGCACATGCGAATTTCATGAGATTGATTACATCCTGAATAGGCATATCATGATTCTTGCTTTTCCTGTTA
>JBBQCF010000033.1:0-10057 GCA_038318455.1 Candidatus Moraniibacteriota bacterium
ACAGAAGGTTTTTTAGCTTCATACGCTTATCCGTAAGCTCAGAAATTTCAACCTCAAATGCTTTTTTGGCATTAATGGTAATTTCTCCGCCTTTGATAAGCTCTGTTTTTTCTTTAATCTGATTTGAAATGCCCCTGAAAACGGTGTACACGCTTTTTTCAAAATCAGTCATGAGCCCAAGAACTTCATATGTTCCTGGCTGCCTTTCTGGATCAATCCATTGATCAATTTGAACTGCCAAGATTTCAGCAAACAAACTTCCTGGTGTTTCATTGCAAATACATTTCATCTTTGCTACCTCCTGTGGGTTTTAGGTGTGATCATTGATCGCACTCTTTGTTAAGACAACAAGATTATATTCTATGGCATAATGATGGTTTTGTCAATAGCAAATTTCCCACAACAAAAAACACCCTTTTACAGGTGATTAAGGGGGCGAGATTATTTCCTTGGCTTATCTCATTGTCAAAGTGGTTTTTCACCTTTCTTATAGACAACATTCCAAGATTACTATCTTTTTAACCACCATTTTTTCACAAACGGAAGCGACAAGGTTGAAAGCAAAAAACCACCCATAGGAATACATGCCTTCAAAAATATTAATGATTCCCCAATGGTTTTCATCCAGAGAACTGCAATAAGATAGGTTATAGTTGCAATAAAAAGTCTTCGTGTCCAACTTGTTTCCCACGCCTTATCTGTCTCAACACTTCGATTGCGCTCCTTGATGACTTCAATTTCTTTTTCAATATTTTCCATATTTTTTATTTAGATACCTGACTTAATTCTTCCACTTTTAATTCCAGCTCTTCAATGTCATTGCTCTGATTTTCAATTTCCTCATTAACCTTATTGAAAATATTTTCCACTTGAATCTGTATTTGCTCAATTTCATCCTTACACTTATCTTCAAGTACTGAAAAATCCAATTCTACTCCTTTCATAAACTCAATATTACCACTCATGGTGATCATTTTTGAATTTACATCCTTTATTTTTTTTCTCAAATTTTCAACCTTGGCAAACAAATAAAAATTCACCATCAACAAAACAAGAAAACCAACTGCAGAAATTGAAATGTAGAGTTCCATAATATTATATTTTATTTATTTAATTTCAATCTGAAATTATTGTTTTTGGATTTTATCCAATTCAGTCTTTGGCATTTTCTCCTTGATTCGATCCAATATTTGACCAACCCTTGTTTTGGTCATTCCAATCTCTTTGGCAATTTCAAAAATATCCTTGCCATTTACATGCAGTTGATAAATTTTCTTGCGCTGCTTTGTGAATTTATATGCTGTCATAAGATAAATACTATTATTTTTTAATTCTGAAATTATTATGAAAAATTAGGTGGGTATTTAGGTGGGTGTTTAAATACCCACAAAATTTCAGACAATTGGTCAAAATTCATATGTATTGATTATACCACGCTTTCATTCAAAAGACTTCTTTATATATTTCAATAAAACTGCTTTTATTTGACAGGTGAACGAGTGTTCACCTATAATGAAATTACTAACATCTTCAATATAAAAAATATGTCCAACTATCAAGACAAAGTCATCAGGTTTTACAAAAAGTTCAAGCGCATGCCAAGTTTTCGAGAAATTGCTGAGATTACCGGCCTCAAGTCTACCAATGCAGTAAGCAAACTTGTAGATAAAATGATTTCTCTAAATATAGTTGAAAAGGACAGCAGAGGAAAACTGATCCCAAAAAATCTTTCTGGCACAATCAGAATTCTAGGAACCATCCAAGCAGGCTTTCCTTCTCCAGCCGAAGAAGAACTCGTCGACACGATCACTATCGATGAATATCTGATTTCCAACAAGGAGGCGACCTATATGCTTAAAGTGAGTGGTGATTCCATGATCGAGGCAGGAATTCAGCCTGGAGATATGGTTTTGGTTGAACGAAACAAAACTCCGAAGGAAGGTGCCATTGTCATTGCAGAAGTTGATAATCATTGGACGATGAAATATTTGCGCAAAGTTGGTGGCCGCATGGTTCTTGTACCTGGCAATAAAAAATATCCAACGATTGTGCCTGATGAAGAATTAAATATTGCTGCTGTGGTTATAGGTGTGGTGAGGAAATATTAATGAGCGGCAAACCGCTTTCCATAAATTCATTTCCCAGAGCCATCATCCATATTGATGGCGACGCCTTCTTTGCATCTTGCGAACAATCCAGAAATCCCGCCCTCAAGGGCAAACCCGTAATCACCGGAAGCGAACGTGGCATTGCTTCATCTCTTAGCTATGAAGCCAAAGCTCGCGGAGTGCGGCGTGGCATGAGCATGATGGAAATAAAAAAACTTTGCCCTGATGCAGTCATAATACCATCAGATTACGAAACTTACAGCCTGCTTTCCAAACGGTTCTACGAAATAGTGCGTCGCTACACGCCTGACGTGGAGGAATATAGCATAGATGAATGCTTTGCAGATATCACAGGCCTTCGGCGTCCTCTCAAGATGTCCTATGAGAAAATTGCTGCCAAAATCAAAGATGATTTAGACAAAGAACTGGGTTTCACTTTTTCCGTCGGACTTGCGCCCAATAAAGTGCTGGCTAAACTTGGCAGTAAATGGAAAAAACCTTCAGGACTGACTACTATTCCCGGCTATCTTATTCATGAGTTTTTAGCTGAAAAAGAAGCGGAAGAAATTTGGGGCATCGGAGAGCAGACAAGTGCCTATCTGAAAAAAGAAGGTGTGAGAACTGCTCTTGAGTTTGCTCGTAAAAGTGAAGAGTGGGTCCAGAGCAAATTCACCAAACCAACAATTGAGATTTGGCAAGAATTAAATGGAAAACTGATTTTGCAGCTTGATTGCGTGGGCAGAAAAACTTATGCCTCAGTGCAGAAAGTAAAAACTTTTACTCCCCCATCAAATAACCTAGACTTTATTTTTTCCCAGCTTTCCAAAAACATTGAGAACGCGTGCATAAAAATCAGAAGATATAACCTGGCAGCCAAGAAAGGAGTTTTCTTTTTGAAACTTCAAAGCTTCAGATATGTCGGAGTGGAAGTGAAATTTTCACGTCCAACCGCAATTCCTAGTGAAGTCATCAAGATAGCCTCAGAGCAATTCGGCAAAATGTTCGATCCTCGGCAGATGTATCGGGCAACAGGAGTGATGCTCATGAATCTGGAAGAAGATAAGATAAAACAATTGGATCTGTTCAATGAAGTTTTGCGCGCCGAAGAATTAAAAACACTCTATAAGAGCGTGGATGAGATAAATGAAAAATATGGCAAGCACACGGTATTTTTGGGAACCAGTTTTATGGCCAATGAGCAACCGCAGCACACCAAGCAGCGCGCAGATCAAGCTCTAAGAAAAAATGTGACTTTCAAAGGAGAGACCGCCAGGCAAAGAATTGGAATTCCAATGTTCATGGGAACAGTCAGTTAGCTAATCGAAAAATTAGGTGGGTATTTAGGTGGGTATCTGAATATCTGCAAGATTTCAGATGAATTGTCATTTTGTTTGATTCCAAGATTTTTTTAAGTTTTGCTTACTTTCTTATATATTTAATAAATGCTCTATCAATACGATCCATAAGAGAAACGATATTTTTTCGATCCCTTTGTTCCTCTGCAAAAGTTTTCTTTTTATTCAATAACCTTGAGGTAACTTTTCCCCAATTTGTAAGCGTTTCAGGGAATAAAGCAGCAATGGCTGCCTCTCTTGAATATCCATTTTTTAGTAAATCAAATATAGCAACAATTCCCCCATCAACAATATCAATATACTCCTGCGAGAATTGCTGCCCGAACTTTTTCTCTTCCTGCTTATAATCTTCTCCGTATTCATAAATGGTAGCTCCCCCCAACAGAAAATCATGGATGCGTTGCATATTGGAACCATCTTTTAGGTAGGCACAAATTTCATCTGCCGCTCTAACCTCAATCAGAATATCCCTTTCATTAGCTTTTCTTCTCTTAAATTCAATTATATCCTCTTTATCATTTAATGTGATATCAGTCTCGCCGGCATCCAATGCGTGGTTAATAATATTATTAAAATTATGCTGATCCTCATGAATTAAGATTTTATTTGAAAATAATCTTTTGTACATGGTTGTGGCGTTTTGTAAAGTAACAACACTTTCCAGGCCAGGATATTGCGAATCTCCAAGTCTCACGCCACCTGACCTATTTGCATTTTGCACATCACTGTCATTAATATTCAATCCATTGATTGCATAGGCCGATGAGTGTACATAGGTATAATCCTGCAAATTGTAAGTTTTTAGATATATCGTGCATGGGAGAATATCGACCACCACTTTTCCTAGTGGTTGTTTTTTAAATATTTTTGCAAAAAGCTTTTCGCCATCAACACTACCATCTTCCCTGATACAATCTTGTGTATTTTCAACAATACCTTCGTGCCTCTGAATCATCGTATCGATCGCAGAATCGAATATTAGTCTTTGATTATCTGAAAGGGCATATTTTTCTTTAAAATCTGCAATGTTCAGTTTGAGTTGTTCTGCGGTTATTTCATTATTATTTCCAATTTCTTGATATAATAGCCCTTGAATTTCAATAATGCCCTTCTTTTGAAAAATTAATTTTTTCTTAAATATTTCAAGATTTTTTTTATTTTCATCTTTAGATCCAATTCTTATTTTACTTAACTCTTCATGAGGATCAAATTGTTCTCCAGGGCTAAAAATAACCTCCTCACTATTTTCTGGAATCTCGCGAACCAATCCCATAATCCTGTCCACTTCTTTCATGTCAGCTTCATGTTGCAAAAATTTAGTTTCTTGCAGATTTGCAGAATCAAGATCCGGATCCCATGCTGTCAGCTGGCGTGAATCTTCAGAAATCTTGCGCTCTCTTGGCTCTAATGTCTCTTGAATTGTTGGCTTTTCATGCATATGATTTTAATTATAACCTTTCAATAAATATTACTATTTTGTCATTACGCTGTTATTAAGGAGTAATTGGCAAGATTTCAAGATATTCTTTTCATGGATTTATTTCATGCTATTTATTCGAGGACTGTCCTCGACTGGGTTATTTTTCATATCTTACTTCCAATCACTAATAATTATTTTATTTCTCTCAACTTTGAAAACCATTTTTTGTCTTTCGCGGATGCCGAGTTGATCCACAATTTCGGAAGGGATTGTAATTGAAAGACTTCTCTTCCCTTGCCTTGTTACTTTTCTAACCAATTCTTCTTTCTTTTTCATGATTTTATTATAAATATTTATTTTTAATTGTTACGTAGCATGCTACGTAACAAGCTTATTTTTCAAAACCAAAATCCTTGGCAAAAGAAAAGATATAATGCTCCAAATCTACAAAATAATAAAAGAAATTAACGAATTTTATTTTAAGATTTTTTGATCAATAAACCTCTTCAATTCCTCTTTCACGACCTGCTCCATTTTCTCGTGTGAAGTTTTCCCCTTTCCAGAGAGAATTTCCAATTTGTTGGCTTAACTAAGCCAATTCCGGAATTTCCGGATTTGGCTTGAACAGTGGATTCTTCCAATAATTCACCTTCTTCGTAAATATTTTTTATATGTTCAGAAACAGTTCTGACGTCTTTTTGAAGTAAGCCAGCCATTTGAGCTTGTGATAACCAAACAGTTTCACCTTCAAGAGTTACCTCAATTTCAGTTTTTCCATCTTCAGAACTATAAAGAATAATTTTATTATTTTTTTCTGATTCCATAATTTTGCCAGCGAGAGCTATTTTTATGTCTTGTTGCTATCAACAAAACATCTGTGAATAACTTATTTATAAAATTATTTTATACCAATAATCAAACTGAAGCTCCGCATGAGAATATTTGGCACCAGTCCTACCCCAGTGTTGTGAATTTTGAGCCAAGCATTTTTTGAGCAATCAAGACATACGAGAAAATTTGTTTTTGATAATTTCATATTGTTTTTTGTTACGCAGCAAGCTTATTTTTCAAAACGGTACCTGACCCAATTTACCTCGGTAATAAGACTTTATATATTCCAAATTTCAACCATTTTGATTTATTTTTTCTAAATTAATTCATGTAATAATTAACATTTCTTCGTATTATTGCAACTTGGAAAATTCATGCAACCATAAAAAACACCAAATTTTCCGAAGCGTTTCGTCATTTCTCCACCGCATTCTAAACATCGAACTATTTCATCATCATTTTTTTCTAAACCCTCTAATTCCAAAACGAAAACGGATTCATGATGGTCCTCGGTTATTATGAAAACCTTCTGTCTCGCGCGTGTCATGGCAACATACATTAATCTGCGTTCTTCTGCGTGTGGATATGATTCTCCTTCACTTAAAACAATTCCCAAGATAGGATCATCAACAACACCAGAAGGAAATCCGTATTTACCTGAAACCATATCCATAATAACGACATAATCTGCTTCTGTTCCTTTTGAGGCATGAATTGTCATAAATTCAATGGATAAATTCGTATAATCATTTTGGTATACTGAAATATTAGAAGGTTTATTATAATTATAACGACCCAATATGAGCACAGTTATTTTTTTTCGAACTTTTGATGTTATTTTTGAAATTGTTTCAAAAATTTCGCGCAATAAGTGATTAGCATCATCATATTTCTTACTAGAATAAATTTCAATTGCATTTTTTTCTGAATGAAAATTTGCAACAACTTTTTTTTGTATTTGTTGAGGATTTTTAAGGATAAAATTATTTGAGACAGCTGCCAATCGATCGTTAAAACGATTTGTAACAACCAGTTGATTTTTTCTTGTAAATCCATATGATTGCTCAAATTCTGTCATAAGAGAAATATCTGAACCCGAAAAACGAAAAATTGATTGCCAATCATCTCCAACACAAAATAATTTAGCATCAGGGTTTTGCTCACATAAGGCCTTAACAAGGTGATATTTACTGACAGAAAAATCTTGAAATTCATCAATAATAATATATCTCAATTTAACATAAATTTTTCCACTGCTTATCAATTCTGTAGCCTGGATTAACATATCATGAAAATCAATCAGCCCCGAATCTTTAAGATAATTTTCGTATTTTTCATACAATGGAGAAAAAAGTGCAAAAAAAGCTTGCTCTCTCAAAATGTTGCGAGTTGAAATTTTTTCGGATAATTTTGACATTGAATATCCATTTGATTTGCTTAAGTCCAAAAAAACAACAAACAAGTCGATTATTTTTTTAATGTCGACACTTTTTGCAAGAGAATCATAAACTTTTTGCATATCAACTAGATCGAACTTTACACTGTGCAATTTTAATTTGTCTGTCAATAATTCTTGCCAATTATTTTCTAAAAATTCATAACTATATGACTCGATAAGAATTGTTCTATGCTTAGCGTGTAGCTCTCTTTTCCAATCCATTTGCTGTCGATATTTTTCAGAATTCTTTGAATTTTGAAAATTGTCACTTGTAAATTTTGTTTCTCCATTTCGATTTATGCCAAAATGCTCTAAATAAATTCCATATTCAGGGAGAAAAAAATCAGGCTTATATTGTCCATAATCTACATTTGCAGTTTCATATTCATAAGATGATTCATATACATAGTCCACACCATTAAGGTATAGAAAATTTGCAATCATTGCTTCTTGCTGACTTTTTACAAATTCCTTTTTTAAAGTAATAATACCTTCTGTTTTTATGTACTTATAATAATCATTAAGATTGGAAAATCCTGGCTCCAAAACTACAGGTCTCAAATAAAACGCAAAATAATATACAGCAAGCTTTAAATATTTTTCATCTTGCAAAATATCATTAAAATTTTCATTGAAAAAAATTTTCTTTTCGCTTGATTCAGCAAAAGCAATTGAAGGTTTTTTGCCGATAGCTTTCCCGATAATTGAAAGACCGAAGCTATGAAAGGTCTTCGCCTTAACATCTATCTGTCCAAATTTACTTTCAATGCGTGAAGATAACTCCTTAACTGCTCCTCCAGTAAAAGATAATAATAAAATTTCCTCAGCTTTAATATTAACTCGATCTAAGAGATAAGCTAGTTTTCCTAATATAGTTGTTGTTTTGCCTGTGCCTGCCCCGGCGACTAGGAGCGTGTTATCTTCATCTGAAGCAATCGCGATTAATTGATCAGAATTATTTTTAATATTCTTATTATCTAAAATGTCTTTGATTATTGGCGCTTCCTGCTTGATGAATTTTTCGTTTATTTTATTGATGTGTGATTTTCTACCATCATCAAAAAAATCCAAATACTGGAGAACTATTTTTACAAATGAATCTTCTATTTTAATTTCTAAAAATTCTTGATCAACTTTTTCTCTAAGAAATGCATACTGTTCTTTCCATTTGCGATACTGCCAATCGCTAACATACCATTTACTATTTTTTATAACTTCAGCATCTTTTACAGCCATAATAAAATCACCCTCAAATTCTTTCAGGGAATTTATTAACTCCATTGCTCGATTTCTTTTTATATATTTATATACAAATACAGAAAGCACTATAAACAAGAGGAGGATAAAAAATAGCATATCTATAAACTTTTATGTTAAATTTGTTTTGTATATTTACATTTTGGATAACTCGAACATCCATAAAAACTATTTCCAACATTTGAACCTTTTCGTGCAATTCTAAAAACCAAATGAGAACCGCATTGTGGGCAATTTTCCATTACTGATTTGGAAATTTTATTCCCTGATTTATAATCCCTTAACTTTCTTTCAATAATTCTAAATCCTGATTTCACAAAAAACATCACAAACATAAAAATAATAAAAGGAATCATTATGCGAGGATTTAAAAATACATTCGCAAATCCGTTAAGTATTGCTTTTATTAAATCCCATTGATCAATATTCATATTATTTCCAATCTGAAATTATTATTTTCTTTCTTTCGACTTTAAAAACCATTTTTTGGCGTTCGCGGATGCCGAGTTGATCAACGATTTCAGAAGGAATCACAATGGATAGACTCCGCTTCCCCACCCTTGTCACTTTTCTGACTTATTCTTCTTTCTTTTTCATGTTTTTATTTTATTATTTAATTCTCCCTGTTACGTAGCAAGCAACGTAACAAACTTTTTAATCTATTTTTACCAAGTGTAGTCCCTGATTAGATTTATAATTTCAAGCAAAATTATCTTTTTTTCAATTATTACTAAATTATATTCCTATTTTTTTGTAATTCATTACCGACAAATATAATAAGAATACCCTTCCCTTTTGAGTTATAGCTATATTAACAGGATCAATTTTAATTAAATCTTGCTGAGCCAAAAAATTTAAGTATTTTAAAGAGTTCCAACTCTTGAATATTTTTCGATAAGTTTGAAGTACAATCCCATAATGACCTTCAATATATGCCCAGTCAACTGCGTTAAGCACTGCAAGTTTTGCCAATAAATCTATTTGACTCACAAAAATTATATTATAAATTCGCTCAAAATCCAATTCTATTTCTGCACGTGCTAATTTATCAGTTAATTGCTGCTGACTATTTTTCAAATTATCAATTACAGTTTCTTTTTCCTTAACTATAATGTTGAATTGTTCAGAATTAAGTTTTACTTCTTCAAGGGCAGATTTATTAAAATTAACCTCCTCCTGTTGAGAAAGCGGATGTGATTTTGCCTTGACTTTTATACCACCTGGTATTTCTCCTTCCTCTATTCTCTCAATTAGACTCGCAATATTGCCTCTAAACATACAAATTGCTATTAAAACAATCGTTGGCCATATTGCAACTTTAAAATATTCAAGAATATTTTTTGATATTTCAAGCGATATACTTTTTAATATATAGATTGTTGATGCATAGATAAGCATTGCAAATGCCAAAAAAATAAGAATGTCACTGATTACAAGCAGAATTTTTTTTATTTTTCGCAAAATATTCTTCGAAACAACTCCTAAAGTTATTTCTTTCCAATTATTCATATCAAAAAATATTCTTAATTATTTTCCTTACACCATCAATTAAATCCTCAACTTCTTCTTTTTTTGGTTCAGTCTTTTTCTTGTGGTCGCACAAATTTCTAATATCTCCCAAGAATTGAATTCTTCTCCAAGTTGGCAC
>JBBQCF010000034.1:0-9777 GCA_038318455.1 Candidatus Moraniibacteriota bacterium
CATTTTCTTTTCGGCAATTTTTCTTCCAGTTCCAGCAATGAACATTTCAAAATTTCTGAAAGTTTTTGCAATTGCTCTTTTTCTATTTTTTTCCTTTTGCCAAGCTCCAGTAAGCTGTACACGCCTTGATGTAAGCCCAATTGCTTGCATACATCAACCTGATTTAATTGAAGCGTCAGACGCCTAGCTTGCAAAAATTTCCCCAATTCTGTAGAACTATCTTTCATACCCTTTCCAACCCGATGTTGTTTTCTATTTGGCATTTTTGCCTCCTTTAATATTTGATTTTTAAATAACCATTAATTATAGCAGAAAAATTAAAATTTGTCAAACAATATTTGTGCATATTACCACCAATTATAACAAAAATAGGCTCACTAGAGCCTATTTTTAACCATAATTTTAATGACGCCAATGCATGCCAATTCCCTAGTTTTGCAAAGTTTGACCTTTATTATTCATGATTATTGGAAAATCTTTAGTAAAAATTTTCTTATCATTCAAATCCATTATAACCTGAACAGCCAAGCCCTTTTGCGTGTTAGGATCAAAATATTGATCAAAAATAAAATTTCCCAAAGAATAATAAATCAATTTGCCCTTGTATTCTTCCTTTGGCTGCACCACATGCGGATGCGAGCCAATTATGAGATCAACACCGTTATCGATAAACTTATGAGCCAAAATCTTCATTTTATCCTCTGGCTCAGTCATAAATTCTTTTCCCCAGTGCGTGTATAAAACAATAAAATCGGCATTCAAACTTTTGGCATTATTTATGTCAGCGATTGTTTTCTGCTCTGCCCCAAAAATAAATTGGTTATAATTAATAAAAGCTACCTTCGTGTTTTTTATATTTTTTATTGCTAGCCTCTTGTCCGCATCCTCTGGATCTCCAAAAAAAACAACTCCTGATTTAGTTAGATATTTTCGCGTATTTTCAATTCCGCTACTTGCAAAATTTGCGATGTGGTTATTGCCAATATTGACTAGTTTTATATTCTTATTTGATAATACTTCCGCAATTTTTGGATCAAACGTAAAGATATAATTATTGCTCTCACCCATTTCGCTATCAATACTTACTGATTTATTATCAGTAATAGGACCCTCAAGATTACCCACAACCAAGTCATTACCTTTCAATAAAGCATCGACTTTTCGAAAAGAAAAATCATAACCATTTCTATCGGATACTTTTCGAATATATCTATCAAACATCATGTCTCCAACAAAAAGAATTCTAACCTGGCTCACTGCTTCATCCGCGATGACTGTTTTTATCGGCACTTGATCATTTTTCACAGCCAACACTTGTGATTCGGATGAACTTGCCTTTTTACTCACGAAAAAAAAGCTGCTCATTGCAAGACTAGCCAATATTATCAATATTGGGATGATTTTTTTAAACCTATTGTTCATCTTTATAGAATACTGCAAATAAATTATTATACAAGTATTATTATTCATTCATCCTTTCTGCATGACAAAAGAGAATAATAACTCGTTGTCTTTGTGATGTTGGATCCAAGTAAGTCTGTCGAATTTGCATGGTCTATAACATGAATAACACTATCACCTTTTTTCTGTGCGATGTAAAGGAATGTTGAAACAGATGCTGGAGAATCAACATTATCGTTTCCAAGACTATAAAGCTTTTCATAATTAAAACCTCTCATAATTTCAAGTGTAATTTGATCCTTTTTTTCAGCATCAGGTTGATTCAAATAATGCGAGAAATCCGAAGAAGCAATTAGAACCTTTTTCTTATCAGCCAAAATAGAATCGATTTTTTCATTCAAATTACCCATTTCGACAATGCTATTCTTAGCACTCAACATTATTGGAACTATTTTGACACTTGGCATGTAATATTTAAGCATTGGCAAAAGACCCGAGATAGAATGATCGTTTTGCAATGCCACATCCCCAAATTCAACCAGCCCACTCTCAACAAGATTTTGAATTGTCTCTTGATCAGGATGAATATTGCCAAATGCAGTTTCCCATGTGGCATCGCTAGTCAATATCATGCCACCAGTTTCATTATGATTAGGACCGACAATCACAACTGTTTCGACATCTTGCTTTAAAAGTTTCGAAAATAATCCTGCCAACATGAAGCCTGCGATATCATGATGAGGCACAACTGCTGCAACAACAAGACAATCAGGGAAAACTTCTGGCTTCTTTTTTAACCATGCCAAAGAATCATAAAATGTTTTTTCACTATAAAATTTTACAGCTAACTTTTTCTGATCCTTTTCTTCAAGCAAACCAATCTCCTTATTACTACTTTTTATTTCAGATTTAAATGGATGTGCAATAAATACACTTTCAATTAACCAAAAACCTCCCACGAAAATACTCACAAAAGAAAAAACGATTAGTGTTTTCTTTGCAAAAACGTTATTATTCCAAGCCATTGTGATATCTTTTATATACAACAAAGCAAATTACTGCAACAGGAATGAGAATAAAGAATGCTATCAGCATTATTTTCATTAGTGATTTATTATCTGAAAAAATTGCTTGATTAATTGCATTATTTATTTTTGCAAATGAGCTATTGTCAATTGTAACTATCTCTGATGCCGATCTTCCAAAAACTTCGGGTGAATACATCAATTCAACCCTTGCAGGTGGCGTCGAAAATACTCCTTCACTTATAACGCGAGCCTTGTAGGTGTATATATTAACGCCTTGCTTGATTCTGTAAGTTGTCATCGTCATTCCATTTTCCGTTATCTCTTGATCATATGAATAATAATCATAGATATTTGAATCAGCATCATCACCAAATTGTTCATTTTGCAGATTTTTATTTATTGGAACAAGACCAGAAGGAAGCTCGTCCTGCACAACGGCATATTCCCTTTCTGATACCAATCCCGAGACGGTTAACACGACTCTGACAGTATCCCCAACGTGTAAATTTTGCCCAGGATTTGTAACATTTTCATATGCCCTATTCACTGTCAAACCTTTTGATACTGCTGGAGAATTTTTATCAGTAAGAAATTGCTTATTTATCAGTGTTGCATATGCGCCACCCTCGCCATTCTTCCTCATGCTAAGAATTGAACCTTCTTTTTTTATTTTATCAATAGGAACGGAAAATTCATTCAATTGATTGAATTTTGACACATTGCTATTCTCAATTTCTGCGCCATCCAGCAATATTGAATATGAATATTGAGGATTAAGTTCGGTATTTATTTTTGAAAAATCAACAATAGCCCTGATTGAATTAGCGGTAGCAAAAGTATTTGACCAATAGTTACTCTTTCTATTTTTAGTTAAAAATCTAATTCCCCTTGTTGCTATATCCTTATTTTGATTTGACGCAGTAATTGCCCTTATAGCAAGTGCTGTTGAAGCATCATCTGATCCAAAATAATAATCAAGTCCGGTCGTCCAAAATAAACCATCTCCTTGCTCTTTGGCCATTGAAATTAATTGTGCTAACCCATTATTAGCAGAATCAGTATAGCCATTGCGAAGATTAGCCAAAACTCCCATCGCCAGGAGGTCAGTTGTAATATTATTGAAGTTATAAAGTTTCTCTTTTCCTTTTTGACTTGATGGATCAAGAATTGAAAGAGCATATACTTTTGCAAAAAATTCATCTCTCTTTACTGATGCTTGATCACGATTTTTCTTGTTTTCAAAATTCGTAGAATCATCCTCCAAGAACATTTTTGCATCATCCATCATGGATGAAGATATTGCAAAACCAAGGTTTCTTGATTCAACCAAATATTCAACAACATATGCAGTTATAAATGGATCAGAATTTTCACCATACCAACCCCAGCCACCATCACTTCCTTGCAATTCTCCAAGGTGCTCCACACCTTTTATAATAATATCGTCAATATTTTTATCCACTATTGAGTCCTTGAATATGCTGGGATTTTTCTTTGCAATAACAGCTGGAACAAAACGACTCGTTGTCTGCTCTACACATCCATACGGATAAGCAACGAGATATTTCATTGCTTCCGGCAATGTACCAAGAAGCGTTGGAGAAACTGAAAAACTCACAGTGGTCTTTTCCTTGTCTGCATCAGGAGCAATTTTAATTTTATATTCTTGAGTGTCACCCTCTCCGGTCTGAACCTCAGTATCCCAAAATCCAAACTTTCTCACAGGTATTGCCTTGGTTACAATATCAGAAAAAGTTTTTTGATTTGAGACAGCCGAAAAAGTCATTTTAGCCAATTCAGCCTCAACCATAGGTTTAATTTTCCAAAATATTTGTTTTTCTTCTTTTGAATCAATTGAAACATCTTGCATTTGAGAATCAATCTCAGCACCATCCATTTTTAAATCAACCTTAAAATCAATTTTATTATCAGAAAAATTATGCAACAAAGCAGACATTTCTATTACGTCGCCAACTCGCATTATATTTGGCAATATTGGACGAATAATGACATCTTTAGAAACAATTATTTCTTTTTTACCATCACCAACACTCGTATCCTCAGTATCGGAAATTCCAGAAATAACCCATGTGGTCAAATTGTCAGGAAGCTTAAATGATATTTTTGCTGTACCTTTTGAATTTGTTTTCACATATGGATTCCAATATGCAGTATCCTTGAATATTGATCTTCCCCCATCATCACCTCCGCCACCACCCAATTCAGCCCCATCACTAATTATGCCCATCAATGAATGATTTCGAGTGGTATTATTATATCTTTTATACCAAAAAGCATCGAATATTCCTGAAGATTTATTGGCAGCTAATTCAAAAATAGCTTTGTCCACTGCCCAAACGGCTGTTTCAGCAGAAACTGGCGCACCAGACACATCAGTCGTCTTCACTTCCACATTAACTTCATCGCCAGGATTATATTTTTCCTTATCGGTAACAAATGACACATTTATTTTTTTTGATTCTGCGGATACTGCTATATTAACACTAGCAGAATCAAGATTGTCATAGGAAAATGATGCAACTGAAGCAAATATGTTTGGCATATCTGTTTCTACCAATGGAATATCAATTTCCGCAGAGTTTCCATCAAGATGAACTATTTGATATCTATGCACCCTTCCCCTTTCCAATGAAAGGAAGATATCTCTGTCTGGTATGTTAGAAGATATGTTCAGTTTAACTTTTTCATCTGGATTATATTTATCTTTTCCAATTTGAATCCTTAAGCCAGAATTCTCATTTCCCTCTCCCCAATAAAAACCTGTTCGATCAGATACCCAAACGGAAAAAGTTTTTCTAATAACATTTCCGCGCTTATCATTTCCGGAAACAGTTATTTCATATGATCCTGCTTTTGGTGCATCAAATGATATCTGCGTCTTTCCATCCTGGCCGGACTTGGCTGAAGTCGATGGAAGATACTCACTCTCTTCCTCATATCTTCCATATTTTTGACCTGCAACATCAACTCTTTTCCATGTTTTTATTTGAATATCAGCATTAAGCTGAATGTCTGCAAGTTTGGAGTCATCATGTGACACGAGACCAAGTCCCAATGAAATCTTGTCGCCAATTTTATATCCATATTTATAGTCAGAGCGAAGAATAGAATATGATCCAGCATTTACGAGAATATTTTTCGCATCAAAAACTGGTATTCCAGATTCATCTGAAAATTCTGTTTCCACGGTAAAAATTCTATCACTAAATTTATCTTGCCCTTGAGATGTTATATCATTTCCAATCTTAACCTCAACACTACCATTGGAGTCCAAAACAGCCTCTCCTTCGCTTATAGGGCTTCCATTGTAGCCATAGTATCGACGATATTCATCATTATTTACACCATATTCATAGTCAGAATAGTAATTATAATAATTAAATTCAGAAGAGTATATTCTATATTTTACTTTTTTATTAGCAATAGGTTGACCTGAAAAATAATTTCCGAGAATTTTTACACTCAAAGTCTCACCTGCAATCATCTCATTCTTGTCACTAGTCAAATCAATTCCATATTCTGGCTTTTGATAATGCTCCACACTAAAACTTGTCGATCCCGTGTTGTAATAACGATTATTTTCGTCTTCATTTTTTTCAACAATTTTTGCTGACAAATAATAATTTCCTGTTTTTAACGTTGCTGGTAGAATGAATTCTCCAGCCACACTACCATTATTTGAAATTTTTAATTTCTGAGAATATACCTTTTCACTTTCATTGTCAGAATAGTAACTCTCTGAAACATCAATTTGCATTTCACCATTTGGCACACTAAACCTTGCGTCATCTTCATTGCGAGCAATCGCCTTGAAATTCACCTTATCACCAGGCTGATAAATTGGACGATCAGTGAATACAAAGAAGTCCCTATTTATTTCCTTTGGCGCAAATGCACCATATGAACTCCAATTTAAATAGCGCTTATTAATAGGTAAAATTGCGATTTCTCCATCTTTTTCCATGAAGGCAACTTCTGCCTTATCGCTAACATTAGCCATGCCAATTCCTTCGCTATCAGTTGTGACTGAATCAATTTTGTCTTTTTTCTCTGAAAAATTATACAGATCTATCCGGATTCCAGGTAATTTATTTTTACTATTAAAATCTTGCGCCCAAAAAATCAATTTTTCATCGCCATTACTCACAACTGCACCGAAGCTAGATCTTACCACAAATGCTTCTCGAGTTATCCCATCCATATTAACACTAATGAACCATATCCCAGCATTTGAATCTGGCAAGGAAACCTTAAGATTTCCGCCAGGTGCAACATCCCCCGAATAAGACGAAACCATCTTCATATTGCCAGTATCAGCATTTTCATTTAATTGTTTTCCATCCTTATCATGCAAAATATATTTCATCAGATCATCCACTCCAGCACTATAAATAACAATGCCAGCCACAGAACTTTTATGATCAAAGAAGGTGGCCGTGACAGAAGCCTCTTCATTTATTGTTTGTGAAATAATACCGCCACTTCCGTATGAATCCCTCTTCACACTTGAAATATCTATCCTGGTTGGCCTAACAATATCATCACTAGAATCTGCTGCAACAGGTGTGGCGAAAACAACATTTGTTGTTTCTTTGTTTTTGCCAATAAAAAAAGCGACAAACACAAAAGTCATCATCGCCAAAAAACCAACTGCCACAACCTTCTTTTTAATTTTCATATTATTTTTTTATATTTATATATGTTCAAACTATAACACAAATTTTAAATCATGTAATATAAAATTATCCACAGTTTAAAAAATAAAAAGCCTTTAGTGAAAATTTTCACTAAAGGCCTAGTTTTTGCCGAATAGATTATTCAGCTGGACTTAAAGGAATCAAGTCCCCCATGCTGCCTATCTGAGGACAAGGACTCCTTTGTTTCACGATCTGTCTTGTCTCTGTCCGCCGATGCCATCGCCTCAGAAACATCTCCGCGACTGATAGCATCTTTTCCTTCCTGCTTGTTATCACGATCGAATAATCCCATCTGATTTTCCTCCCTTTCCTTTACCTTTCAATACCCCTCAAAATGTCATACCGCATTCATGAGTGAGGTTCTCATGAATCGACGCCTTAAATCTTATAAAACGTAATCCTAAAGAAAGCGCTACTATTGAAATAATCAATTATCCGGGAGTATTTCCTCCGTATAATACCATCCTTCACCCTGACATTTCTTATCAAGATCAAGGCTTTCATTTAATACATGAAATGCAGCAGCAATCTTCTTTTCATGTTTTTTCCCACAATCTCTACAGGGGAAAAACTTATACACTCGCTTAATTTTACCACTACCCTTTTTGACAGTGTTTTTACCAACATACTTATCATAAATGTTACTGTGTTCTTGACTCCCACTACCTCCACACCCGGCACACCCTTGTTTATGATTATGATGTTCATCGCTTACATGATACTCTCCACCCCCTCCACAAACCGGGCAAGTCTCCTTAAAAATCTGAGATGAATCCTCATAACGTAATTCAATATTTATTACAGACATTGCGCCACCTCCCCTTTATTTATTTTTAAAAAAATATTCACAACATTTTATCTGTAATTACTTTCTTATTTTATCTCAAGAATGTTAGCAATGTGTTTTATTATAAACATCAAATAGTCTTGAAATTCACAATATTCCTCTCTTTTTATTCACTATTAAATTTTAAAATTACTCTAATAAAATATGACTACTTTTTTATACTTCATTAATACTATAGTCTATTCTTTATATGTAATATTGTCAATAATATGCATGTCTAATGCTGCGGCGTCTGATTTGGTTAATTAAATCAGAATCTTAACTAACTTTTCTTTGCTAGTATTTCTCTCGTCAATGGCCCAACATTTATTATTTCAAGATAAAATTAAACAAATAACCTGTAAAAATTATACCCAAACCAACAACTTCAGCAAAAATTAAAAAAGGATTACTTGAAGTTATTCAAATAATCCTTTTTAATATTTCCCAATAATCACTACCTCAAATTAATCATCCTCCATCCGTTAGTATTGCCGCGGATAATCAAGCCATTGACAGCATTTGTGATGCTTCCACGAGGGTCAGAAGGATTGATATTGACTTCACGCAAATCAACACCGAGACGAGCTTGCACATCCCCTTCAATCTTGATCATGGCATGAGCACGAAATGTTATTCCAGCAGGAATTCCACTTGGAAAAGTTATCAATTGAAAAATATGCGATTGATAACCGAGACCGAGTTTTGACATGTCAACTGATGATGACTGATTTCCAGAAAAATATATATTCCTATCAACTTGCCAAACGAAACTATCATTACTCTCGATTATGTTTTTGCAGAAAACATCACTTGCAAGACAGAGTGCATTGTTCTTGGCTGACCAAAGTCCAAACTCGAAACCTGAATTCGAAATCAAATTAATTCCTGGAAAATCTGAGCGCTCAAGATACATATCATCAACCCAGACTTTGCCAAGTGGAGAATAAGGAGAATCAACTTCGAACCATAATGCCACAGATTGTTCCCTGCCAGTAGTAACTGGCCGAGCTGCATTACCAGCTGTTTCAAAATAATTGATATGATAGATGGAACCAGACGAAGCACTTTCATCGGAAGAACCACAAGACGAAAGACTAAAAATTAAAACAAATGCGATTGCCAAGGAATATAGATTTTTCATTACGCTCTCCTTTTGCGTTTAGTTTCTGTGTCATATTATAACCATAGAACAAACCCAATCCAGCTTTTTAGCGTTCTAGTTTGCACCAGATACGCTTCACATTGAAGCAATATTTAGTTGTCTTTCTTGAGGGCTACCCTATAGAACCACCTCCTTTTTTGCGCTGAGCGCATTGGTTTAAAAAATCAAAGAACATTGACTTTTCATTATTCACTTTTTTATAAGATATGTCAACAACTGCATCACAGAACAGCTTTCCAACGGGAAAGCTGTTTTTGTGTTGCATGGGATTGCAAATAATGCTAGCTAACCTATCAGTAAACAGGAACTATTTTCAAACGTAACAAGCGAAATGGAAATGAATTTCTATTTCCGAGTGAGTGCAGAAAATATGATAATATTTTTATGAAGAATGATAAAATAATCTACATTCCAGGCCTCTCTGCTACAGTGGCGGATTTAGATAATTAATTATTTTTAACTCCGATTTTCCATATTCCTTTTTCTCTAAAGGCTGGGATGTTCTGACGGCGTGCAGCATTGAAAATGGATGGCGCTGAATTTTCTTGTTGTTTTGCATATTCAGAAAGTTTGATAATTTCCTCACCCTTTTTTGTCAATATTTAGTGAATTTATGCATATTTAACCCAATATTCACTA
>JBBQCF010000035.1:0-9615 GCA_038318455.1 Candidatus Moraniibacteriota bacterium
ATCCATAACTTCAACATAGACATAGTCAATCTTAGCATTAACTGCAAGCGCGACGTTGCCAATCAAAGTCCATGGCGTCGTGGTCCAAGCCAACACAAAAGTGTTTGGCTCCTCGTAAAGTTCAAACTTTGCAACAACCGACAAATCTTTAATGTCCAAATAGCCTTCACTGACTTCTTGTTGAGAAAGTGTGGTTTCGCAACGTGGACAAACATGCATTGAGCGATAACCTTCATAAATAAGACCCTTATTCCAAAGTTCCTTAAAGACCCACCACACGGATTCCATGTATGGCAAATCCATTGTTTTATAAGCATTTTCCATGTCAGCCCAGCGCCCCATGCGATTGATCACCACTTTCCAAACATCCACATATTCCAAAACCTTGCTGCGACAAAGTTCATTGAATTTTTCCACTCCAAGTTTTTCAATCTCACTCTTAGCCTTGCTGCCCAATTCTTTTTCCACAATGTTTTCAATTGGAAGTCCATGACAATCCCATCCCCATTTTCGTTCCACATGAAAACCACGCATAGTCCAATAGCGCGGAACCACATCCTTCATGGTACTTCCAACCAAGTGACCATAATGAGGGGTGCCTGTGGCGAATGGTGGCCCATCAAAAAAAGAGTATTCCTGCGCATCTTTGCGAATCTCCAAGGATTTTTCAAATATCTTATTTTCATTCCAAAATTTCAGAATTTCTTCTTCCATTTTTGGCAGCGATTGTTTTGGATCAACTTTATGAAAAGCCATAGCTTTTAATTTCCAATTTCCAATTTCCAATTTCCAATCAATTTCCAATGATTAAATTTTGAAATATTAAAAACTAAAATATAAATTAAAAAATTACCGCATAATATGAATTATTTTCTAGCGAAGTCGAGAGAAATTGAAAGTACTCTTTCAAATTTCCGAGCGAGCGACGAAAACAAAGAGGTATAATACCTCGAGGCTTGCCTCGTGAGCCCAAAGGGTCCAGGGCTTGCCCTGGGGTAAATACCGATTTATTTTTTAAAATTTATAAATTCATTATACAACTATATAAATAACCTCGCCAATTTTTAATTTGAAATTTGAAATTTTTAATCAAATCTAAATTAATAAATTTAAAACATTGAAAATTCATTTCAAATTTTAAATTAAAAATTTCAAATTATTTTCAGATATTCTGCAATTATTTTTTCTACCTCGCTAACACTTTCCGTTTCCATAAGTTTCGCTCGAAGTTCCTTAGCGCCATCAAATCCGCTCACATAAGCTTTATAATGTTTTTTCATGATATGGAGACCCTTAACACCAGCAAGCTCCTTCTCGAACAATTTTGCGTGCTCAATCATGACTGCAAATCTTTCTGCTAAAGAAATAGTTTTGATATCAATTTTCTTATTGAAAAACCAAGGATTTCCGAAAATTCCGCGCCCAACCATGATGCCATCCATGCCAGAATCTTTAGCTTTTTGCAGGCCATCTTCCAAGCTTTCAACATCGCCATTGCCAACAATAAGCACGCCAGCTTCCTTGGCCATCTTGGCAATTTGAGCAGCCAGTTCCCAATGTGCAGCCACCTCTGACATTTCTTTGCGTGTTCGCAGATGCACCGTGAGTACTGCTGGCTTTTCTGCCAAAATTTCAGGCAGCCATGTTTGGATTTCATTTTTGTTATATCCAATGCGTGTCTTCACACTCACTGGCATGTCCCCAGCGCCCCTTTTTGCCTCGCGAATAATCTCTCGCGCAAGCTTGGGATTTTTCATGAGTGCACTTCCCGCTCCTTGTTTTTCCACACTCTTGTCAGGGCAGCCCATATTGATTTCAAAACCATCAAAACCCATTTCTCTCACCAATTTTGCACATTCATAAAAATTTTCAGGTTTAGCCCCAAAAAATTGAGCCACGATTGGATGCTCATTTTCGTAGTAACGCAAATCTTTTGCTAGCACTTCCCTACCCTTACTCATAAAGCCGTCTGCACTCACAAATTCAGTGTACAGCACATCGGGTTTTCCATATTTAACAAGCATTTGCCTTTGGGCAATGTCCGTCACGTCAGCCATTGGCGCAAGCACAAAAAATGGCCCGCCTGCATCAGCTATGCTGGAAGCATTGCGGGCAGGTTTTTTCAATTTTTCCCAAAAGTTCTTCATACTTAAAAACTATACTCTCTTTTATTTGATTTTTCAATAGCAAAACCCCCATATATGGGGGTTTTGCTGAATTTATACATAATACAAAATACAAGATACAAGATACATTACACTATTCCCCTGTCGTTGTTCCGCCATTAGCTTTCTTGAAGCCTACTTTCCAATTTGGTTCATATTCATTGTCCCACTCGTCCTTCACAACCACAGTTTCACCTTTCATCAATGTTGAAAGTGCGATATCATTCATCATCTCTTTTTCAGTTTCCACTTCATGCTTAAGATCTTCCAATTTTTCATAGGCTCTTCCAAGTTGCAATTGAATTCTAGCTTCAATTCCTTGTTTCTTTTCACGAAGAACTTTGATCTGCTCCACAATTTCCTCATATTCATCAGCTTGAATAAGCGCATCCTTATACATGTCACGCAAATCCTTCTGCTCCTTCTTCATTTCACGAATTTTGTTAAAAACTTCTTGAATGTTCTGCATTTCTTTTTTTATTATTAATTATCACAACGTTTTTTCATCATAGCACAGAAATAAAAAACAAAAAAGGTGCCGCGTAATATTCGCGCGCACCAATTTTTTTGTTTTTGTTTTTGCTTGTCTGCCGATGAGGCAGATTTTTGTTTTTGTTTTTACTTTTTATCTTATCTCTAATTTATCAATTGTTTATAATAATAATCCACATCCTTTATCCATTTTTCACTTCCAGCAGCTTCTGGTCCATCACACTTATAACCACATTTCCAAATAACCATTTCTTTCGGAGTGTCAATTTTTTCATCATTAACCAAGTGGTCTATACGAGCACCAACTATAGCTACCGCCTCTTTTGGAGAGTCAAAACAAGTATGCCCGCCTGATCCCATTTTGTCAGATTTCAATCTAAATCCCCAATAATTATAGCAATCTTCACCATCCAAAACTGGTTTTCTTTCGCCCCAAGCACTTTCTTTTTTTGCAATTGCAATCAAAAATGCTGCCACCTTAGGATCTTGCTTAGCGATATATTGTGTCATTTTTTCAATAGGATGACCTGCTACCATTTTATTTATTTCATTCTCTCTAATAATATTACGCGAATTTTCAATTCCAGCTACAATAGGATTTTGAAATTTTTCTTCCACTTTTTTCATGCTTTGAACTACAAGCACCGAACATGTAATAATAATCGCTATAATGAGTAATAATATTTTTCCATATTGTGGGTCAATATTACCAAAAGTAAGCACACTATTGCTTTGAGAAACTGTGCACTTAATACTTTTTCTAATATTTTTTTGTTTTTTTGATTTCAAAACAACTTTCACGCTGTTTTTCAAAGATGCCTTAGTTCTTATTGTTGAATTTTTTTTTGCCTTAACAGTAACAGCCTTTTTTGAGGATATTTTTTTTAATTCAGCTAAGATGCTCTTCTTTTTCTTTATAGGAGCAATTATTTTCTTATTTAATTGTTTTTTGATATTTTTTTTCATATTTTATTAAAAAAAGAGAGATAAAGCAAAAACGGGCTTTCACCCGTTGTTACTCTATCTCTATTCCAATATATCTAGTATACACCCATTTTTAGGAAAAGTCAATGCCTTTAACTGATTTTAAAGATATTTTTTATTTTTAAGTTTGACTGGAAGATATTCTTGCTCACCACTGTCTTCAAGTGGCGTATATTTATATCCTTTACCGTAACCAAGTTTTTCCATCAGCTTTGTTGGAGCATTTCGAATATGCATTGGCACTGGAAGATTACCAAAAAATTCTACATCTTTCTTCGCTTCATTATATGCAAAATATGTGCTCACACTTTTTGGTGAATTTGCCATATACACAACTAACTGTGAAAGATGCACACTGCATTCTGGATAACCAAGTTTATGACAAGCGTCAAACACGTTATTAGCTAGCACCAAGGCAAAGTTGTCAGCCAGCCCAATATCCTCTGAAGCAAAACGCAGCAATCTACGAGCGATATAGGTTGGCTGTTCGCCTCCTTCAATCATGCGCGCCAACCAATATACACTAGCATTAGCATCTCCTCCACGCATGGATTTATGCAGAGCTGAAATTATATTATAATGTTCTTCACCATCTTTATCATAATACAAATGAGATTTCTGAATGATTTGTTTTAGCAGCTCTCTGGTGATAATTTTATTTTGATTTGTCGCAGCTTCCAAAGTGTTAAGCGCCATACGCGCATCGCCATTAGCCAGCAGTGCGATCTCTTTGATTATTTCAGCTGTCGCCTCTATTTTTTTGGCGCCCAATCCTCTCTCATTGTCAGTCAGTGCTTTTCCAATTATTTTTTCCAAATCAACAACTTCAAGTTTATTGAGCACGAAAACACGCGAACGCGAAACGAGTGCAGAGTTTACTTCAAAGCTTGGGTTTTCCGTGGTCGCACCAATCAATATCAATAATCCTTGCTCTACGTGCGGAAGTAGTGCATCTTGCTGGGCTTTATTCCAACGATGAATCTCATCAACGAATAAAATTGTTTTCTTTTTTTGCCACTCATTCTCTTGCGCCTTGGAAATTGTCTTACGCAGCTCTTTAATGCCACTAGTAACAGCACTAATTTTGATAAAATCAGCCTTCGTAACATTTGCAATAATTTGTGCCAAGGTTGTTTTGCCAGAACCTGGTGGACCCCATAAAATCATTGATGGCACTTGATCATCCTTAATTGCTTTTCGAAGAAACGACTCTTCACCAATAAGTTCATGTTGGCCAAAAAAATCCTCCAGAGTTTGAGGACGCATTTTGTCTGCCAATGGCACATTTTGAAACGATAATTCCCTTTCCATATATTTTTTACATTGAATTTCCAAGTTTAACGGCCAAAAAAACACCTGCGATTCCACCTATGCCACTTAATATTACAGATGAAAAAGAAAAAACTCCCGCACCCCAAATCATTGGTATGTATGCACCTATGATTGAACAAACAATGACCCAAAACCAAATAAACCAGCGTGGAACCATATATTTTTTATTAGAAATATTCTAAAATCTAATATCTTTAAACTTTTTAGTAAAAGGTTTTTTAAAAATAATCACCCAGAAATGATTTATCACATAGCGAAATCCTGTCATAATAATCCCCTCTTCTTGAAAACGTCTACTGGAAGTGTGCATTTTTAAACTAAACATAAATTTCACTAAACCTACTTTAGAAATACGCCTTGCAATGTCAGTATCTTCTCCATAAAAATCAATTGAGGTGTCATATCCTCCAACTTTTTCCAGTGCAGATCTTTTCAAAATAAAATTACCACCCTGTAGCATTGCCCCTATTCTAAGAAAATGATGGTTAATAATATGGCCAATAAATCCAACAGCATAATATATATGTACAATAAAATTTGTCAGCTTTGGCATTTCAGGATAAGCATACGGACCGCTTAAGGCTACCAATTTTTCATTTTTTGAAAACTCAAGAAAAACTTTATCAATCCAGCCAGCTGGAATCGTGGAATCACTATCAACGTTAGCGATAATATCTCCAGTGGAAGCAATAAAGCCACTGTGCCGAGCTTGAGAAAGACCTTTTTTAGGTTCATAAACGAGTTTTGCTTCAGGAAAAGATTTAGCGACTTCACTGGTTCTATCAGTGCTTGCGTTATCGACCACCACCACTTCAACGTCATGATTTGTTTTTTTAATTTCTAAAAAAACAGCTTCCAAGCATTTGCCTAGATATTTTTCTTCATTGTAAGCTGGAATGACGATACTAAGTTTCATATGTTTTATTTTGCAATTAAACCTAGCAACGTGAAACTAGTTTCCTTTTAGGCCAATTAGTTGTGACAGCAACTCTTGAGTTTTTGAATATTGAGTATTTATTCAAAAATGTGCCTAATAAAGAAAGTAGTTGAATGTTGTGCGGTGTGATTCTTGATTATTTTGAAAACTTTTTAAAAACTTCTTGCCACTGTCCTGCCACGCCTCTAGCAGAAAATTGTTTCACATAGGAAATCCCCTCTTGCCCCATTGTTTCAGCAATTTGAGGATTTTGCAACAGGAAAAGAATTTTTTCGGCAAGCTTTTCCACGTCGCCAATTGGCACCACGAATCCCAATTTTTCATCTCTACCAATATAGCTTGGAAGTGCCCAAGCATCAGCGCCAATAACAGGAATTCCGCTGGACATAGCTTTCATCATGCTTAGACACTGTGTTTCAGCTGTGCTCATCACCACGAAAAGTTCTGAAGCGCGAAATGTTTCACCATGCACGTCATCATCAACTCTACCAAAAAATTTTATATTATTTTCCACGCCAAGATTTTTGGCAAGTTTTTTCAAATCATTTTCCGCATTGCCAATACCCGTAATTACCAGCATTGCCTCGGAAATTTCTTTTATGACTTCAGCCATAGCTTTGATGATAATATCCACTTGTTTTTCTGGTGCAATCCTGCCAGCATATAAAATCACTTTGTCTGTTAGCCCAAATTTATTTTTCAGTTCTTTTTTTTCTTTTTCATCGGCTGGAAAAAAATTAACCAAGTCAATTGGATTGGAAACCTCTAAGCATTCACGCTCGAAACCATAACCTTTCATTTCTTTCAAGATGTCCACAAATGGTGCACTCACAAATTTGCATCGGTTATAATACCAAGCAACAAATTTTAATCCAATCCAATCAAACAACGGATTGCTAAGTGGAATGTAGCGAGTGAATTCAGTTATTGGCGTGTGATTTGTGCCAACAAGTGGAATTGCAAACAATCGCGACATGAAAAAAGCTTCAATGCCCATGCCATAAGGTGATTGAGTGTAGATAATATCAAACTTTTCTTTTCTGAATTTAAGCAAACGCAATCCAAACGGAATCACCACTCGTGATTGTCCTGTTGGTGATCCAAACATTGGTAATGAAAAAAACCGATGGATTTTTATTCTCTCGCCTAAATCAAGTTCATCCTGTGAAAGACTAGCCAATGCATAATCATTTTTGGAATACTTAGCACCAAAAAAATGTACTTCATTTCCGAGTGCGACTAATTCTTTTCCAAGAATAATGATGGAATCTGAAATTCCACTTATCTCTGGATAAAAATTATCTGAAAAAATTGCAATCTTCATTATATTTTTTCAATTTTATTCACAATCCGCTGTGAAATTTTTTTATACAAAAATGCTAAGATAAAATATGCAACTATCAAAATAAAAGGGATTATTGCTCCATATTTGATATATTTACCAATATTATAAGCTTGTCCAAAAAAATAACCCAGCAACATAAATGTAAGCGTTTTTTGAAGCGTTACAATGAAAACAAACCAAATGTACCGCCACCATCCCATGCCGACTGCTCCAACCATCATTAAACCGGGAGTTGAAAGAATCGGTGTATATTTCAGAACTGCCACGGTTTTTCCACCGTGCAAGTTGACCATTTTTTCCAATTTCTCTATACGTTTTTTAGTCATGCCAAATTTGTAACCAAATTTAGCCACAAAGCCAACTCCTTTCCAGCGACCAATACTATAATACAATGCATCTGGCAGAACATCGCCAGCAATTGAAAGTGCAAAAATTATAAATGGATTGAAAAATCCTAATGTTAAAGCAAAAGTAGCTGCAGCCGTAACTGTTGGACCTTCAATGCACATCACTAAAAACATGATTGGATAGCCGTGTGAAATTACCCACGCTAAAACTTGCTGAAAATTAGTAAAATCTATATTCATTTATCCATTATATTGCCAATTGGATTCCCGCACAACTAAAAAAATTATTCCCTAATTATTTTATAATCCTTGGGAAAAAATCTTTGCGCAAGCACGAAGATGGAATAAGTAATGAAAAAGGCCGCAAAAACATCAATAGAATAATGCAAATGACCCAATAGGACACTTATTCCGAAAATAACAGAAGCTATCAATGAAATATTTCGAATAATTTTCTTATTCCAAAAAACCAAAGCCATTAGATATGGCAAACCAGTATGACCAGAAAAGAAAAAATCACTACCAACATTAAGTGGGTTAAGAAAAGCACTTTGATTAAGATATGAATGATCGGGAAAAGGGCCCAGATGCGTGAATGTTATAAAAGCGCTCCTTATTAAAATAAATAAGGCAGCACTCTTAAGTGCAAAAGGCACAGTTTTTGGATTAAGAATAGCTATAAGAATTACGAACAAAGCATAAAACATCGCCACTTCATTCACAATAAAACTCACATTGAATACTGGAACATTACTAATGATGAGATCTGGCACGTTGGTCGCCGCTTTTTCAGTAGCAAATTCAGTGGCTTCATTGCTAAGCAATAGACTAAAAACGAATAGTATCCCTCCAGAAAAAGATGAAAACACCAACGCCTTATCGTTCCATTTTAGCTTGTATGCTTGAATAGTTTTTTTCACAACGTCACCTTATGATTTATTTAGCTGGTTGCATTGATGCTGATCCTTGATCTGCACCTGCTGGTCTAATTTGAATGTTCTGCGCGCTAATACTTCCATCTGGACTGCTTGTGCCATTAGCAGTAACTTGCTCTCCTACAGCCAAATCTGTAGCTGCTCCCTGCACTGATTTATCAACAGTTGTTGAGGCAGAAAAGAAAATTATTTGCGATCCACCATTTTTTGTCTTAACTGTAATACTAGTATCATCTTTTGATGCTATTTGTCCAGTCACAAAACCACTACCTGCGTCAACTCCATTTTGAATTCCTCCTTTAGTATTTGCTTGTCCTGTGCGCGCTGTGCTGTTGGCACCCCCACCAAAAGCACCACTTCTACCTTGAGATAATTGGTCTTTCGTATTATTAGTTTTATATTGCATGCCACCATAAAATCCTCCCCCTGCTGCCACGACAACTGCAACTACAGCTGAAATAATGATTTGTTTTTTATCCATAGTGTTTTTTTAATTTTAAATTTAAAATTTTAAATTTAAAATTATGGAATTACTTTTTAATTTGATTATTATTCATATCGTAATGCTTCCATTGGACTTAAATTAGCAGCGCGACGTGCAGGATAAAATCCAAAAACAATTCCCACCCCAGCAGATACTCCAAATGCTAGCAGGACTGAAGATGTGGCAACTTGTGTTGTTATTCCCCCAAATTTTGTTACTGCCAAAGAAGTCATCCATCCAAGAACCACTCCAATAAAACCACCCAAAAATGTAAGGGCAACTGCTTCAGACAAAAATTGCAAATTGATATATTCTTTTTTAATGCCGACTGCTTTTCTAAGGCCAATTTCACGAGTTCTTTCTGTCACAGTGGTTAGCATCATGTTCATAATACCAATGCCGCCTACTAACAAAGAAATGCCAGCAATAGAAGAAAGCAAGATTGTGAATGTACCAGTAATGCTTGAAGCTGTTGCTATAATATCAGCTTGATTCATCAAACTAAAATCTGCTTGCAGTGGATCAGAAATACTGTGACGCTTGAGCAATAAATCAGTGATATTGTTTTGCACAGCTACCATTGAATTTTGATCA
>JBBQCF010000036.1:0-9022 GCA_038318455.1 Candidatus Moraniibacteriota bacterium
TTACACTTGGATCACGCCGGCAAGTTTTCCGGTGACACAAAATTCCAATTTGGTGGATATGCATAATCGCTGGGATTCTTATTGGTATTTGGATATTGTTAATAATGGATATTATCTCAAGACTGATAACACTTTGGCAAATGTAGTTTTCTTTCCCCTATATCCGACACTAATCAAAATTCTTGGCATGATAATGCTTGGAAATTTTGTGCTGGCTGGCTGGATATTGAGCATGACCTTTTTGCTACTTTCATGTGCATATTTTTATAAGTTCATGAAAGAATTTCATTCAGATATTAACCCAGAACTTCCAATTCTTTTGATGCTTATTTTTCCAACAGCTTTTTTCTTCAACGTTGTCTACACTGAATCAATCTTTCTTTTCCTGACAATTGCAACTTTTTATTATGCATTTAAAAAGAATTTTTATTTGGCTGGACTTTTTGCATTCCTCGGAGCTTTGGCGCATAGCAATGGTGTGTTCTTGGCCTTGCCAATTTTTTGGAAAATTGTTGAAATGCAGGGCTGGAAAAATATGCTCTCGCCAAAAACTTGGAAAAGTTTGATTCCTGTTTTCTTTGCACCGCTCGGAAGTTTTGCGTTTATTTTTTATGATTATGTGAAATTCGGAGATCCGATGTTATTTTTCAAAATCCAAAGTGCATGGGGAAGATCGTTCACGATAAATTGGGAGCATTTTTCACTGTTTTCGCATCCTTCAATCGCCAATATGAGCATTGATATTTTTTTAGCAATCTTTATTATTTCAGCGGTGGTTGTTGTATGGAAAAAACTTTCTCCGCTCTATGCGGTTTTCATGTCATGCACGCTTTTTGCAGCTTTCACTTCTGGAACACTGATGAGTGTCGGGCGTTACAGCTTGGTGATGTTTCCACTTTTCATACTTTTGGCAAAAATTTCGACAAAAGGAGAATCCGCCTCGGGAGGAAAAAATAATTCTTTTCTACTGGGCTGGATTTTGCTCTCAACACTTTTCTTGGCGATGGACATAATCCTATGGGTTAATAATTATTGGGCAGGCTAACTCAACAATTTTAAATTAGAAATTTAAAATTTTATAATTATTTGTGTCATTCCCGTGAAAACGGGAATCCAGGTTATGTCGGATAGAAAAATATATTATGTATATATAATTGCAAGTCAAAGAAATGGAACTCTATATATTGGCGTAACTGATAATTTAATAAAGCGCACATATCAACACAAAAATAATTTAGTGGATGGTTTTACGAAAAAATATGGCGTCCATGATCTTGTTTATTATGAAACAACAAATGATATAATTTCTGCATTAACAAGAGAGAAGCAATTGAAAAAGTGGAATAGGAAATGGAAAACTGATTTGATTGAAAAAGAAAATCCAGAGTGGGAGGATTTGTATGTGGAATATTGCAGTGAGAATGCGGGCCTGGATTCCGGGTCAAGCCCGGAATGACAAAAGTATGTATTTTTTATAACTTATAATTTAAAAATTAATAATATGGGAATTGCAGTTGAATTTAATCCGGATTTGGCGCTAAGAGATGTTTCGCAGTTCAAAGAAGGAAAAAGAAAAATTGAGGAATGTGTTCCTGAAAATCTTGAGGTTGGAAAAGTTTATGATTTTTTGAAAAAAGAGCAACGGATATATTATCTGAAAGGTGCTGTTTCACTGATTGAGACTTTGCCTGCGGGAGGAAGCTTTTCGCAGCCAAGAGCCAATGTGAACATTTTGGAAGTGACGCACTTTGTTGAAAATGGCGAGGTCTGCACAAAAGGAAAATATGAAGTTATAGAAATATTTATTAAAGATGAAAATGATAAGTTTGATTATTGTAGTATGGTGAAAAAATAATATGAAAATTACAAAAGATTTGGTTGCTAAAATCGAAGTTGAGGCTAGGAAATTTTTCAAAGGAGCTAGTGGTTGTCATGATTGGTCACATGTTGAGCGCGTGAAAAAAATGGCGCTGCACATCGGAAAAGAAGAAAAGGCTGATCTTTGTGTTATTGAAATTGCGGCACTTTTGCATGACATTGGACGCAAAGAAGAAATGAAGGCCAAGGGAATTTTTTGTCACGCTGAGGCTGGAGCAAAAACAGCAAGAAAAATTCTGAAAAAATATGATCTTGATAATGATAAAATTGATAATATCGTTCATAGCATTGAAGCACATCGCTATCGCAATGCAAAAATTCCGCAAACAATGGAAGCAAAAATTTTATTCGATTCTGATAAACTTGATTCCATTGGTGCGATTGGTGTTGCGCGAGATTTTCTTTTTGCTGGAAATGCTGGGTCAAATTGTCTTTATACTGGAAATGAAAAAGAATTGGCAAAAAGTGGAAAAGATTTTTCCTATACAAAAGAAGATTCTGCCATACTTGAATATGAAATAAAATTAAAACATATCAAAGAAAAAATGTTAACCAAAACAGGAAAGAAAATTGCCATAGCGCGGCATGACTTTATGGAAAAATATTTTGAAAGATTTTGGAAAGAAGTTGAAGGTAAGATTTAAAACTTAAAAATGTCGAATTTTGTGCTATAATTAAAATAATAGTAAATATTGTTTCAAGAGATTATTTTGGAGAAAATACGAATAAAAAAATATATAAAATTATCAGTTGGCATTTTGATGTTGGCAAGTTTTTTGTTTGTTTCAAAATCACAAGCTGCGATAAGTTTCACAAATGGGAAGTGGGAAACAACTTATAATTGTTCAGAATGGGAGGATATAAATGGAACACAACAAGTTCAATGCGACAATATAGACAGGGGAGGTGCATGGTTTTGCACCACCAATGGAGAGCATCGTGGCGAACAAATCACAACTGCCGCCAATAATCCTTCGGGTCTTGGCGGGCGCGGTCAGCGTTTTTGGCAGGGAGATACTGAAGATGATGGAAATGATACTTGGAATATTAATGTTAACTCTGGTGGCACAATATTAGATTTTGCAACTCCTCAAAAAGAATTATGGATTCGTTGGTATATGCGCTATGAATCAGGTTGGTCCTATTTAACTAAGACATTATTTGATCATAATTATCTTTATATTTTAGATAAAATTCTTTACATATATACTAATACAGCTGGAAATGCAGCCATTCCATCTTTTTACATGAGTCATCAGATGAATATTGGTGCGCAGGCTTCACCAGATGCTTATCAGGTAGACACGGGAAACTTTGGCTGGGAAGAATTGTTTGGAGGCATTAATCCGAGTGATGGATCTTGGCATGAATATGAAATTCATATCAAAATGGACACCTTGGGACAAAATGGAACTGTTGCTGGCGCAGATGGCATTGGAGAGATTTGGGTTGATGGCATTTTGCGAGCTTCAAATCGCGCTGTTAATTGGAGTAATGGAGATGCTGTTGCAAAAAATGGTTGGTCATGGATGCGTATTGGGTCAAACACTAAACATCCAATCAATAACAAGTGTGATTATAATGATTATGATGACATGGTGATTTATAATGCTACTCCGCCTAACAAAGATACAAATAACAATGCTTTCATTGGACTTATTGGAGCAACCTCGGTGCCTTCAACTTTTTCAATTTCAAATTTCAATAACATGATTCCTAATTGGCTACGCAAAACAACATCCTCCGATTTAAACTCGGACAATATTGTAAACACCAAAGACCTTGGTTTAATGATGAATAAGTGGCAGTAAAAGTTTATCGAATTATAAGCGCATCAATTTTTTAAAGTGAAATGCGAAAAAATAAAGAGGAAATTCAAGAAAAAATATCAAAGACTTGGAAGAAGTAACTGAGGAGAGTGAGGATGCAGAGGAAAATGAGGAAGAATCTGGTGAAGTTGGAGTGGAAATCATGGCATGTCCTGCCGGAAAAAAGATTGCGAATCTTTCCATGCTCTCAGGCGGCGAAAGATCACTTACTTCGATCGCACTTTTGTTTGCAATTATTTCACACAATCCGCCGCCATTTGCTATTTTGGATGAGGTGGAAGCTGCGCTTGATGAAGCAAATTCAAAAAGATTTAGCAGAATTTTGCAAGAACTTTCAAATAGCACTCAGTTTATTGCTATCACGCATAATCGCGAAACTATGCGCCAAGCCTCATTGCTCTATGGCGTGACCATGGGCGACGATGGAATTTCCAAACTTCTTTCAGTTAGGTTGGATCAAGTCGGTCAAGGTGGAAAAATAATCGGCAAATAAAATGACCCACTCGGGTCATTTTATGTATAGATTTAGCTAGAAAAGCGTGGTATAATGAATCTATGGATAATAATCTTGTGAAAAGCAAGAAATTTTTAATTAGCATTTTTATGCTGATAAGTTTTTTCGCTGCGCAACATGTTTTGGCGGCGCCGAGCATTAATGCTAATGGCGTTGTTGGAACTGTAACTAATAATCAAAACATAACTATAAATGGCTCCGGCTTTGGAGCTAAAGCGCAAGCAGCGCCTTGGTTTTGGGATACTGTTGATAATCAAAGCGCATATAATGGAGCAGTTGATGGAAGTTGTGTCCCAATTAGTGGAGTAAATAATGATATGCCTTCGGGATGCAGCCAAGCAGTAGCGCAATCAGCTCCTTTCCAGGAATATATGCAAGGTTTAAACTCTGGTGGGCCAGGGCAATCAACTCCAGTTATTAAACATACAGGATCCATGCTTCCAAATAGAACTTCCGTATATCAGTGCACCCAAAATAATGGCTATGAATGTGGTCTCAATGGTTTGACCAAGGGACCAGCTTCAGGCGCAACTCAAATGTATGCTTCTTGGTGGTTATACCCCAATTATACAAATGGTACCGATGTTACCAGTGATAAGATATGTAGACTCGTAAGTGGAATAGATTATGACTCTGAAGTAGAATTCGTGTGGACCACACAAAATTCTACTTCTATTTACGATCATACAAACGGCACATTTCAACTTAATGTTTGGGATGGCACAGGATGGTCTGCTCCCGATCCTCATTGGCATTTCCAGGAAGCTCTGATAGATAGTGTTACGAATAAAATTTGGGTATATTCTGATGGAAATTTGATTGGAAATTGGACTGCCCCATATGGCAGTGGTGGGGTTATGGGAACAATCAGAGTAGCGCCGAATAATATTGGTTCTATTGGGCTTAACACCAATGGTATAGCAACTGGTTATCAGAATTTCGGAGATATTTATTTTGATAAAACTTTTCAACGCGCCGAAATTTGTGCAGGCTCCACGTTTGCTACGCGAGGATATTGCCAAATGCTTTTACCTTCCATGTGGTCTTCTTCATCTATTACGACAACCATAAATCAAGGCTCCTTTATTAATGGCTCTAATGCATATATATTTGTTATCGATATTAATAATGTTGCGAGTCCTAGTTACCCAATTACTTTTGGTCAAATATATTCTGGAGACATCGTAACGTATTCAATTTTAAATTTCACATCCCTAATTTCAAATTGGCTACACCTTGGTACAGCTTCAGATTTAAATTATGACAATATTGTGAATACAAAAGATCTGGGAATCATGATGAGTAAATGGAACTAGGATTTATGTATAAAGTATTATGTAGAATGTGTAATGTATAAATTCAGAATGCAAAAAGAAAAAAATAAAAAATTCATAAAAATATCGTTTGCAGTTTTTGCAATGAGTTTTTTTGTTGGGCAAAATGTGATGGCAGCACCGAGCATAACTTCAGCTGTGCCAGTAACAACTTTTGCTCATGGGAATGTCGTGAATATTAGTGGAAGTGGGTTTGGAACTCATGCTGATTATGGAGACACTGGTGGACTTATGTTTGCTTGGAATAATTTTGAAACCGGAACAACTACTGGTGATGGATTTTCTCAACACAATGATTCTGATGATGCGAATACTTGGGATATTATGAATTCAGGGTCGCATGGTGGTTCTTACTGGGCAAAAAGATTTTGTAACTATCCCACGGGTGCTGATAATATAGGTGGTCTCTTTAAGCCAAATCAAAATCAAATTCTTACAAACAGTACACAGATTTTTATGTCACTTTGGCTAAAGATTCCACAGGGAGTAACTAGCGGTAAATTTTTGAGAAATGGTCCAATAGGAGAGGGTTATTCTTTGTATATTGGTGGTGATGATGGAAATACAATTAGATCGGGATATGACAATAATTGTAATGGTGGAAATCAAGGTGATTGTCCTAATCCTGGAAGTGGAACACTTTGTTATGGAGGCAGTGATCAGGTGGCAACAAATACTTGGACTCGCGTTGATTTACTACTAGATTCTGCAACTGATAAGCAAACTATTTGGCAGATAGGAGCACCTGGACAAGGTTCTGATCATCATCAATTTTATACTCAATGCAATATTCCAACTGATCAATATTATGCTATTTTGGGAGCAGGCAAAGATTCTCCACTTGATTTGAATAATAACTATTATGGTTACGATGATTTTTATGTTGATTTTACTCAAATGAAGATAGAATTAAAAATGATATGAGCTCATATCCAACAAACTGGCCAATTGATAATCTTCCAAATCCAGTCAGAGGTTTTACTACTGGAATATCTAAAGATGGCTTCTCTCAAACCCTCACCAAATACATTTGGGAAACGTTGGGCAATCAAATTCCACCAGAAATCTATGGAGGACAAGCTCCTAAAACTTATTCAATTTCCAATTTCACATCCCTGGTTGCGACCTGGCTTCACACAGGCGCAAATCCTGGAATTGATTTAAATTCCGATTCAATTGTGAATACAAGAGATTTGGGAATCATGATGAGTAAGTGGAACTAAAATCACATAGCATAAAACATGAAGCATATAGCATGAAACATACAACATAGATGCAAAGAAAAAAACATAAAATTAAATTGTTACCTAGCATGTTACGTAATAAAAAAATATTTAAAAATAGTTTACTAGTGACTTTCGCTTTTAGTTTTTTTGTTGCACAAAATGTTTTTGCGGCGACTCCAACAATTTCAAATGTAACTGGCACAGTTGCAAATGGAAATACCCTAACAATTGCTGGGAGTAATATGGTGCAAGATATTGTAGGAAAATTTACACCCACCGCGGGTGGATTTGAGGGTGCAAATTTGGCAGCAGATGGATGGGGTGAATGTTTGAATAGTACTAAAAATTGTGCTTATGACAGTTCCGTTAAGTTACTTGGAGGCAAGTCTTTTAGAAGTGATATGATTAATTTCAATGGAATAGGAGGACCAGAAAATAATTCCTCAGGAGATTCTACTTACAGATATCTTGGCGGAAAGTATAATAGAATGTATGTGAAATATTCATCAAATTTTAATACAGTATGGCAAAATGGCAATTATGTAAAAATGATTCTTACTTCAGCCGGAGGCGGATATGGCCAAACATATATATCGCCAGAGCCGCGTACTGGATTGACTGGTCCTACTGAAATGTATGTAACAGCAGACTACACTCAACAATCAGAAATATATCCGACTTTGCCATCGCCATGGATACCCAATCGTTGGTTTTGTGTTGAGTGGTATTCAAATCCTGGTATTGGTGTGACTGTTTGGGTTGACGGAATTTTTGTTGGAACTTCAAATGGAAATTCATCTGATCCTGTTAATCAATGGACGCAAGTTGGAATTATTAATGCACATGGTATTGGAACAGATTTTTTGGGTACTTTTAGTATGTGGATGGATGGTGTGATGAGCTCGGATAATATGATTTATCCAGCATCCACTATTGAAATCAGCAACAACGCAACCTATGGACAAGGAACTAAAAAATATCAAGAACCAGTGTTTCTTTCTGATGGCAGTGTTCAAATCAAAGCAGATCTTACTAGTCTTGGCGCTGGACCATATTATCTTTGGGTCACCAATAATCAACAGCAAAGAGTTGCAGTGCCATATAATCTGAGCAGTTCGACAACTTATTCTATCTCCAATTTCACAACTCTGATTTCCTCCTGGCTTCACCTTAGCACTGGCAATGCTTCTGATTTAAATTTTGATAACATCGCAAACACAAAAGACTTGGGGATTATGATGAGCAAGTGGAATTGAGTCTATAAAGTTTCAAGTTTGTAAAGTTTATAAAGTAAAATGCTGGAAAAAAATTCAAAAAAAATACTATGAAAAAAGTTTTGGTGTTTGGGACATTTGATATTTTTCACGATGGTCATTGTGATTTTTTAAAACAAGCCAAAAATTATGGAGATTTTTTGCGTGTGGTGGTGGCAAGAAATATCACAGTGCTCAATGTGAAAGGGAAACTGCCGAGATATTCGGAAGGCGAGCGCGTGGAAACTATTAAAAAAAGTGGTTTGGCCGACGAAGTTGTATTAGGAAGTCTTAATGATAGATATGAAGTGGTGAGAAAATATAAACCAGATATTATTTGCTTGGGTTATGATCAAAAACAATCTCTGGCAGAACTTCGCAGAAAACTTAATGAAACAGGCCTTGAGAGAACAAAAATAGTCAGACTGAAATCTTTTCAGCCTGAAAAATATAAATCATCTTTGCTACGCGAAAATATGGAACATTGAGCATCAATAATATAAAAATAAAATACAGAAATTATATATTTTTGATCCTTGGTGCAGGTTACATGTTTTATGATTTTTGATTTTGAAATATTTTTTTAACATTTCTGTAGTAAATAACATGGTCCGTAGCTTAGTGGCAGAGCGACTATCGGGGTGATGCGGAAAGGCTTTGGTTGATAATTCTCTTGGTCTCGTCAATCATTACTCTCTCCGTCTGATAGCATGGCACGCTAGTTCGAATCTAGCCGGACCGTCAAATTAAAAAAATATTTCTTCGGAAATATTTTTTTATTATGTCCAGCTTGATTCGAACAGGAAAGGGGTCGGGAAAAACTGGGTTTTCCCGGGGAGGAAATTTTAAAACCGCTTGGTTTTAAAGAGCGAAGCGAGGGAGATCATCTAGCCGGACCGTCAAAAAAAATAAAAAACACATCGTAATGAACTGTACCCCAAAAAGTAGACACGAAATAAAAAAACTACGCACAAGCTAAAAGATGATT
>JBBQCF010000037.1:0-8811 GCA_038318455.1 Candidatus Moraniibacteriota bacterium
TCTAACGGTCGTTACTTTGATTTATCAAAGTAAACTTGTTTACCTTATGGTAGACAATCAAATTCGTTTCAAACAACCAAGAGGACTAACCACAATAGCGTGTGATTGAAAGTAGCAATACTTTTTTTCCTGCTGTAGGCAAATTAAATACTTCTTGCGAGGTATTTTTTTGTTATACAGTTTGTTGTTTTGTCCGCCTCGACGAGTCTTAGCGAGACGGGCTGTAGCCCGCCTGTATCAGCTAAAGCATTGCGGGCGGGCAGGAAAGCATCCGTAAGGGTGTTTTTTTGTGCAAACTTTTTGTTACGTAGCATGTTACGTAACTCCCTAGAACCAGACCGTTTCGACGGTGGGTTTTTTCGCATTTTTGATTAAATATTTTTTTATTGATTAACATTGGTTTTTGGAGTATTCTTAAAGTATTAATTATTTAGTAAAATATCAGATGAAAACAATAATTTTTGACTTTGACGGAGTAATTCACGATACGTTTGAGCTGGCATATAAAATAAATGTCGAACTTTTTGGAACTGATTTGACGAAAGATAAGTATCGAGATTTTTTCAATGGAAATATTTTTGAAAGCACCAAGGTTAACAAGGAGGATAATAATAAATTTTTCGAGTTACAACATAAAGCCTTTGAATATCTTGAGATAGATAAAGACATAAAACAGCATTTGGAAAAACTTGCTGAACAATACATTTTATTTATTGTTTCCTCAAATCAAGAGGAGGTATTGAAAACATATTTTCAGAATAATAACTTCACGCATATATTCAAGGAAGTCTTGGGAGCTGAAACCCATCAATCCAAAATTGAAAAATTCAAATATTTATTTCAGAAATATGAATTAAAACCAGAAGATTGTGTTTTTGTGACCGATACCCTCGGTGATATTTTAGAGGGCAATAAAGTTGGTCTCAGAACGATTGCGGTGGATTTTGGTTTTCACGAAAGAAAAAGACTTGAAAAAGGAAATCCATTTAAGATTGTTTCCAGTTTTGATGAGATTTTGGAAGTAATTAGTGAAATGTAAATATAATTGAAAAATACAAAAATATGATTGGAGAATCAAAAATCGTAAATTTCAATAAGGGTCTTGAATTGCAAGCTAAAAAGGCTGAGCAAAATATCATGAAAATTCAAGAAGGCATGGCGAAACTTCAGGAAGGCGTAAAAAAGTACGAAGAATGGAAGAAAATTGCACTTGAGCAAGGTGATGAAGAAAGCGCCTTGTTATATGAGATTAAAGTGCTTGAAGTCGAAGTAATGATTATGGATGGGGAAATCTTATGCAATACTGCAGAGCAGATGGAAAATGAAAGATGGCATCAGCAATTCAATCACATAATGAACATCAATAGTAAGCAAGAAAAAGAAGAACGTTTTGATGATGTTGATTGCGAACTAGAGCATGTGTCTGATTATCTTGCATTACTACTAGAAGATTTCGATACAGTTAGCGAAGAAACAAAACAAAAGATTCAAAAATTACAAAAAAGAAAAGAAGAATTAGAGCGTGAACGATTGAGTATTAAAAATCCTGTTTCCACTTTCGAGAAGGAGTCGCAAGATTATCGCAAGCTTGAAATTTAGAAAGTAAAACCAAAAAACTTCGAATATCTCAACCAAGAGGACTAACCACGATAGCGTGTGATTGAAAGTAGTAATACTTTTTTCCTGCCCGTCTCGCCCAAGGCGTAGCCGAGGCGGACTGTAGGCATGAATACACTTGTTAAGGGGTGTTTTTTTTGTTTTATGTCTACTTTAGAGGGTACGGATCATAAGGGTGTTTTTTGTTTGGATAAATTGCTATTTACATTTTATCATTGCTGTGTTATTGTAATTTGTTGTGGTTGTTTAAAAATTTAAGAAGAAGGATAAATAAAAGGGGGATATCATGCAAGAATTTTCTCAATTCGTTGAACGTTCAAGAGCTATGAATCATGTGGTTGTTGAATATATCATGTATTTGTTTAAGAAATCAACCAGAAAGACTGAACTTGAAGCCGAAGCTGATTTCAAAAGATTGGATTTATTGCTGGAAAGCCATATGGACTTTTTTAAAAGCTGTAATGAGGAAGCATCAGACGAAGAAATTAATGAGATGCGTGCATATCCATTTCCAGAGTGGCTTATTCCAGCTGTTGAAGACGTTGTTGAATTTGGAGATGTTTTCAGTCCAGAATATCATAAATTGAGAGAGAAAAAATTTACACAAGAGGGTAATGTTAATGGTATTTTTGAATCAGTAAGAAATTTTGAAGGTGGTATCACAAACATTCCAGTAACAAATCTAATTATTTTTAATGCTCCAACTCGCATAACACTATATCCAATTTGTTTTGTTCCTAAGGGTTTTTTGTTAATGCCAATTGGAGTGACTCCTCTTTTTCATCGAGTTGTAGATGAAACAAGTGAGGCAATCGTTATTCGTCCAGAATCATTTTCATTGGATGCATATTATGGAAGTGATGAAATAAGTGAGAATAGGAATATTTTAGCTAATTTGACAATGAAATGGTCTACCTATGCGAATTTGCAAATTAGGGGTGGATTTTTGCGACTTTTTCATGAAGTGATTCATTGTTGGCAAAATCAATTCTACGGCTTGGCTTCTGCAGATGATTTTGGTGAGTTTTGTAGAAATGTAGTAGCTATGGTTAAGATAATATCTGAAAATACTATCTTAATTAAGCAGGGTGTTTGTGACAAGGAAAGATGTAAAAATCTCATCTCAGGAGCACATAAATGGCTAAATGATAGAGGTCTTGTTTTTAATCCTGATAAGAATTATTGGGTTTGTGATATTTGTCAGGAATGCATGCTTCAAATCAGTGAATTTGGTCAATGTATTCGCGTTGAAATGAATGATGATACTTTTACAAGGGATATCATCAAGAAATTTGAGGAAAGCGAGAGATACGCTTGGGCCTATGGAGTGAAGATCATTCTTTTTCTGAGAAATGCTGGTGTTGACTTGGAACCACAACTTAGAAACTTGAAAGATTTTAAAGCTATCTATGAGCCAGCTCTTCAAACATATCAAGATGGTGTCAATATGAATATATTTAATCCAAAAAGACCATTGCGATTTATTAAAAATAAAAAATAATTTTAAATTTATGAGCCTAGATGTTAACAACATCTAGGCTCTTTTTATGGATTGAAAATGGGGATAAAATGTGGTAAAATTGATATATCAAGGTGGGTATTTAGATACCCACCTAAATACCCACCTAATTTTTAAAATAAAAATATGGCGATTAGAAAAGTTGAAGATCAAAATGTTCGCAAGCTTGCCAAAATTGGCAAGCAGTCAGTCGGACTCACTTTGCCGATTGAGATGGTGAGGGATCTTGGATGGCGATTGAAACAGCGCGTGAGGGTGACTCGCATCAAAGGCGGATTAGTTATTCGGGATTATCATAGCAAATATTAGTTATGTAACAGGCGGGCAGCCTGTTTTTTTGTGGCTTGAATATAGGCAAAAAGGGTGGTATTATTGATATATAAGCAATCTGGGTTGTTACGTAATATGCTACGTAACAAGCTTCGTAATAAATATGTCTGAAATAAAAAAACTCACCGATAGAATAATAAAATTTCGTGATGCGCGTGATTGGAAGCAATTTCACAAGCCAAAGGATTTGGCTATCTCATTAAACCTTGAAGCTGCTGAAGTTCTGGAACATTTCCAATGGAAAAGTGAAAAAGAAATAGATGAATATGTAAAAACCAATAAAGAAGAAATCGCAGATGAGCTTGCGGATGTTTTAAATTATTTACTACTTACTGCACATGATCTGGATATAGATATTGTCGATGCGCTAAATAAAAAAATAGATAAAAGTGAAATGAAATATCCAGTAGAAAAAGCTAAAGGCAAGCACACGAAATATAATAAGTTGTAGATATAATTATGACAAAAACATTATTCGATATCGAAAGTTATAAATTTGACGAAACGATATTGACTTCGATTGCGAATAGTCATTACGTCAAGGACTTGTGGCCAGTCGTATATATATTAAGCGACGAAAATACTAAAGAATTGTATGTGGGTGAAACGACTGATGCATCTTCTCGATTGCAAACTCACCTTAAAAATGAAGAGAAAAAACATCTCACATCTGCTCATATTTTGACCTGCGATAAGTTTAACAAATCGGCAACTCTTGATATTGAATCAAACTTAATTAAATATCTAGCTGGGGATGGTAATTACCGCTTGTTGAATGGCAACTTAGGACTTGCTAATCATACTTATTATGAAAAGTATGATATTTATTCGGGTATATTTAAAAATGTTTGGAGCGAATTAATTTCAAAAGGTATTGCAAGAAAACCATTGGCTACGATAAATAATGATGATTTATTCAAATATTCACCCTATAAATCGTTGTCTATTGATCAAATGCAAAGTGTTTTGAATATTATGAGGAAATTATGTACCGATCAATATGCAAATATAGTAATAGAAGGTGGTGCAGGTACAGGCAAATCTATTTTAGCAATTTATCTGTTTAAATTGCTAAATTCTAGAGAAGAAGATTTTGAATCGAAGGAATTAGATGAATCTGAATTTTTAAAAGTTTTACGCCAATTAAGAAAAAAATATCCAAATCCGAAAATGGCTCTGGTGGTGCCAATGGATTCATTCCGAACAACATTAAAAAAGGTATTTAGAAACATAAAAGGCTTAATGGCTAATATGGTTATTGGACCTGCGGAAGTGTCGAGAAACAAATATGACATAATCATTGTAGATGAGTCTCATCGGCTCAGAAAAAGAGTTAATTTAGGCACTTACTTCGGGGCTTTTGATAAGGCAAATGAACGACTCGGTTTAACCAAAAACACTGGCAATGAATTGGACTGGGTTTTAATGCAAGGAAAGAAAACAATACTATTTTATGATAAGGGTCAATCCATAAAGCCTTCAGATGTGGATCAGTCAGATTTTGATAAGCTTAAAAATAACTCAAAAACAACAGTAAGTAAACTTACTTCACAATTCAGAGTTAAGGGTGGCGTAGATTACATAACATATATTGATAATCTATTAAATTGCCGGTTTAAAAAAAGTGATTCAGTTTATTCATCAAAAGAGTATGAATTCATATTATTCAATTCTCTTGGTGAAATGGAGGAGAAAATAAAAGAAAGAAATGGCGAGGTCGGTTTAGCAAGAATGGTTGCGGGCTATTCATGGAAATGGATATCGAGGCATAATCAAAATTTACATGATATTGAAATCGGCGATATCAAGCTGAAATGGAATAAGGAACCTTCCGATTGGATAAATTCGCCTAATTCTATAAATGAAGTAGGGTGTATTCATACAACGCAAGGATATGATTTAAACTATACGGGGATTATATTTGGAAATGAGATATCATATGACAAAGAAAAGAAAGAAATTATTATAAAAAAAGAAAACTATCATGATAAGGCAGGACAGCAAGGTATAACAAATCCACTAGAGCTCAAAGAGTATATAATTAATATATATAAGACCGTTATGCTGCGAGGCATAAAGGGGACTTATGTTTATGTGTGCGATGAAAATCTGAGAGAATATTTTAAAGAGTATATAATTTTAAGTAAGTCAGAAGTTAAAAAAGTAAATGCTCCTATAAAATTGCCATTCATGAATTTCATTAGATCGCTGGTGGATATTCCTTGCGTAGGTACGGCTCCATGTGGAAATGCACTTTTAGGTGAGCAAAACATTGAAAAATACATAAAGGTTAGTAAGGACAAGATAAAATCAGGTTATAGATATTTCATTCTTCACGCCGAGGGGGATTCCATGAATCTTGCAGGTATCAATGATGGAGATCTCGTTCTTTGCAGACAACAACAAAAGGCTGAAACTGGAGATAGGGTGGTTGCACTTCTCGGAGGTGAAAATGTGACAATTAAATTTTATGACAAAAAAAATGGCAAAAGGATATTGTTACCAAAAAGTAGCAATAAAATACATGTCCCAATTATTCCGGAAGAGGGTGATTCTGTGCAGGGTATTGTACAAGAAGTATTACCGGAATAATAAATCTAGACACTAATGAATGTGCGAATGACTTTAAAAATGATTCAAAATACAGAATTATTTTTATATGTAAGGTTGATTTTAAGTTGAGAGAGTTTTCAAAATAATTTTTGTTACGTAGCATGCTACGTAACAAGCCATATTATGAAAAGAGAATATTATTCTGATACTATTAGTAATTTTTTAAATTCATCATCTGATGAAATTCTTGGTATTTTAGTTACCAATAACGATTTTGCATTGGAACAAACACAGCGAGACGCATGGTTGGAAGAAATTAAAATATTAAAAGAAGTGTTAGGGACTCATACAGGTTCAATTTATTTTGAATATTCAATCCCACGCATGGGAAAACGGATTGATGTTCTGCTTATTATTGGTCAGGCTATTTTTGTTCTTGAGTTTAAAGTAGGTGAAAGTGAATTTCATTCTTATTCTATTGATCAAGTTTGTGATTATGCATTGGATTTAAAAAACTTTCATGAAACAAGTCATGAGCATTTTATTGCTCCAGTATTGATTGCTACAAAGGCAAAAAAAATCGCAACACTTATATCCACTACTGCACACAATGATAAGTTACTTTTGCCAATTAAATGTAATGCGGATTTATTAGGAGGTGTCATTACGGGTGTTTTAAATTTTTCAGATGATGCCGTCATTGATCCAGTAATTTGGGAAGCTGGCAGATATCAACCAACACCAACAATTATTGAAGCAGCTATGGCCTTATATAATGGTCATTCTGTAAATGAAATTTCTCGTAGTGATGCAAGTGCTATTAATCTGAGTCAGACATCTGATGCAATTTCTGAAATCATTGAATATTCAAAAGAGAAATCACAAAAATCAATTTGTTTTTTAACTGGTGTGCCTGGAGCAGGAAAAACTTTAGTTGGTTTGAATATAGCAACGAAACATATTGATAAGGATAATGATCTCTATAGCGTTTTTCTTTCTGGAAATGGTCCGCTTGTTGCGATTCTTCGCGAGGCTTTAACGAGGGACAAAGTACGCCACGAGAAAGAAGCTGGGCGTAAATTAAAGAAAAGTGAAGCAATGAGTAGTGTGAAGATATTCATCCAAAATGTCCATAACTTTCGTGATGAATGTCTAATTGATTCGACAAAGCCGCCAATTGAACATGTCGCGTTATTTGATGAGGCACAGCGAGCATGGGATTTGCAGCAGACCGCAAATTTCATGTTGAGAAAAAAGAACACACCAAACTTCAATAAGTCTGAACCTGAATTTTTAATTTCATGTCTCGATCGTCATTTAGATTGGGCGGTTGTTGTCTGTCTTGTAGGCGGTGGCCAAGAAATAAATACTGGAGAAGCAGGAATTGGCGAATGGATAGAATCTTTAAATCGTTCATTTCCTGACTGGCATATTTATGTTTCATCACAGCTTTCAGACAGTGAATACGGAACAAAAGAAGTTCTAGATCAAATTGATTCACACTCAAAAGTTGTTAAAAAAGATGAGTTGCACCTTTCTGTTTCTATGCGATCGTTTAGAGCTGAAAATGTATCCTTATTGGTTAAACAACTTTTGGATGTGAATATTGATGAAGCACGAAAAACAATGCTTGGTATTAGTGGAAAGTATCCAATTGTCATAACAAGAGATATAAATAAAGCAAAGCAGTGGCTAAAAGAACAAGCACGCGGAACTGAACGGTATGGAATTATTGCATCTTCTCAAGCAGAGAGATTGAGGCCGCAATCTATTGATGTGAAATCACCAGTGGACCCAATTCATTGGTTTCTTGATGGGAAAGAAGATGTGCGTTCGTCTTTTTTTCTTGAAGATGTTGTGACTGAATTTCAGGTGCAAGGGCTAGAAATTGATTGGGCTTGTGTTACATGGGACGCTGATTTTCGTTATTCAGAAAAAGGTTGGGAACATTTTTCTTTTGTTGGAAATCGTTGGAATTGTATCAGAAAGCAAGAACGAAAAAATTATCTAAAGAACGCTTATCGTGTTCTCTTAACTCGCGCGCGGCAAGGAATGATAATCGTTGTTCCGCTTGGTAGTTCTGATGATTCAACACGTAAACATGAATATTATGATACTACTTTCGAATATTTAAAAGATATTGGATTTAGAGTTATATAATAACTAAAATTCACCTTAATATATGAGTATAGAAAAATACAAAAAAGATATAGAGGAGTTATCTCATAAAGGAGAACTTCTTTATTACAAAATGGTTTTTGAAAATTATCCAGATGAGGAAAAGGAAACTAAAAAGAAAAATCCAAAATTACACGCTGAAATAATTAAGAAAATTGGAACGTTTACTGAAAAATATCAAGAATGGTATTCGGAATCATTAGAATGTTTACGACAAATTATGCCATCTCGTGTAGATGATTTTATTGGTTACTACAAATCAGGCTCTAAAAGAAAAGAAATTAATCATGAAAATTATACAATTTCAGATGCATTGCAAGGACTAAGAACGACATGGATGGGAGAAACTAAGACGGATGCGAAAGCAGCAATTCCAAAATTGAGGCAACAACTAAAAATTATTACCGCGCTCAAGAGAAAATTTGAAAGTAGTTTATTTGATATTCGCCATTTAGTCCAAGCTGACCTGCTTGATTCAGAATTGGATGTCGCCATGGGATTAATGAAAAAGGGATTCACTCGTGCGGCAGGCGCAGTTGCGGGTGTTGTTCTTGAGGGTCACCTGGAAACTGTTTGTGAAAATCATGCCGTGAAAGTTTCCAAAGCAAGGCCAA
>JBBQCF010000038.1:0-8672 GCA_038318455.1 Candidatus Moraniibacteriota bacterium
CAATGTCGCACATTATATCTTTTGCGACACACAAGTAGGTATAAAACAAGAATAAGCCATTATATACATTATTCAATATAAAAGTTAATCACAGACCCAATTCATCTAAAATTACTATTCTTCCCTCCTGTATCATATTTGGCCTAAGTTTTCCAATCACCTTTAACATATTCTGACTGCCTATATTGGTATTATTTTTTAAGTTATTTCCATAATCTTGATGACAAAATTCATAATTAACTAAATCGCCCATATTTAAGTTAAAAAAAGTTATATATCTAAAATAAAGGCTAAGGTAAGCCATATTGAGTGGTATCGCATGGTATACTAGTACCACTTTTGAATTAGAGAGGCCTTACAGGTCAATTTTGAGCCTCGTTTTTTGGCTTAAATAAGCCATTATTTGAAGGTGTTTTTAGGCTCGTTTTGAGCTATTATATGACCGAAATTGCCTCGTAGATCAATACAAATCACAAAACAATATACTTATATAACTATTTTTACACAAGCCAACTGAACGCAAAATTAGAGTTCAAATTACATAGTTAATAAATCACTAATTAACACCGATTCATCTTGAATATATTTAAAAATTATTTAAAAAAATTTAAAAAAATTTAAAAAAATTTTATAAATCAAGAAAAAATTAAAAACCAAAAATGAACAAAATATCAATAATTATCAATAGAATCACTATCTTAAGAATATTCAAGACAAAAAAATAAATACTCCGCCTGGCGAAGTGTTCATCATTACAGTTAGCCTATTCTCTATTTTCACTTCAACCACCCACTTCAATGTCGCACAACCCTTTTCATATAAAAATAAAAAAGGTTCAAAAGATGATTAATTATAAATAATCATTTGGTCAATAACAGTTGAACTTGAAGTTCCCATAGCCCCAATCAATGCTCTGGAAGTATTTAAATATATATTTGGTCCAAAATAAGGATCGTGAACAACATAATCACCATCTTTTGTTTTATGATGAATGACCACATAATGACCACCACTACCTTTCGTCTTCCCAATATAAACGATAACTGGATTTCCTTTAGCAATTTGAGCGTCAATAACAGACCAATTTATATTTCCATGACCTTTACCATTTTCAGTTAATAAAACCTTCGGATTAGTCCACGAAATTGGCCAGTTAATCAAATCACCAGAAAAAATAGGCTCGTTAGCTAGTTCGCCAGGATCAATATCTCCGCCATGTTCTTTAAAGACCATGGACACTGCAGTTACGGCACATCCATAACTCTTCATTAATGTTTTTGTGTTACCAATATTTTCGTTGCCCCATTTTGGATCTCTTTGAGAATAATACCAACTAATAGGCGCATAGTATTTAGAATCTGGTTTTGGATATGAGTCAACAGAAAGACCACTGGCCACGAAAAATTGATCAATATCTAGCAATTCTTGTTTTTGCGCCTCAACGCGCGCCAACAATTGAGCATAGCGAGCCTCTTCTCCTTTTGTTTGGTCCAGCAAATTTTGTTTCTGACTCTTTACTGTTGCAAGTTTATCACTTTGATCTTTTAATTTTTCTTGCGCTAAAACAACTTCACCTTTTTTATTATCAATATCCTTATTTTGTTTTTCAAGTTCATCCTTAGTGGCTTTAACCGAATCAACCAAGTCTCTTATCTTATCACCAGTTTGTGTAATTCTGTCTTTTTTGACAATAAAAGATGCAACATTCCCATCAGTTAAGAATGAAATCAAGGGACTTTGAATATTAACCTCATGATACGTTTGAATAAGATTTCCAAGAACCTTAATTTGAGCCTTTATTATCAATTCCTTTTCCTTTATCTGTCTTTCAGTGCGAGTTATTTGGCTATTATAATCTTCTATTTGCTGTGCGGTTGTGCTTATTTGAGCTTGAACTGCATCAATGCTTGAATCAGCTATTGATAATTGATTGTTCAATGATTCTCCTTGTTTTTTCTTTATCTCTATAATTTCACGATAAACATCAGCTCTCTTTTGAAGTTCATTAATTTTATCCTGATTTGCAGAATCATCTGCTGTTTGCACACCATCAACAAGAGTTGGTTGATCCGCTCTCCCCTCTTGCCATAGCCAAGAAAACATTGCGGAACCTGTAATCGCAATTAAGGAAAATATTATTAATTTATTTTTTGATTTTGTTTTTATTGTCATGCAAAAATTAATTTATGCACTTATGCCCACATTTTAATAGCATTTTCAATGCGCAATATTGCTTCTTTTTTACCAAGCACCCAGGCACATTCAAATGGAGATGGTGATTTTTGTGCACCAGTGAGCGCCATGCGAAGTGGCCAAAGAAAGTCACCTCTCTTATCCCCTGCAACTTCTAATAATTTTTCCTCTACATTCTTTAATTCCCAATCATTTTCAGAAATTTCTTCAAAAGTTATTTGCGCTTTTTGGAGTGATGCAATAATTTCCTCATCAGTATTGGTTTTCCAACGCAGCATTTCCTTGTCATAGGAGATATCTTGAAAGAAAAATTTGTTTTCTTCCCCGACATCGGAAAATTTCGCCAGCCGTTCCTTTTCAATAGTTAAAACTTTCTGCAAATATTTTTCTTTTTCATCATTGTTCCATGTTTCATGTTTCATGTTCCATGACTTAAAGAAATCTTTTTCAGCAAAAAAGGGCAAAGCATTTTTCAAGAGCTCATCATCAGAAAGTTTCTTGATGTATTGCCCATTGATCCAATCCAATTTCTTGAGATCAAAAACTGCTCCAGCTTTATGGACTTTTTTCAGATCGAATTTTTCAATAAGCTCATTCATTGAAAAAATTTCTTGCGTGTTTCCTTCGCCAGGATTCCAACCAAGCATGGCCACAAAATTTATCAAAGCCTCTTTCAAATATCCTTTTTTAATATAATCCTCCACGGCCACATCTCCTTGTCTTTTGGAAAGTTTTGATCTATCGGGGTTTAAAAGTAGTGGCAAATGGGCAAATTGTGGAATTTCCCAACCAAAAGCGCGATATAGCAAGATATGTTTCGGGGTACTTGGAAGCCAATCTTCTCCACGAATAACCTCGGAAATCTGCATCAAATGATCATCCACCACATTAGCTAGATGATATGTTGGAAAACCATCAGACTTCAAAAGCACTTGATCGTCAATATTGTCAGTATTAAAAGAAATTTTTCCACGAATCAAATCATCAAATTCAATAATTTCGTTCTTAGGAACTTTTAGTCGAATTGTGGCTGGACAATTTTCTTTTAATTTTTCATTTATTTGATCAGGAGCAATGTTTTGCAAGCAATAGCGATCATACATTGGTGCTTTCTTTTCAGCCTGTTGTTTTTCTCGCATCTCTGTTAAACGCTGTGGTTCACAAAAACAATAATAAGCTTTGCCTTCAGCCACCAATTGCATGGCATACTTTTTGTAAATATCAGTTCTTTCTGATTGTGCATAAGGTCCAAAATTTCCAATTTCAATTGTCTTGGGATATGTGAGTGATTCATTTCGTTCTCCCTGTGTGTCATCAGAAGCATTTGTCTTTAAAGAGTTTCCCTCGTCTACACTTAGACCCATAAAATAAAGCGATTCCAGGAGTTGCTCTGCTGCACCCTCAACAAATCTTGTTTGATCCGTGTCTTCAATGCGAATCAAAAATGAACCACCTTGTTTTTTGGCAAATAGATAATTATATAGAGCTGTTCTAAAATTACCAATATGCATATAACCTGTTGGTGATGGCGCAAAACGAACGCGAGTGCTGTTATTTTTTTGAGTCATATCTCTAAAGCTGTAACTTACATATTAAATAAAATTCTCACGGGAAAAACAACTACTGCATTAATTATTCTTCTAAATCTATATCTTGGCTCAAGCTTTAATCTCCAAAGCCATTCTAGGCCAACCTTTCGCATCCAAAGTGGCGCTCTTTGAATTTTTACCGTCACAAAATCGAAACTACCACCAACTCCCATCGCTAACCTTATTGTATCATTTTTTATCAAATTCAGAAACTTTTCTTGTTTGGGAAAACCAAAGTTGCAAAAAACAATTTGTTGCGTGATTATTTTTGGCCATTTCTTATCTTTTTTTGGGTCAAGATCCGCTCCAGCAATTTCAATATTGGGATATTTTTCTCTCAATATTTTCCTTATTTCTTTATATGAACTAAGTCCTCGTGTTGTTATAGCAAGGTATATGCTAAGTTTTTTATCATTAGCGATTTCCAAAATCTCATTCAGAAGATCGGCTCCAGCAACTCTAGCTTTAAGGTATCCAAAATTTCTGATAAAAGCATACCAAATTCCAACTCCATCAGCCAAGCAAAGCGCGCAACCATTCAAGATATTTTTAAATTCTTCATCTCGATCGGCTCGTAAAATAAACTCTGGATTCACTGTGGCGATTTGATGAAATTTTTCTTCACTCAAAAAAAATTCTATTCTTTCAAGAACTTCTTGCCTTGTAATATTATCAATTCTAACACCAAGTATCTCCATAGACTTTATGAGCTTTAAAAACTTGATGGACTTTTAACTTGCTTGCTATGCAAGCGGACATTCTTCCAGCGAAACATATTCAGCTCCACCACCCTTACTTTCCATAATAGAAACACTGTCCACTGACATTGAAACTTTTATTTTTTCAAAAATTTCAGGCTTTTCGATTAACTCATCCCATTTAATTTTTCGGATTCTACCTAGCGTGATATGTGGTCTAAACTCTTTGTGTGCAGTTGGCCTCATGTCAAGCGATCGCTCAACTTCTTCATTAAGCATACCTAAATCAACGTTTGGCTGACCAGTAAGTTGTACCATTTTGGGATCTTTTGGGTCTGGACCAAGCACGATTTGGTCAAACTCTAATTCAAAAGATTCGATATTTTCCACTGCCTGTGAAACCTTCTCGCAAATTTCAGGAATCATACTCTCATCAACATAACCAACAAAAGCCACCGTAATATGGAAATTTTCCTCTTTCATCCACTTAATTGGCAAATCAGCCCAAGGAGCAATTTGCTGAGCTAAGCGTTTTCTAAGGTTATTTGGCACATCTATTTCGACAAATATTTTCTTTTTTTGCATATGAATCATTCTAGCACAATGAAACAAAAAATCAATTGCTGCGGTCAATTTTGCGATATTTGATCAACCTGCTACAATGCATATATATGGCAATGACAAACTTGAAAACATTTGGAGATTTGATGAGCAAAAGAGCGCCAGCAAAAAAGGCGCCAGCTTATCAATGGCAAGAATTGGCCTTAAAGGTCATCACTGATCTCAATATTCCAGCCAATAAGAGGAGCTCTGTCTTTATGGCCTGCAAAAAATTCAGCCGTCAGCAAGTAGAACGTGCCCTCAATGACACCAAGGAGCTCTGTCAAACTGGTGAAATGTGGCGCTACTTTTTCAAAATTATCGACAAAAAACCAGACGCACCAATAAAAACGATTGAAAAATAAAAAAATTTCTGACAAAAAATCAGAAATTTTTTAATTCACATATTTTCCACTCCGCAATGAATTAATTGAAATTTCCTTTTGAAAAATGAAAGGGTGAAATTTCTTTTCCTAAGAATCCTTATCCTGCATTCCTGTTAAAGATATCAACATACTCTTTATATATATATGATTGCCCATATTTTATATTCCTATCTTTCGGTGAAAGAATTTTCATCTCTATGAAACGATCGATCACGGCCTGCGCTCCAGCGCGAGTAAAACCAGTCCACTGCCGAATAACATTTGCGTTTACAATTGGTTGACCATATAATCTTGGCAAAACTAGGCTAGCACTTTGGGCAGCACGTGTGCCAAGTTTGTGGATTTTAACTGAATCTTTTTCTCGCAATATTGTAATTTTATCCACAATCTCAATCGCTTCATTAGCAATCTCTATCACACCCTCAAGAAAAAAATCTAGCCACTCGTAAATATGACCATTATGATAACCCAATAGTTTATCATAATAAAGCTGCTGATGTTTTTTAAAAAAAGATGACAAAAACAAAACAGGTTTCTCAAGATAACCCTGCTTCCAAAGATAAAAAGTAATTAACATTCGACCAGTTCTCCCGTTTCCATCAAGAAATGGATGAATAGTTTCAAATTGAGCATGAATTAAGCCAGCCTTGATGACAGTTGGTATGGCATCTTCGGTATGAAAAAATTTTTCCAAATCTCCCAAGGCACGATGCATCTCAACTACTGTTGGCGGCACAAAACTGGCATTATCGGGCCGAGTTCCGCCAATCCAATTTTGACTTTTACGAAATTCTCCTGGATCAGAAAAATGTGTTGCTCGCGCTTTATGCATAAGTTGTTTATGAAGTTCGCGCACAAATCGTAGTGACATTGGAAAATCATCCGTCGAAACACGTTTTATTCCGTAATTCAATGCTTTGATATAATGCAAAATGACATCAACATCTTTTTCCTTGCCACTGCTAATTTTTGCGTCTGCCTCAATTGCATCAATCATTGTCGCTCTCGTTCCCTCAATTTGACTTGAAGATGCGGCATCTTTACGCAAATACATTAATAAGAAAAAGTCAGCATCTGGCAAAATTTTTGTAATACCGTCTAATTTTCCAAGTAAGCGAGTAGCTTCAATATTTTTCTTAAGTAGCTGTGAATCAAAATCAAACCCCTCTTTTGGTGGAAAATGGGATGGTACGAAAGCTTTAAAACCCTCAATTTGTACTATATTTGAGCCAATTTTGATAATTTTCATTGATTTGTTTACATCTAATTACTAATGTATACAAAGTATAGCAGTTTGTATACATTTTGTCAAGAAATGTATACAAAGTTACAACTACTAGAATAAGGGTTAATTTTATTCTAGCGGACTGAAATAAGGAAAACAAAATAAAACTCAAAACTTAAATATAATACTTTAAATTTTCAAAACTTGAATTCCATGTTTTAAAAATATAAATAAATTTTCCTTCTTATCCCCCCCCCTCTTTAAATAAAAGTAATTCAGTTTATTCATTACAGAAATGCGTCCGACGATAGGCGAAAAGAAAAAGCAAATTTCGTCACAACGTTTACGTGTATGAGAAGTTGCGTAGCAATTTGGGCGAAGGCTTTTGTAAAAAGCCATAGCCTCATACACGCTGTTGTACGATGTAATGAAAATTAATTTAATTGCCAAATAATTTTTGAAGTATTTCTTCTGGGCCAAGATCATATCCAGACAGCAAGCCCATTGATAATAACAATAAGAATATTAGAAGAATAATAATAATTACAATAATTAATAATTTTATTTTTTTCATAGTATTAAAAATTTAAAAAATAAAGTTGTGAATGGAAGTTTCTAAAATAAACCTTATAACCCTTCATTATTTCGTACAATCGCGAGGCTGATCCGAAGTTTTTAGAGAAAATCCCGTTGGTTTTTCGAGAAAAATTTTGGATAGCCGGTGTTATCCGATGTGTCGCGACCGGAAGAAAAGATACGGAGAAGAACGCTGGCGGTAGCCTCGCGATTATCCAAAATAGGAGCGAGCGAAGCGGAGCGACATTTTGGATAACGTTCGCGTATATGAGAAGTTGCGAAGCAATTTGGGCGGAGGCTTTTGTAAAAAGCCGTAGCCTCATACACGCTGTTATGTGATGTAGAAAACATTTTGATTTTGCGAAGTGAAACGGAGCAAAATATTCGCAATTTTATTTTCCATAAACACTATCCAATAACCTGTTGAAGAAAGAAAAATCCTCTTCGTGGTAATACTTGCCAAGCATTGTCAAAACATTTTCTCTACCTATGCCTTGTTCTTTTAAGTATTGAAATTGCTTGGTGAATGTATGTTGTTCTACTGGATTGTTTGGATATGTATATTCAGTTTTTAAATCCTCAAAAGCAAATTTTTGCATATTACCATGATATTCTTCGGGCGACTCGGAATCTAAAAAGTTTTGACAATGCGCCAACTCATGACATAACCAAGCAATTTCATCAGGATTTTCCTGCGCTTCAAAATAACTCTGCTTAATTAAGATAAGTTGATTTTCAGCACTAGATTCAGAGGGCTGGCTTCCTTTTACCCATAAATCATCTGGAATAACTGCAATAGTAACTCCGTTCAGTCTCTCATCGTGAAGAGTCTCGCGTTGTGTTTGATATTGCTCCGGAAGATTTTTTGCTTTTAATAATGACACTCTTTCGACATCACCCTCTTTTAAGTTTAAGTATTCTTGTAAATGTTGTTTGGTCGCTTTTTGATCTTCAACCTGTTCTAAACCAAGCGAGGCTCTGATTTCTGCTATTTTGGCATCATCTCGTTTCTTTACTTCCTCTTGTTCTCTTTCTAAATTATAAGAATCCAGCCCTTCTGATTCGTCATTTTGAGGCTTTGTGAGTGTTTCAACCTTTGGTAATTCAGGTTGTTGGTCAATTTGTGTTGGTCCGTTTTTTATGCTCATGTTTAGTGTTTATGGAAAATAAAATTGCGAATAAACATTTTTTATTTCATATCATTATATCATTTATTTCTTTAAAATGAAATAAAAAATGTTTAAAAATGTTTTCTATTTCACATAACGTCGCCCATATCTGAAGTTTTCATCCCGACTTAGTAGGATAAGATTTTGTTTTCAGACAATGCTTTGTTTTTAAACTCCACCTAAACCTTCATCAAAACTAAGGAATGAAAATTTGGGCGGAGGGAAATTGACACTCA
>JBBQCF010000039.1:0-8542 GCA_038318455.1 Candidatus Moraniibacteriota bacterium
TTTAATTAGAATGGTAGCAACTGGCCCTTTTTGTGGATCGAGGTTTGATTCAAGCACGATTGCAAAACCATCACGTTTGTCATCAGCCTTAAAATCCTCAACTTCTGCTGCAAGTAAGATGTTTTCAAGCAAGTCTTCAATACCGATGTTTTGTTTGGCGCTTATTTCAGCAGCCATCACATCTCCACCCCATTGTTCAATAATAATTCCATTGTCAGCCAATTCTTGCTTGACTCGCTGTGGATTTGCATCAGGTTTGTCAATTTTGTTGATAGCTACAACAGTAGGAATCTTTTTTTCCTTTAAATAGGCAATAACTTCTTTGGTTTGTGGGCGCACGCCATCATCAGCTGCCACCACCAGCACTGCAATGTCAGCAATACTAACTCCACGCTCTCGCATGCCAGAAAAAGCCTCATGTCCTGGAGTATCAATAAAGGTTATAAGTTGACCCTTTTTCTTTACTTGATAGGCACTGATATGTTGAGTGATTCCTCCAGCTTCCTTGGCTGCCACACTGGCCTTGCGAATAGTGTCAAGCAAGGTTGTTTTGCCGTGGTCAACATGTCCAAGAATTGTTACTACTGGTGGACGAGGATGTAAGTTTTTGCCAGATTCCTTCTCTTTTTTGCAAATTTCAATCAATTTTTCAACGGTTATTGTTTCACTATCAAGAACAACAAGATCAGCCTCTGTTTCAAAACCAAGATCTTGAGCAATAATCGTGGCTGTATCAAAGTCTATTTCTTCATTAATTGTGGCTAAAATGTTGTTTTTGAGTAATTCTGTTATTACCCGTGAGACAGGCAAACTTAAAAGTTCACTGAATTTCTTGACAGTAATACTGGTGGGCACTTTGACGATTTTTTTTACTTCTTCAGTCATGATTTTGATCATTTAAACATTCAAGCATATAAGCATTATAATAAAAATGCATACCATGCTTGTCGTGAAATTATAAGTTTACTTAAATCTTTGTAGGCTTAATTGTGGTGGCAGTTTTTATAGCAGACTTTTCTTCTTCAGTTAGGGTATATTTCTCTGATTCACCTTTAATAATTGGCTTAGAATAGATGCGGGTGCCTTCTCTGGTATGTAAGGATGAAATTGTTATTCCGTTGTCTTTGCCATCCAAAAGTGCTAAGGCGAAACTTTGGTCACCACCAATATCCTTAAAAGGGTTAAATCTGATGATGCCAACCTTGTGAATGGAGCGCTGGGAAAGGTTGTGAATTTTGTTGGAAATCTCAAAAAGCTCTTGAATTTCCTTGTCTATAGCCAAAATTTCATTGGTATGTTCTAGCATGATAGATTCTAAGTCGATGGCATTTTTTCCTGAAAAGAGTATTTCTAAATTTTTTTGAGTTGTTCTGATTTTTAAAAATGTCCAAAAACCAAAAAAAAGGCTAATCAAGGCTAAAAAAACTCCAAAAATGGCAATATATGCTGAAAATTGAGAAATTGCTGACATGGTATAAATATGCTTAATGAATCTATAGTTGAGCCTAGCACCATTTTTGCTTTATGTACACCCCTTGTTCAACAAAAATGACAACAAAAAACAGTTGATAGAAGATAGGAAGTGTTTTTAGATATTACTTATGGAGATGCTTATTTGAAAAGGCGGAGGATGCAGGATTTGAACCTGCGAGGAAATTTCTCCCCTACCGCATTTCGAGTGCGGCGCATTCGACCGGACTCTGCCAATCCTCCTTGCAATACATTTTGCCATTTTTTGTTTTTGTTGTAAACTATATACATATTCAAATTAAAATAAAATAAAAACTTTCTTTATGGAAGAAACTCAAAATTCAATTGGAAAATTTTTGGATCCTAGTGAGATTATTTCTCAACTCGATATAGCATTGGGTAGTGTTGTTGTTGACTTCGGTTGTGGCCCTGGATATTTTTCAATTCCATTTGCCAAAGCTGTTGGCGAGGATGGGCATGTATATGCCTTGGATGTTTTGCCACAAGCATTGGAAACAGTTTTGAGTAGGGCGAAAAATTCCAGTGTTGCTAATGTTGAAACTAAAAGAGTTAATTTTGAAAAAGAAAACGGCACAAAACTTGAAAATGGTTTGGCTGACTGGGTTATTCTAAAGGATGTTTTATTCCAAAATCAGAAAAGAGAAATTGTTATTGCTGAAGTTTATCGTGTGCTTAAAGAGGGAGGAAAAGTTCTTGTAATTGAATGGAATCAAAAAGAATCTTCAGTGGGACCAGCTATGGAAATTCGCGTTCCTCAATCTGATATGGAGAAAATTTTCAGTGAACAGCATTTTATTATTGAAAAAGAGATTAAAGCTGGAGATTTTCATTATGGTTTTGTGGCAACAAAGAATAATTAAGTTTTGGATTAACTGTTTGAATTGATAGAAAATAAAGAAATAAATAAAAAGGTATATGAATTTTTTCAAAAAAATAAAAATATTACTTGAAAATAATCGCAAAATTGTTTTTGTTTTGGCTGCTTTGTTGATCGTCCCGTTTTTTTCAGGATGTGGAGCAACCACTGCATCATATAGAGTTAATCTTGAAATATGGGGGACTATGGATGATTCAGCTGTCTATGGCGACATCATTACTCAATACAAAAAAATAAATCCATATATTGGTGAAATAAAATACAGAAAATTTGCTCAAGATACCTATAGGCAAGAATTGCTAGATGCTTTGGCTGCTGGCAATGGACCGGATATTTTTATGATAGAAAATGGATGGCTACCTTCTTTTGAAAACAAATTGCAAAGTGCTCCAACTCCGCTTATGGGTGAGTTGGATATGAAAAATAGTTTTCCGGATGTGGTTGCGGGAGATTTCATGTTAGAAGGAAAGGTGTATGCTGTTCCCTTGAGTGTTGATTCTATGGCGCTTTATTATAATAGAAATATTTTTAATGCTGCAGGTATAACTTCTCCTCCAACAACTTGGCTAGAATTCCAGGATGATGTTAGAAAAATAACAAGGTTGAATAGTAGTGGCAATTTTGATTTGTCAGGAGCTGCCATGGGGACAGGTGTTAATGTAAACAGATCAACAGACTTGTTAAGTCTTTTGATGTTGCAAAATGGTCTTAATCTGCCAACCGCTAAAGGGATGTTGGCAAAAATAGATGAGGGCGTGACAGGTAAAGATGGAAATATTGTTCAAGCAGGAGAGCAGGCGCTAGGACTTTATACACAATTTGCAAAACTTTCTACAGCTGGTGGGCAGGCGAATCCTTATTATACTTGGAATAATAGACAGACGAATTCTGTGGATGCTTTCGCGCAAGAATCTGTTGCTATGATGTTTAATTATTCATGGCAAATTGCAAAAATAAAAAATAAAAATCCTAAGTTGAATTTTTCAATTGCACCTATGCCACAAATAGACAGTAGTAAGGCTGTTTCGTATGCAAATTATTGGGGATATGGAGTTTCTCGTAATAAGATTGCTCCAGTTGCAGCGAACAATGGTCAACCTGCTGCTGCTCCAGTTTCAAATGACGTGCGTATTCATGAAGCTTGGCAATTTTTACGATTCCTTACTCTGAAAAATTCTGGCAGTGTTACCTTGTATAATGCAGTCACAAAAACAAGCAAAGCATTTCCAATTAGTTTTGATCCAGCACTTGAATATTTGAAAAAAACTCAACAGCCAGCTGCGAGAAGAGATCTAATTGAGGCTCAAAAAACAGATATTAATCTTGGAGTTTTTGCGTTGGGAAATCTTATTGCTAAACATTGGTATCAACCAGATCCCGTGGCAATCGACAAGATTTTCTCTGATATGATAGAGTCTGTTAATAGGGGTGGAATTTCATTGCATGAGGCATTAACGACTGCAAAAAATAAAATTAATTATTCGTCAGGGGCAAACGCGTTGCGTTAGAAATATTTTTTAATCGGAAAGTATTATGTGGAATAAAAAAATAATGTTAGTGCTGTTTTTTGTAGGCCTGTTTTTTAGTATATCTAAAGCGCATGCTGCCGAGAGTTATAAGTGCGTGTGTTATTCTGCGGTATCAATAAATAATTCAATAAATAATACAGTAATAGTCACAGATAAAAGTATAGAATCTTCAATAACTGCCAGCAGTGAATATTCATGTAATGTGGCCTGTAAAAAGGCAAACTTTTCGAATATTCCTGGTAAGAGTATGTATTATGAATTTGGAACAGGTTCATTGAAAAAAACTGGTGATAATAATGGCAAATGTACGAAGGTTACTGATTGTAAAAATCCTGAAAATCCACTTTGCAATACCACTAAAGGAATTTGTGTCAATGAGCAAGATGCGACGTCAACAGCGACAATAATGGCAGGAGATCAGATAAATGGTCAACCAGCTGAATTTGGAAGCGGAACTGGTCCTCCAATTACAAGCAATAGAGTTCCTGGCGAGAGTACGGGAGGGGGACTTATTCAATGTGGAAGACCTGGGACAGACATGTGCACACTGTGTGATATCATCAAGGGAATGAATATCATTATTCAATATTTGATGAAAATTGCAATCGGAGTGGCGCTGCTTGCAATGTCAATTGGCGGTGTGATGTATGTTATTTCTGCAGGTGATTCGGGACTTATTGACACGGGTAAAAACACTATGAAAAATGCAGCCATTGGGTTTGTGATTATTTTTGCTGGTTATCTTATTATCAACACTACGATTAATTATCTTGGAACGAAAAAAGGTGCGACTGGTGAAGCGACATTTGGAATGAATATTACAAGTTGGGGAAATTTTGATTGCACAGCAAATCCAAATAGATAAATTTGTTTAAATTTTTTTAAAAATAAAAATAAAATGAAAATAAATAAAATTTTAGTGCTCCTAATGTTTTTAGTCTTATTATTTTCAACAGGAAAGATTGCTTTTGCTGGTGGAGATGATACTTGTGGGACGCGTTCTATTTCTGGAACTGATTCTTGCACCATGTTAAATGGGACTAGAGGAATTTGTAATAAAAATTCTGGAGACACAAAGAATATGTGTTATGCAGCGACATCTGCATCGACAGTGGTTAATGGAGGAACAGCATTTAAGAATCCGCTTGCTTTTGATAATGTTGAAAGTTTATTGAGCAATATTATGGGCGCTGTGCAAAAAATTATCGTGGTTCTTGCGCTGGTCTTTATTGTGATTGGTGCATTGATGATTCTTACTTCAGCTGGAAATTCAGGTATGGTAGAAAAAGGCAAGGGAGCAATCACGATGGCACTGGTGGGTCTTGCACTTGGCGTTGCTGCTCCATCACTACTCAAGGAATTGTCAATAATTATTGGATGGAATGATGGCGCAGCAGATCCTGCTCTTTCCGGAGCATTGACCCTTTCTGCTATTGCGATGAATGTTCTGAATTTCCTTTTGGGAATAGCTGGCGTGCTAGCACTCGTCATGCTTGTTATCGGAGCAATTTTATATCTCACTTCTGCTGGCGATGAAGATAGAATTGAGAAAGGAAAAGAAATATTCAAATATTCGTTGATGGGATTATTGCTCGCGATGGCATCTATGATTTTGGTAAAACAAATAGCATTCTTTTTTGCAGGATCTTCATCAGTACCAACATCATCCGTATCAACACCTGCGCCAGTAATAACGGCGCCAACATTAACTCAAATGCCACAAGTGCCAAATGTGAGTGCACCATGGTCACAGACAAGCGATACTTGTCAGACAAAAGGTGGTTCTGCTAATGAAGTATGTATTGATATGCCTAAAGATCCAAATAGTATTGGTGTATATTACATGCCAAGTGGTATGGATTGCAAGTGGAGAAATGTGTGTCCGAATGACCCAATGCAGGCTTGTTGTAAACCATTATAAATAAGAAATAGCTTACAAGTTTATTATTTTTTTGAATTAGATTATGTTGATTAACGTACCACAATATATAGATGTTGAGGATAAGATTGTTGGACCACTTACTGCAAAGCAGCTTGGTTGGATTATTGCGCTAGCTGTTATTTTGATGATTATGTGGAACATGGTTCCAAGTGTGGTCTTTTTTATACTTGGATTTCCATTAACAATTTTATTCGTGGCAATGGCTTTTTATAAACCATATGGTCAGCCGCTGGGAAGCTTTATTGTATTTGGAATCTTATATTTCTTTAGACCGAAAGTTTATATCTGGAGAAGAACCCCTAATAGGGTTGTGGCTACTTCGGCAAAAACACAAACGGCAATAACCGCTGTTAAGGATAAGCATATATCAAGTCAGTCATTGCACGAATTGGCAGGACTGCTAGATAGTGAGGGTGCTAATTCAAGTACAGAATTGGAAAAGATATTGAAAAATGTTCCCATGCGAAAATAGTAAAAAATAAAAATAACCACGGTTAAATAATGTGGATTACCACAATTTAACGGGGCAAGAAAAAATGGAATCATTGCATTCAAATAATATTACAAGTGGGGCGAAAGGTGGACTTAGCACGCAAAAATATGTTGACGTGGAAGAGGTTCGCGATGGAGTTATTATTCTCAAGAACGGTTCACTCCGAGCTGTCCTTTTGGTTTCTTCAATAAACTTTGATCTCAAGGCTACTGAAGAACAGGATTCTATCATCAGTCAATATCAAAATTTCTTAAATTCACTTGATTTTCCAATGCAAATTATTGTGAGTTCTAGAAAATTAAACATAAATCCTTACCTGGAATATTTAAAGAAAAAAGAAAACCAACTTACCAATGAATTACTTAGTTTTCAATTGGCAGAATATAGCAATTTTATCAAAAATTTGGCAGAGGTTTCTAGTATTATGTCTAAGTTTTTTTATGTCGTTGTTCCATTTCATCCAATTGAAAGTGCCAAGAGTGGACTCATCGATCGTCTTTTTGGTGCAACAAATTCACAAATGGCTATTGCAAAAAGAAGAGAGCTTTTTGATACTTATAAAAATCAACTTTGGCAACGTGTCGATCATGTGGCTGCGGGATTATCAAGCACTGGGGTAAAAGCTGTTCCTCTTAAAACTGAAGAATTGATTGAACTTTTGTATAATTCTTATAATCCATCTATTCATAATAATTCTATTATTAAGGACATGGATAAAGTCGAACTTAGTTAAAAAGTTTTAAAAATAAAAAATTATGTCCGGTAGTGAGAATTCGAAAATGAATATACACTTAATTAAAAAAGAATGCAGTGATTTAATTTAAAAGAAAAATAAAATATAAATTCGTATTGGCCAAAGGCCATTCGAATTTCTACTACCGGAATGTTTGGATTAGATAAAAATAAAAAACCAGCAGATACGACACCTTCGATTCTTCAAAGCGAAGCTCTGTATCAAAGAGGTGTGGCAACAATCAAAGATTTGATTGCTCCTTCTGCTATGAAAATTAATTCTAACAGTCTTCAAATTGGGGAAACATATGCGCGAACTTTATTCGTGGTTGCTTATCCTCGATATTTACATTCAAACTGGTTCTCACCAATTATCAATATAGATTTTTCGATGGACACAGCAATGTTTATTCATCCAATTGAAACTGTCGAAATTTTGAAAACATTGAGAAAAAGCTCAACCCAAGTTCAATCTCAAATACATATAGAAGAAGAAGGTGGAAAAATTAGAGATCCTATTTTGGAAACTGCCTTGCAAGATATTGAGGAATTGCGAGATAAATTGCAACAGGGAACGGAAAAATTTTTTCGTTTTGGTTTGTATATGACTTTATATGGAGCAACGATGGAAGAAGTGGAAAAGGCTCATCAAAAAATAGAATCAATTTTGGAAGCTCAATTGGTATATGTGAAGCCCTCTGTGCTCAAGGTTGAACAAGGTTTTTCTTCAACAATTCCTCTAGCTAATGATGAATTGGACATCGCCAATAATCTTAATACGGCTCCTCTTTCAACAACATTCCCTTTTGTTTCTGCAGATCTTTCTTCCAATGAGGGAATTTTATATGGAATTAATCGTCACAATAATAGTTTAATATTATTTGATCGTTTCAAAATGGAAAATGCTAACATGGTTGTTTTCTCTAAATCTGGTGGAGGAAAAAGCTATACGGTAAAATTGGAAATTTTTCGCTCATTGATGGTGGGAACAAACGTGATTGTGATTGATCCAGAAAATGAATATAAATATCTTTGTGAAACAGTAGGGGGAACTTTTATCAAGCTCTCATTAAATTCAAATTTTCATCTAAATCCATTTGACTTGCCTAAGGTTGGTGAAGATGAGGATCCCGAAGATGTTTTACGTAGCAATATTGCAAGTCTTATTGGACTTTTGCATATTATGCTCGGGGCAGTTACTCCAGAAGAGGATTCTATTTTGGATGTTGCGATTAGGGAAACGTATGCTATGCGAGATATTACCCCACAGAGTAGTTTTAAGGATTTCACTTCCGCTTCTTTTCCGACGATGTCAGATTTGTATTCAGTTATTAGAAATTCTGATGGAGGAGATTCTTTGGCAAGGCGTTTGGAAAAATATACCGAAGGTATTTTTGCTGGGGTATTGAATCAAACTACTAATGTTCAAATTGATAATCAATTGGTGGTTTTTAATATTCGTGATTTGGAAGAACAAC
>JBBQCF010000040.1:0-8450 GCA_038318455.1 Candidatus Moraniibacteriota bacterium
AAAATTCATTCTTTATCTTGGCACTCTGCAACCAAGAAAAAACATCCCGCACCTTATTTTTGCTTTTGCGCGTATTAAAGATAGGCTCGATGGCATCAAGCTTGTTGTTTGCGGTAATATTGAAGCGCACAATTCTGATCAGCAAATCAAGAAAAGTGTTATTGAATGCAAAATTGAAAATGACGTGGTGTTTCCTGGTTTTATTGATGAGCAAGACTAGGTTGCTATTATTGCTTCGGCGCATGCGTTCGCGTTTCCTTCATTATATGAAGGCTTTGGTATTCCACCACTTGAGGCAATGAGTCAAAATGTGCCAGTTATTTGTAGTGACATTCCAAGTTTGCAAGAAATTGCTGAAAATAGCGCATTATTCTTTGATGTTAAGGACCTTGATGATTTTTCAAAAAAGTTGTATGATATTTCTATGGACGATAACCTTCGAAATGAGCTAATTCGATTAGGAAAAGAGCGAGTTAGTTTTTTTTCTTGGGAAAAATCATCACAAAAAATGCTTGCAATTTATGAGAAATTAAGTCATAATTAATCGAATTTAACTGAAAGTTTTAAATAATAAGAGAAGCAGGGTAACTGCTTTATTTAGAATTTAATTTAATATATTTTTTAAAAGACGTTTTATGGAAAAAGCACAAAATGCTAATAGTGAGAATAAATTAGGAAAAAACAATAAATCAAAAAAAAGATGGTTGAAGACATTGCTTATTATCATTGGAATTTTTGTGTTGCTAGGAGGACTTGCTGCTTGGAAAACGGGATATATTTTAAGTAAAGTTTCTACTAAAGGTGGTGGGGGACTTTTTGCTAGTCTGGTTGCTGCTATTCCTGGAGTAGATAATAGCTTAAATGGTGAAAAAGAAGATCGTATTAATATTCTGTTGATTGGTATGCGAGGGGTTGATGATCCTTCTGGTGGCACGTTGGCTGACACAATAATGGTTGCTAGCATAGAAGCAATATCAAATAGAATTGCCTTAATGTCTATTCCAAGAGATTTATATGTAAATGATCCAGGTAGGGATACTCAAAGCAAGATAAATGCAGTACACGCATTAGGTGAACAAGGTGGCAAAAATCAAGGAATTGCTGATATGGAAGAAATAGTGAGTGAGGTCACTGGAATTCCCATACATTATGGCCTGAGAATTGATTTTCAAGGATTTAAATCATTAGTTGATAATCTTGGTGGTATTCAGATTCATTTAGATACTAATTTTTCCGAACCAGTTCAATTCATGGGTCTTGTCGGTCGTTGCGATGCTACAACTTTTACCATTCCATCCGGCAAGGAAGAAGAGAAGAGAACTACAAGAAAAAACGGCTCAATTGCAATTAGACATTATGCGCTTTGTTACCCAGCAACACCTTCGGAATGTGGTGGAAATTTCAAGTTAGATGCGGGTGACTTAACTCTTGATGGCACACAAGCACTTTGCTTTGTTCGTTCTCGCGATACTACCAGCGATTTTGAAAGAGCAAAACGTCAACAAATTATTATTCAAAAAATTCAAGAAAAAGCTACGAGTCTTGGAACATTGAGTGATTTTAATAAAATTAATGGCATATTGGATGTTCTTGGGGATAATGTTAAGACAGATATGCAGGCTTCAGAAATGAAGAGATTATATGAACTATATAGTGAAATGAAAGCACCTCAAATGTTTCAGCGCGTACTTGAAAATTCAGAAGAGGGACTATTATATACTCCAGAAGCAACTCCTGAAACAGGCTATATCCTTCTTCCTAGAGGCAATAATTATGATCAAATTCATAATTTATTTCAGAACATATTTACCATGCCAGCTCAGTCTGATATTAATCCAAAAATTTAGTCAAGTAGTTGTTTGATGGAACTTTCAATTATTGTAACAAATTATCGCAATCCAGAATTGCTTAGAGTGTGTCTGGATTCAATCAGGAAGTGCTCAATTAATGTTGAGTATGAATTAATTGTGGCCGATGGCGCAACCGAGGAAGATACCGAGATGATGATGCGTGAGGATTACAGTGAAGTAAAATTCTTTTCTTTTAGAGAGAATGTTGGTTTTCAGGCTTTGGCAAAAAAGGGAATAGAATATAGCACCGGGAAATACATACTATTATTAAATGGAGATATTATTGCTATTCCAGATTCTATTCAAAAAATGTTAGATTTTATCAAAAGCGACAAGTCAATTGGAATGGTTGGTCCAAAATTATTAAATTTCAATGGTACCCTACAGCCATCATGTTTTCGTTTTTATAAACCACTTACTATTATCTATCGCAGAACATTTCTTGGAAAATTTTCATTTGCCAAAAAGCATTTAGACTGGTTTTTGATGAATGATTATGATCGTCAAGATGCTAAAGATGTTGATTGGCTCATGGGAAGTGCGATTATGATTTCAAGACAAGCTTTGGATAAAGTTGGAATGATGGATCCTAGATATTTTATGTATATGGAGGATGTCGACTGGTGTCGCAGATTTTGGGAAAATAATTTTAGAGTTGTATATTTTCCAAAAGCTTTGATGCATCATTATCATGGAAAAGGTAGCGCGAAAGGTAGGTTTGCTTTTTCGCTATTATTTAATAGATATACATGGATTCATGTTGCTAGTGGCGTTAAATATTTTAAAAAGTTTATAGGAAAACCTCTTCCTATCCATGAATAATATATGCAAGAAATGAATAATAAAAATACTCAACCAGAGGAATTCCAACGTTATAAAAAAAGAATGACACGTTATTTTCTGCAAATAACCTTTTTTGTCCTGTTCTCTATGGCTGTATTTTCAGTAGGTTTTCAGCGAGGGGCTAATAATAATAAACTAGTTGCACCGATTCCAATTGAAAGTGCTACCTTTAAAAACAAGGAGCAGGGTGCTGATAATGCTATCGATTTTTCCTTGTTTTGGAACGTGTGGGATCTGCTCAAGAGTAAATATGTTGACACTGGTAGCTTGGATGCTAAAAAATTATATTATGGCGCAATTAAGGGTATGATGGAGGCTACTGGTGATCCATACACAACCTTTTTTGATCCTAGTGAAAATAAAAAATTTGGTGAAGATATTTCTGGAAACTTCGAGGGAATTGGCGCTGAACTTTCAATTAAGGGTGGTATTCTTACTGTCGTTGCGCCACTACAGGGAACGCCAGCTGAAAAAGCAGGACTTCGCAGCGGTGATAAAATTATTAAAATTGACAATAAAATTGCTAGCGACATGACCATCGAAGAAGCTGTTGATAATATTAGAGGAAAAAAGGGAACAAATGTGGTGCTTACGATTTTTCGAGAAGGAGATTCTGACACTAAAGATATAACAGTCGAGCGGGGTGTTATTGTTGTTAAAAGTGTTACTATTGAAACTAAAGGTGACAATGTGGCATATATAAAAATTACTCGTTTTGGCGATGATACTACTGAATTATTTGGTGACGCTATTAAAAAGAGTGTAAATCAAAAACCAAAGGGACTTATCATAGACCTTCGTAATAATCCTGGTGGATATTTAGAATCATCTATAGATGTTGCTAGTAAATTATTACCTAGAGATGCAGTTGTTGTTATTGAAGAAAGTGGAAATAAGGTTCAGAAAAAAATGTATACTCGAGGAGGTGACATCGCAAGTGGACTTGAAACCGTCATACTTATCAATGAAGGCAGTGCTAGCGCTTCAGAGATTCTTGCAGGAGCGCTTAAAGACAATCGCACCAACGTGACGCTTGTTGGAAAAAAATCTTTCGGCAAAGGTAGCGTTCAAGAATTTATTGAAACGTCACAAGGGACTGCTGCAAAGATAACTGTAGCTCGTTGGCTCACTCCTGATGGCACACAAATAAATGAAAAAGGCATTAGCCCTGATAAAGAAGTCGACTTGACCAATGAAGATTATGAAAATAATAAAGATCCGCAACTTGATAGTGCACTGGAAACATTGAAAGAGAAACTTGGTCAAGCAAAGTAGTCCCACGTATTAAGAACCTATGAAAAACATCTCCATTGATGGAGATGTTTTTTAATATTGTAGCGTAATTAGCTTTTTATTTTACTAAGGGAAAATTTTGTGCTACCCAACCAGGCATAGCAGTGCGCATGACAAAAGGAGAAATTAATAGCATGTCATGTATTTGAACAGCTGCTTGAAATTCCTGAAGTTCATTTGCCCCAACAACAACAACTCTTTTTTCTGTTATTTCATTACGCTTCTGTTCAAGTTCCTCAAAAGGAATATTTTTTGCGCCATTGATGTGACCATCGACATATTCTTTGTTTGATCTCACATCAATGATGAAAACTGGAACTTCTTGCTTGAGAGCATCATTTAAAGATGAGGGATCTAGGTAGGATACTTTTGATTGATCTATGATTGATTTTGGGTTGCCATAAGTGACAGATCCTCCGATAAGTTGATTCCATGAATCCATTCCTCCAGCCAGCACGACAATATTTTTAAAATCTTCTTGCTTTAACTCATCTATAGCGCTGACTATATCGGCATCGGCAGAATTTTCACCGATAATAATGATGAGGTTGTGGTTATCGATTTTTGATCCAACAGGAAACTCATCAATTGCGATATTTATCGCATCAACAATATGTGAGGTGATATATGAATCAAATGATCGAATATCAAGAAGTGTGATGTTTTCTTTTTTACCTATGCCTATGATTTTTTTATTAAGATCCGGTGCGCTGATTGTTGTATAGGATGGTACTGATAATACATTATCCAAAGGAATTGTTGTTTCCTGGGTTGACTTTCTACTTGTGAAGGAAAAACTGTTACGAAAAATTGTAAAAATAATCACAAATATAATCAAAGAAAAACCTATAATAAGTGCGAGATTTTCATTTTTCTTAAATTTCATCCGACAGTAGAGATTCAAATGGTTCTGGACCAATGGGAATTTCTCATGTTAATTGTTATCTATTTGTTTTTGTTTTTTTAATATTATTGTAAAATACTACCTATAAAATTTGAATGACCATTGACAAATTCTTTTATTGTCGCAACTTTTTTGCCTTCTTTTTGAAGTTCTTTGAGAATAATAATGCCATCTTCAGTTTGAACACCGATATCACTGCCAATTTCAAAAACCTCGCCAACCTGATGTTTTTCTGTGGGATTTATTTTTTGAATACTGATGGATATTAATTTTAGTCTGATAATGGCAGTGTCATTTTTCCAATAGGTGAATATTCCTGGCCATGGAGTCAAGGCGCGATATTTGTTGTGGATATCTTCAGCACTATCAGTCCAATAAATTTTACCATCTTCGCGTTCAATTAGTTGGCAAAGAGTTGCTTGGGTATTGTCTTGAGGTTTTGCTTCAATCTTTCTTTCAATCCAAAGAGGAATAGTTTTCAATAGCAATTCAGCTCCAACTGAAGAAAGTTTTTCCAGTAAGACCAGTGTGTTGTCGTCCGATTTAATCGAGATTTTTTCTTGAGCTAAAATATCGCCAGTGTCAATTCCCTTATCCATTAACATAATTGTTACGCCAGTTTCTTTTTCTCCCGAAAGTAGAGCATTTTGAACAGGGGATGGTCCGCGATATTTGGGCAAAAGCGAAACGTGCACATTAATACAACCAAAGCCAGGAATTTCTAGTGCTGAAGTTGGAATTATGCGACCATATGCTGCGACAATGACAAGATCTGGTTTCAGCTCCTTGAGCTGCTGGACTGCTTCGGTATTGAATCTTTGCGGTTGAAAAACTGGAATATCGTTTTTCTCGGCAAATTGTTTGACGAGTGGGGCAGTAAGTTCTTGCTCACGACCAATTTTAGTGTCTTGTTTAGTAAAAACACCGACGACATTATATTTTTTTTCAATTAAGGTTTTCAAGATTGCTTCTGACAAGTCAGAAGTTCCCATAAAGACTGTCCTTAATTTTATTTCTTTAGAATCTTCTTTCATATAATTTTATCTGTTATTCCCAACTCAGTTGGGCATTCAAGATTTTAGTGCACTATTTTTTATTATTTGGTAGCTTTTATTTTCACTTCATGATTGTCCCCAGCCTCAATTTTTGGTTTTCTAATCCTATCTATAATAAGCACTCCATCAAGATGATCCATTTCATGCTGAATGGCCCTTGCTAGCAAATCTCGCCCTTTCAATTTGGCGGCTTTTCCAAATTCATCAATATAACGAATTTGAACTTCTTTGTAACGAGAAATGGGGAAGAACTTTCCAGGAAAGCTCAAGCATCCTTCTTCCGAAATGATTTTCGTTTTTGATTTGGCTGTTATTTGAGGATTAATGATTATATATTGCTCTCCGTCTGTCTCAATGACGCAAAGACGCAAATTTGAGCCAACTTGCGTTGCAGCCAAACCAACACCATTGTTCTTGATCATTGTTTCAATCATGTTCAAGACAAGCTCTCGCACTTCTTTAGCCAAGGGATCTTTCACTTTAAGTGTTTTTTGGCGCAAAACAGGGTCGCCATTTTTTCGTATTTCTAATTTCATATAGTTTCAGGATTATTAGCACTTTCCAGCTTTAATGATAGCACAAATAAAAAGGTTTTGTACATATACGACCTAATCCAATGGGCTGACTATTTTTTGCAGGGCAGTGCTGGCTACTTTTGTATAAATTTGAGTAGTTTCAAGTTTTGCATGACCAAGAAGTGATTGAATGTAGCGGATGTCGGTACCATCCTCCAAGAGGTGAGTGGCAAAAGAATGACGAAGACTGTGGCAGGAAATTTTTTTTGAAATTCCCGCCAATGCAACTGCTTTTTTGATAATTTTTTCAGCACTTTCTGATGTCAGGTGTCCTTTCCCTTGCGAGCCAGTGAAAAGGTAATCAGTTGGTTTTTTGAGCTTAATTTGTTTTTCCAAAACAGGAATCAATTTCTTGGCCAAAAGCGTGCAGCGATCTTTCGCGCCTTTTCCTTGTCTCACAGTGATCATTTGTCTATCCAAATCAAAATCACACATTTTGATTTTTATGGTTTCACTCACGCGCAAACCAGCTGAATACATTAAGGAAATCAGAAAATGATGCTTGGCATTTTTTGTCACTGAGAGCATGCGAGCAATTTCTTCTTTGCTTAGAATCGTGGGAAGGTAGTTGGATTTTTTGGATGACTTGATGTCAAAAAAGAATTTCCTTTTGAGAATTTCTCGGTAATAGAATTTCAATGCATTGAGGGCAACATTGAGTGTCGAACTGGCACAACCTCTATCTTTTATTGATTCCAAATATTGGCGAACATCATTATTGGTGACTGCTGTTGGGTTCTTTTTTATAAATTCCAAAAAGAGTCTATTGTAAAGCAAATATGACTGTATTGTTTGTCTACTAAATCCGCGTATTTTCATCTCTCGCTCCAAGTTATACACAGAATCCCTGTCAGCCATTGTTGTTTTTGTATTTTTTTGATATGATGTATGCATAAGCGTGTATGTCTACATCAAAATTATAACATATTACTTTGATGTAGCCAAAAATCCATCTAGTACGGATAACAGTAGTTATGTGAAATACCCAGAAATTTCTTTAATACACTTTAGAATTTTTTTGGCGAAATTCACGGTCGAAATAACTTTAATAAAAAAATAATAATAAAATTAATTTTAAAAAATAAAATATGAAAAACAAAAGAGGAAATGTTGCCATGATTGCATTAATTATTGTAATTGTTGCAATAACAACAGGAGTAATTACGTGGCTTGTTGCAACAAAAACGCAGGCGCCAGTCCAGCAAGCAGTTGTAGCTCAACCAGTCGTGCCAACAGCGCCAGTTCAACAAGCGCAAACAACTGCGTCTATGGCACAGTCAATTGCAAAACAACAGGAAGGTCCAATTTTCAATGATCCCCAGATAGGTTTTAGTTTGAATTTGCCAGTTGGCTGGGAAAAGTATACAACATGGGGGACTGCCGATACGGGTAGTCGCACGCTAGTTTTTTTATTGCCAACGAATGATAAAAACTTTCCGGAGGACACATTTAATCCAGGATTTGCAGCAGTATTTTCAATCCATATGAATGATCTTTCGGTTTGGAAGAATGCCTTGAATGATGCAAAGAAAAATAACTCATTAATTTATTCTGATGGAAAATGGGTTGTATATGGTTTAGAAATATCGAGTGCAAAAGAGATTCCCTCGGATTTTAAAGTTGGAAAAGGTACTGGAAATCTAGAAATAACATCTGAATATTTGAAAAATAATATTAAATTTACGAATTAATTTCGCCAAAAAATACATTAAGGAAAAAGAAATTCCTGGGTACATCACATAACAGCCCATATCTGGCTACAGGAAATTGACGCTATTAAAAACAATATTGAGTGTCAATTTCCCTCCGCCCAAATTTTCATTCCTTAGTTTTGATGAAGGTTTAGGTGGAGTTTAAAAACAAAGCATTGTCTGAAAACAAAATCTTATCCTACTAAGTCGGGATGAAAACTTCAGATATGGGCGACGTT
>JBBQCF010000041.1:0-7946 GCA_038318455.1 Candidatus Moraniibacteriota bacterium
AAATTATTAATAAAAATAAAAATATGTTGAAAGTTGCAATCAATGGTTTCGGACGCATTGGTCGTCCATCGCTCAAAATTGTTTTTGAAAAAGCTGACATGGAAGTTGTCGCAATCAATGATTTGACCGATATTGAAACAAGTGCACATCTGCTCAAATATGATTCTTCGTATGGTGTTTATGGCAGAAATGTTGATGTAGACAAAGAAAACAGCGAGCTTATTATTGATGGAAAACCAATTAAATATTTTTCTGAAAAAGACCCATTGAATTTGCCTTGGGCAAAACTTGGAGTTGATGTGGTGCTTGATTGCACTGGAATATTTTTGGATCAAGAAGGTGCTGGAAAACATTTGCAAGCTGGCGCAAAAAAAGTTGTTCTTTCTGCTCCACCAAAAGATGATGTTCCAGTATATTTGCTAGGTATCAACGAAAAAGATTATAAAGGGGAGAATATTGTTTCTAATGGTTCATGCACAACAAATTGTTTGGCTCCAATGATCAAAGTTCTCGATGATCTTTGCGATGTCGAACAAGGTTTCATGACCACCACCCATTCATATACCAACGATCAAAACCTTTTGGATTTGCCACACCGTGACATGCGTCGTGCTCGCGCTGCTGCACTTTCAATCATTCCAACAACAACAGGAGCAGCTAAGACTGTGGGAAAAGTTATCCCACATCTCAAGGGGAAGTTGGATGGAATTGCGCTTCGTGTGCCGACCCCAGTTGTTTCAATCGTGGATTTTATTTGCACCGTTTCAAAACCAAAATCAGTTGAGGAAATCAATGCTGCATTTTCCAAGGCTGCCATGGGAAGCATGCTTAATATTTTGGATGCCACCACCAAGGAATTGGTGTCTATGGATTATAAGATGAACCCACATTCTTCAATTGTGGATTTGCCACTGACCATGAGCATGGGCAATCAAGTCAAAATTGTGGGCTGGTATGACAACGAATGGGGATATTCCAATCGTTTGGTTGAAATGGCTGCATATATATCTAAATAAGTTATAAAGTTACAAGTTCATAAAGTTTATAAGGTATAGGTAAATGCTGTATAAATAATATACCAAAAAATGGCTTACAATAGTCATTTTTTGGTATTTAATATCGGCGCTATTGACAAAATGCAAAAAATGGAGTATACTTAATAATCAAGGTAAGCAAGTAAGCAAGTTCATTAAATTTTGGAAAGCACAAACGGGAAAGGTATTTTTGTAAAGAAATCATAGAATTAGACAATGTAAATACTTTTCTGTTTGTACCTTTCAAAAAATCGAAAGGACATCTTACCTTGGGGGAGGTGGAAAGATGTATACGAGTGGATTTATTTAGCTTTAGCGCTAACGTTGTGGTGATAATCCGCATTGTTAGCGCCGAAAACAACAAATGTAGTTTTTTGGCAGGGTTCGCCCTTGGCATCCCTCGGGTCAGAAACTTCTGGACCCATCCGGCCACCATTTTTGGTGACCATCGCTCGGGATCGCGCGCGGCACCCTGCCACACAAGAGATATATATCAAATGATATATATCTCTTTTTCTTTTGTTTGACAAATATTAATTTGGGTATATGATAGAGGTGTCAGGGGGATTGTGGTGTATTTTGTTTAAAAAAACAAAACTACAACATCATCCCTCCTGACACCAACCTTAGTTGATTGCACCTTACATATTTTCAGTTTCGGACCGAGGGGATTATGGTCAGTTCATTCATGGTGAATGTTCGTACCAGCAAACCTTAATAAAGGGTATTATAATTTAGTCTCCCTTCGCTCCGAAAAACATAGAGTGCGCAAAAAAGAGTTTTTGCTAACTTTGTCACAGGGCAAGCATTCAATTGTATTGAATCCGTGCGAAAACACTCGACAAAGCAGATTCTTTTTTCACGCTCGTTGTTTTACCAGCGGGTGGGAGTGTGGTTTGAAACTTTTGTTTCAACTAAAAAACCACACTCCCGCACGACCAACCAATTCAAAACACTTAGAAAATCATTTCTAAGTGTTTTTCTTTTTTGGGTGGGTATTTGAATAAGAACTTACAGGCATATTCTTTCCTAAAATAAAATAGTATAGTACAATGAAGAAGTTAAAAAGTTTATAAAGTTTCAAGTCCATCAGGTTCATGATGATTGGATTTTCTTTGTATTTACTTTATAAACTTTAAAAACTTTTTACTTTTAACTTGCGCGAAGTGCTATGTATTTAAAAAAAGTTGAAATAGCAGGCTTTAAATCTTTTGCCAATAAGACCACTTTGGAATTTCTTCCCGCAGGCAGTTTTAGTGGTGGCTCTGATGCTCGCGGAATAACTGCAATTGTTGGACCGAATGGCTCTGGAAAATCAAATGCTTCTGATGCAATCAAGTGGGCACTCGGAGAACAATCAATGAAAACGCTGCGTGGAAAAAAAGCGGAGGACATCATTTTTGCAGGATCAGGGACAAAAGCGCGCCAATCAAGCGCTCAAGTTTCTTTGTATTTTGATAATGCTGACAAAAGAATCCCACTTGAATTTACTGAAGTTGTGATTACGCGTAAATTGTTTCGCTCTGGAGAATCAGAATATTTGATCAATGGAAATCGCTCTAGGCTTTTGGATGTTAGTGATTTGCTAGCTAAGGCTGGCGTGGGAAAAGAAAGTTATTGCGTGATCAATCAAGGAATGTCCGATGCACTTTTAAATGCTACTCCAGCTGAACGTCGTAGTGTGCTGGAAGATGCAGCCGGGGTGAAGCAATATCAAATCAAGAAAGACAGATCATTAAAGAAACTTGATTCGACGCGCGAGAACATGGAACGCACAGCTGGGCTCATTCGCGAAATAGAACCACATTTGAGAATGCTTAAGCGCCAAGCAGAAAAAGCGCAACAAGGAAAAATTGTGGCCGAAGAGCTCAAAGAAAAACAAACAAAGTTGTTTTCATTTTTGTGGAATCAATTTCAGGTTGAACGTCAGCAATTGTCCACGCAAAAAGAAGCTCTTGGCGCTGGTATGATGAACATGCAACGAGAGGTTGATAAGATGACAGATGAACTTAATAATGAATCCGGAAAAGCTCAAGACAATGGAAAAGAAAGAGAATTAGAAACCAAAAAAACTCAAATCAGACATGAACTTAATAATATCGAAAGGGAATTGATCATATCCGAAGGACGCGTGGTGGTGGAAAAAGAAAAATTGGCCAATCAGAAAGTGATTGAAATCATTCCAGTTGATCTTAAATATGTTCAAAGTAAACTTTCCAATATTCGCATGGCGCAGGAGCGCTTGATTCTTCGAGTTGAAGAAGCTGAAAACATGGAAGATTTGCAAGACATCAAAGAATCGGCGCGAGCCATTCAGCAACAACTTTTTGATTTGTATGAAGAATCTGGCAAAGGCGAGGTTGCAATTAAGAAAGATAATTCCAAGGAAGTTGGAGAAATCCAAAATAGAATTATTGAGCTTGAGGCTAAAAAGAAAGGCTTTCAATTAAAGGAGGTTGAATTTAAAGCTTCATTTGAAAAAATAGAAAAAGAAATTGGACTGGAAGTTGAAAGAGTTAGAACCTTGAGAGAACGTTTTTTTCAAGTTGAGCGCGAGTCTCGCACCAAGCAAGAGCAACTAAATATTCTTAAGGACCAATTTAATGACTCCAAAATAAAACTGGCTCGCGTTGAGGTCAGGGAAGAAGATCTTACCAATGAGATTAAATATGCACTTAAGTGTGAGGTTGTTGATCTTAAATTTGACGGAGAACAAATAAACAGGGAAATGCTTGATAGGGAAATTTCAAAACTAAAACTTCAGCTTGAACAAATTGGTGGAATTGATCCAATGATTGTGGAGGAATATAATGAAACAACTGCACGTTTTGACTTTTTGACACAAGAATTGAAAGACTTGGCGGATGCGCTCATATCACTAGAAGCTATTATTAAGGAAATGGATCAACGAATTAAGATTGAATTTGAAGAAGCTTTTGAACAAATTAATAAGGAATTTACCAAATATTTCCGTATTATTTTTGCAGGTGGAAATGCGCATTTGACTAAAGCAAAAATAAAGACTCGCAAGACAAAATTATTGGAAGATGGTACAGAGGATGAATCAAGCGAGGATGACACTCAAGATGATGAAAATAAAAGAGAGGAAATTGGAGTGGAAATTTTTGCTTGTCCTCCTGGGAAAAAAATTACCAATCTCTCAATGCTTTCAGGAGGTGAACGCTCACTGACTTCATTGGCACTTTTGTTTGCAATCATCTCTCACAATCCACCACCATTTGCAATTTTGGATGAAGTGGAAGCTGCTCTTGATGAAGCAAATTCAGCAAGATTCAGCAAAATTTTGCAAGAACTTTCAGGCACGACTCAATTTATTGCCATCACGCATAATCGCGAAACCATGCGCCAAGCCTCACTTCTCTATGGTGTGACCATGGGCGAAGATGGAATTTCAAAACTTCTTTCCGTGAAGCTTGATCAAATTGGACAAGGCGGAAAAATCATCAAATAGATTTAAAACAGAGCATTTTGCTCTGTTTTTACTAAGAAATAAAGATGTATTAGAGATAGTATTATAAATACAAAATTAATTTTTTTAAATTATATAAATATGGAAAATCAAACAGCAGTTTCAGCTCAATCTCAAAATAGTAATGCACAGGATTTCTTTTTGTATTTGGTAACCTTTTTATCTTTGGCGTTTGTTTCTTTCGGGGAAGGTTCAATACTTTTCGGCTTTGTTAATAAATTTGTGACTGATTTGGAATTGCGAACATATCCTGCTTTTGATCAAGGCAGTGTAAAATTCGGAATTGCAGCACTTTTCATTGCTGGCCCAATCTTTCTGGTATTTTCACAAATAATTGTTAAGAAAATTAATGATCAGAAAATATTGCTCGAATCAGTGATTCGAAAATGGCTGACATATATTGTGTTATTTTTTGCAGCAGCAACTATTATAGGAGACCTTATAACTTTAGTGGTCAATTTTTTAGGAGGCGAGTATACTTTGAGTTTTTTACTCAAGATTTTTATTGTCCTTGTTATTGCTGGAGGAATTTTTGGTTATTATTTTTGGGATATGCGTAGAACTGAAATTTCTTCTATTGTAAATAAGCGGTCCATGATTACTTGCGCCTCTTTTATGTTAGTAACTTTTATCGCTGGATTTTTCATTATTGATTCTCCTTCAGTATCTAGACAGAAAAATTTAGACCAGCAAGTGGTTGATAATTTACAAACAGTTGACAACGCTATTCAGAATTATCTTAGTGAAGCTGGAAAACTTCCACAAAAACTGGAAGACTTGCAAACAACGAAGTTTTCTTATGGAGTACAGAGTATTGAAAATATTGATTATAAAATTAAGGATGCTGATTCATATGAGTTGTGCGCAGATTTTGCACGTGCTAGTTTAAATGATGCATCGTCACTAAATGGAGCTTATTTGAATGATTGGAAACATGACATTGGAAATTATTGTTTCACTCGCACAGCTCTCAAAAAAGTGGATGCTTTGATGCCAAGTACTAAGTAGATTGCAAAAAAGTGTTTGTGCCCCCATGACTATTGACAATAATTCAAAAAGGACTAGCAAAGCTTTTAATAATGGTGTATAATAAATTCATGCATGAGCCAACATGCAAAACAAATAATTAATAAATAAAAATTTGTTTTCTCTCCAGCATTAATGCTGGTTGAAAATGAAAAACAAACACTATGGCAAAAATGACAAAGTCACAACTAGTGACAGTCTTGTCTGAAAAAACAGGCTTGGCTAAAAAAGAAGTAACTGGATTCTTTGATGAATTGGTTGCTATCGCTTACAAAGAAGTTAAGAAGACCGGAGAATTCGTTGTTCCTGGATTTGGTAAAATGGTTAAAGCAAAACGAAAGGCACGCATGGGAGTTAACCCAGCAACTGGAGCAAAAATCAAAATTGCTGCAAAAACTGTTGTTAAATTCCGTCTTGCAAAAGCTGCAAAAGAAGCAGTTCTCTAGTCATTGGATTTTTTCAATACTTCCAAAACCCCACTTCGGTGGGGTTTTTGTTTTTTAGCAATAAATTTTTATATTTTAAAAGTAGATATTTTCCATAAATGGCTTGGACAGGGGAGAAGTCTTGACATATTTGGCAAAGTCAGGTACACTGGATGAGTACTAAAAATAGCCTAAATATGGCTTTAATAAGGGTAAATACTTACCTGTTAATTTATTCGTAAAGAAAAGGAAATTATGTTAACTATCAGATTCTCACGCGTTGGAAGAAAAAACAGAGCTCAATTCAGAGTGGTACTTCAGCAGCACACAGCAGCCCCTACAGGCGGTCACGTGGCAGTTTTGGGTAGTTATGATCCACATCAGAAAATAGCTGTTCTTAAGGCTGATAAGATCAAAGAATGGATTGCAAAAGGAGCTCAAGTTTCCAATAGCGCATATAACCTTTTTGTTAAAGAAGGAATTATTGAAGGAAAGAAGCGAGCGATTAAGATGGTGAAGGCAGTTGTTCCAGTTGTGGAGGAAGTGAAAGTTGAGGAAAAGAAAGAAGAAGCTGCACCAGCAGAAGTAAAAGCTGAATAAATCCTGCTTCATTGGTAGACGGACGGCATATAAAGATATTTGGGAAATTTTAATAGAATAGTATTCCGCAGACAGTAGGCGATTAAGTCCTATCGAGGAACTATGAAGACATTTATTACAAATGTTTTTGTGGTGACAAAGGTCGATCTGCGGAAACGCAGATTTTTTTATTACCTGCAAACTTACAAATAATATTTGTAACTAGCAGCAAAAAAGCAAATGCTTACAAAAAATCAGAAAATTGAGCTTGTAAAAGAGCTTACAGAAGAAATCAAAAATGCAAAATCTGCAGTTTTTGTGGACTTTAAAGGACTCAAAGTAAAAGACTCAACTGAACTTAAGAAAAACTTGAGAGCAGCTGGTGTGAAATACGTTGTGGTTCGCAAAACTCTTCTTGACATCGCACTTAAAAATGCTGGAGTCGAAGGGATTAGTATTAAGGGGATGGAAGGTCAAGTTGCTATTGCCATGTCAAACATGGATGAAGTATCTGGAGCTAAAATCATCGATATTTTTGCAAAGACCAATGAAAACATCAAATTGCTAGGTGGAGTTCTTGGAACACAAATCATGAATGCTGCTGAAGTTAAGGCACTGGCAAAGATTCCTTCAAAAGAACAACTTTTGGGACAATTGGTTGGAACGCTCAACGCTCCGATCTCTGGATTCGTCAACGTTTTGGCTGGCAACTTGCGTGGCTTGGTTAATGTGCTTAAGGCAATTGAAGAAGTTAAATAATTAGTATTTATAATATAATTTGGTTAGTTGCTTTTTCAGCCTTGAGCTAGGGAAGTTAATGAAACTAAAAATTTAAAGTTATGACTGAAGAAAAAAAAGACGTTGTAGTTCCTGCAAAATTTGAAAAACTTGTTGCAGAAATCGAAAAGATGAGTGTTTTGGATCTTTCTGAACTTGTGAAGGTTCTTGAAGAAAAATTTGGTGTTTCAGCTGCTGCTCCAATGATGATGGGAGCTGCTCCTGCTGCTGCAGAAGCTGCTGAAGAAAAATCTGAATTTGATGTTGAATTGACTTCAGCTGGTGCACAAAAGATCAATGTCATTAAGGCTGTTCGCGAAATCACTGGTCTTGGACTTAAGGAAGCAAAAGACTTGGTTGATGCTGCTCCAAAAGTAATCAAAGAAAAGATTGCCAAGGCTGCTGCTGAAGATGTTAAAAAGAAACTTGAAGAAGCTGGTGCAACTGTAGTATTGAAATAATATTTCACAAATTGCAACAAAAAAGACTCCCGTCAAAGGGAGTCTTTTTTCTACTTGACTTATAGTTATATCTGTGTTTAACTTTAATGTGCTAAGGATGTATTCAATTTAACTGTTTTTTAAAAAATTCATAAAAAATCAAGCACAAAAAGGA
>JBBQCF010000042.1:0-7681 GCA_038318455.1 Candidatus Moraniibacteriota bacterium
GTTTGGCACACAGAGGTGTCCTTTTTTTGGATGAGTTTGGAGAATTTCCAAAAAATGTTTTGGAGAATTTGCGTCAGCCACTTGAGGATGGTATGATAACAATCTCAAGAGCCAAGGGCTCGCTTCATTTTCCAGCTCGATTCATTTTGGTGGCAGCGATGAATCCTTGTTTTTGTGGGATGGCGACTGATCCAGAAAAAATGTGCACTTGCACAGCTGCGCAAATTGTCAGATATCGACAAAAAATTTCAGGTCCAATTATGGATCGCATTGATTTGCATATTGAAGTTCCTCGTCTTAGTTTTGATAAATTGCAAGAAGGTGGTGTTGAAGAAACTAGTGCTAATATTCGTGAGCGCGTGGAAAGCGCAAGAAAAATTCAAAGTAATCGTTTTGAAAATTTATCAATTGTATCTAATGGTGAAATGTCATCTGATCAAATCAAAACATTTTGTCAGCTGGATGAAGAGTGTGTTAATTTGCTTAGAAGCGCAGTGACAGCTTTAAAGTTAAGCGCTAGAGGCTATCATCGTATAATAAAAATTGCCAGAACAATTGCTGATCTTGCAAATTCGGAAAAAATAAATCAAATGCATATTGCGGAAGCGATTCAATACAGGTTCAAAACCGAGTAAAAATTTTTATGCCAAAACATCTTCTTTCACAAAGCAATTTTTTTAAAATATTATTTTGTGAAAATCAGATTAGAAAATTAAACTTTACTAATATTTTGTTTAAGAAAAAATACACATTAATTTTTATTGGGGCGGGTATTTTTTTTGGCTGGCAATTGTGGCAGTCTTTTTTTGATGCGAAGGTTGTCGCATCGCAAGAGCAAAATTTTTCTGCTGAAGAAGTCAAAATCACAATCACGGATAATGATTTGAATTTTAATATTTTTTCAAAAGCAAAAACAGTTGGTGAATTTATTTCAGAGCAGAAAATATTTTTAGGTGAAAATGATTTAATGTTTCCCGATAAAGATGGAAATATTTATAATGGCACTCATATAATCATTCAAAGAGCAAAAAAAATCACAGTTAAGGAAGGTGGAAAAAATATCGAGCTCTATACTTTTCAAAATACAATTGAAAAAGCTCTTTGGGAAAATAAAGATATTGATCTAGGCGAAGACGATGTTACTATTCCAGTTAGAAATCTGCCAGTTGCTAATGGGATGAAAATAGTGGTTACTCATGTGCTCATTAAGGAGGAAACAAAAAACATTGATATTCCTTTTAAGACTACCTCCAATGAAGATGATAAATTGGGTTGGAGGATAAAAAAAGTTACTCAAAAAGGCGTGATTGGAACAAAAGAAGTGAAGTATAAAGTTGTGTATAATGATGGAAAGGAAATTTCACGCAAAATTTTGGAAAGTAATGTTGTCAGTTCTCCAGTTGATGAAATTGTCACGCAAGGAACATTTGTGAAAATTGGAAAAGTTCACACTGGAGTAGCAAGTTGGTATGCCTTCAAGGGAGGACTTTTTGCCGCCAACCCCTGGCTTCCTATGGGAAGTTATGTTAGAGTTACCAATCGGGATAATGGAAAGTCTGTTATTGTGAAGATTAATGATCGGGGACCATTTGGAAATGGGCGTATTATCGATTTAGATAAGGTGGCATTTTCTCAAATTGCTTCTGTTGGGGCAGGCGTGGCGAATATTAAGATGGAAGTTGTGACGAATTAGTTCCCTTGTTTTTATTTAGTGGGGTTATTGTGAATATATTTATTTTTTGGGCACGTTCTTGACCGAAATTTATGCTCAATCACTCTTTAATTGCTGTCGCAATTAAACGGCCCATAAAATAAAAATATCCACAATAGTATGAATTAATTTATAGATGAGTATATTTTTATGATTAAAGCTAAAAAGTCACTCGGGCAAAATTTTCTGAAAGATGAGTCGGTTTTAAATCGGATAATTGCTAGTGCAAAATTGAGCAAGGAAGATATGGTGATTGAAATTGGTCCTGGACAAGGAGCTTTAACTGAAAAACTTGCCGAAGTTTGCAAGAAAGTTATTGCTATTGAAATAGATGATAGATTGATTGAGCCATTGCACGACAAGTTTGTGGAAGATAAGAATATTGAAATTATTCACGATGATATTTTGAAATTGAATCTTCCTGAATTGATTGAAAAAGAATTAAAAGAAAATAATGTTAGTAGCTATAAAGTGGTTGCTAATATTCCATATTACATCACAGCGCCAATCATCCGTTTGTTTTTAGAAACTAAAATCCCGCCAACGGAAGTTATTTTCATGGTGCAAAAAGAAGTGGCCGAGAGAATTTGTGCTAAAAAAGGTGAAATGAGTATCTTGGCAGTGTCGGTTCAATATTATGCCAAGGCCGAATTTTTGTTTACGGTTTTCAAAGAATCATTTGATCCTGTGCCGAAAGTCGATTCAGCAATTATTAAAATCACCAGAAACATTGAGCAAGAAAAGATAAGCAAAGAAGAAACGAAGAAATTTTTCCGTGTGGTCAAATCTGGATTTTCTGCCAAAAGAAAAACTTTGATTAATAATCTTTCTAATAGCTTACAGTTGGATAAAAAAGAAATTGAAGAAAAACTTTTGTCTCTTGGTTTTGATGCTAATGTCCGCGCACAGGAATTGGGCGTGGAGGATTGGAAAAATTTAGCTAATATTGTTTAAAAATATTTTCATAAGGATAAAATTTTGAAATGATATTTAATATTGACAGATATATTAATATGTTGTAGACTAAATTTTAAACAAAAAAGTTCGTTGAAATAGTATTTATTGCAATATTGCAGTTGGCATCAGCCAAAAAGGTGTGACAAATTTGTCTCATCTAAAATCATGCAACAGGAGGAAAAAGAGATGAAAAAAATCATGAATATGGTTTTAAGTGTGGTGTCCATGGCTTCAATGGCTATGCTTTCTGGTTGCGCTGGAAGTGCTTCTCAATCCAGAGCAACGCTAGTTGAATTTGGGAATAAGAGCTATGAGCTTCAAATGAAAGGTGATGCAGGAGTTACTTCGAGAAACATTTCTTTTGTTGTGAATAATGAGGTTATAGCTGAGGGAAAGGTTTCCCAAATTTTTTCACCAACTATTACACTCGAGGGAAAATTAGAGAAACATCTTTTTGAATCCGAGTGTTCATCAGAAATCACTGCCGGTGGCTGGGGAAAATTGACTGTTCATTGTAATTATTATGCGAATAAGAAGCAGGTTGGCAATGTAACTTTCTAATTTTTATGAACACTTAAAGAAACTGAAATTAACCGCAACCGGAGAAAAGGAGAATAGTTATGTCAGAATCCATAAAGAAACCTGGTTTTTTCGCTTATATTTTAGCCATGGTAGCTCCGCCGTTGTCATTTTTTATGCAAGGTAGGATTGTGGCCGGGATCGTCTCTCTTGTTTTTATGTTTATAGCCATTCCATTTTTCTTTGTTTTTGGCTTTGGCATAATAATCTGGTTTATCATGGCTATGTGGGCAATGTTTTCTCTTGGCAATAAGATGGTTGATGCCCGCGTTCAGGAACAAGCCAATCGCACTGCGGACGCTATCGTGGCTGCCCAAAGAAGGGAATCAGAACGAATGGCGCAAAGTTAGGCAGTTCATTTTGTCGTTCAAGCGGCTCAAGAATATTTTCTTGGGTCGCTTTTTTTTATGTGTTACAATGGGTTAGTTAAATTTATATTTTATATATTGTATATGCAGGATATTTTAGAGGGATTAAATGAAAATCAAAAGGAGGCAGTTGTTACCGTCAAAGGACCATTGCTTATTATCGCTGGGGCAGGTTCTGGCAAAACAAAAACACTGACACATCGCGTGGCATATTTAATTAAGGATTATAAGATTCCGGCTAGAAGTATTTTAGCCGTGACTTTTACAAATAAAGCAGCGCAGGAAATGAAAGAGCGCATCATGAAAATTTTGCATCCGACGGCTGATGCAAATTTTAAATATAGTTTATATGGCAATGCTGATTTGCCAGTACTGGGAACATTTCATGCAATTTGTTCAAAGATTTTGCGCAGTGAGATTGAAGCTTTGGGATATCAAAAAACTTTTCATATTGTGGATGATCAAGATCAACAGATTTTACTGAAAAGAATTTTAAAAGAATTGGAAATAGATTCACAGCAATTTGCTCCAAGAGCAATTCTGGCAGCAATTAGTAAAGCAAAAAATGAATTGATGAGTCCAGAGCAATTCAAAAATCAAGCTAATGGATATTATGAAGAAGTTGTGGCCAAGGTATATTTTTTGTATCAAGCACGTCTTAAAGAAAATAACGGGCTTGATTTTGATGACATTATCATGTTCACGGTGGAACTTTTCAAAAATTTTCCAGCAGTATTGGAAAAATATCAAAATCAATTTCAATACATCATGGTAGATGAATATCAAGACACTAATCGTGCGCAATATCTTCTTATAAATTTATTGGCCAGTAAGCATCGTAATTTGTGCGTGGTGGGAGATGATTGGCAAAGCATTTATAAATTTCGTGGAGCTGATATTAAAAATATTTTGAATTTTGAAAAGGATTATGCCGAAGCGAAAGTTATTCATCTTGAGCAAAATTACAGGTCTAGTCAGGTCATTCTTGATGCGGCATACGGCGTGATTTCAAAAAACATTAACAGGAAAGATAAAAATTTGTGGACTGAAAAAGAGCAAGGTCACTTGGTGACTTCTTTTGAAGCAGCAGATGAAAGAGATGAGGCTGAATTTGTGGCTAATGAAATCAAAAAAACAGCCGATGGTATTTATGGAAAATTTGTGGTGCTATATCGTACCAATGCGCAGTCGCGTGCAGTTGAGGAAATGTTTTTGAAAAAATCAATTCCATATCGCATTATTGGTGGCATAAAATTTTATCAAAGAAAAGAAGTTAAAGATATTATTGCCTATCTTCGTTTGATTTCAAATCCAAATGATATGATTTCTTTGGAGCGCAGCATTAATGAACCGCGTCGCAATATCGGAGATGTTACCTTGAAAAAGTGGATTGAAATTGCACGAATTGCCGGACTTGATTTTATTGAAACAGGATTGCAATCTTCTGTTATTAATAATCCATCTGCAACAAGAAATAAGTTGGCAGCATCTAAGGTTGATGCAATTTTGAAATTTTGTGAGTTCATTAGGCGCATGAAAGAAGTTCAATCAAGAATTTCTTTATCTGATTTTATTGAAAAAGTTTTTCAGGAAAGTGGATATGAAAAAATGCTTTCTGCTGAAGGTGATGATGGAGAGAAACGCTCTGAAAATGTGCATGAGCTTGTTTCCGTGGCCAAAAAGTATGATGAGATGAAGGATGCTGCAATTTCTGCAAGCGAAGATTATCCTGATTTACTTAGTGCATTTTTGGAGGAAGTTGCCTTGGCTTCTGACGTTGATAATGTTGATCAAAATGAAGATGCAGTGCATATGATGACACTTCACAGTGCAAAAGGTTTGGAATTTCCCGTGGTCTTCATTGTGGGATTGGAAGAAGGAATTCTGCCACATTCTCGCAGCTTGCTTTCATCAGCTGAAATGGAAGAGGAAAGAAGATTGATGTATGTGGGACTTACGCGCGCCAAGGAAAAAATATATTTATTGTTCACTCGTCAACGAACTTTATTTGGTTCAACACAAATGAACAGTCCATCTCGATTTCTTGAGGATATTCCTGAAAAATTAGTAAAGAAAAATTCTTATCGAGAAGGTGAACAGAAAATTTTTGAAAAACTTTTAGCACAAAATAAAAAAACTAAAATAAAAACTCCTAATAATTTTAAAGGAGGCGAGAGAGTTTCACATGAAGTTTTTGGTGACGGCTTGGTTATTTCTGCAATCGAGGACACAATTGTGGTGGCTTTCAAGAAAGCTGGCATCAAGAGGCTTTCTGCTGAATATGCAAATCTCAAAAAAATTTGAAATTAAAAATTAGGAAACTTTCTTTCCGTGGAATTTTTTGTGAATTTCCTTGAGTTGAACATTGGTTATGTGCGTATAGATTTGGGTCGTGGTAATGGAGGAGTGTCCAAGCATGGTCTGTACAGAGCGGATGTCGGCGCCATTAGAAAGGAGATCTGTGGCAAAGCTATGACGAAGTGTGTGAGGATGAACATCTTTAACAATGCCAGCCTTGGCCGCATAAAATTTTACAATTCTTTGGACAGAGCGAGAAGTGAGGCGCTTAGTTTCAGGATTGTCAGTTATTTTCTTTTTGGAAAATCTAATAAAAACTGCTTCATCAATATCCATTCTCTTAACTAAATATTTTTCAAGTGCATATTTGGCTGGGTTGGAAATAAAAACAATGCGAATTTTGTCGCCTTTTCCTCGGACGCTGAATTCAAGTCGCTCAAGATTAATTTGATCACGATTGACGCTGATAATCTCGGAAACACGCAATCCTGCAGAGAAAAGCAGTTCTAAAATTGCTCTATCCCTAAGTGTCTTGATGTCGTTTGCGGAGGCTGCTTGCAGGAGTCTTTCAACTTCTTCTCTATCCAAAAATTCGATTTCATGAGAGGGATTTTTACCAACTTCTATTTTTTCAGCAGAAAGCGTTTTGATGTCACGCTTGGATAGATATTTGAGAAAGCTCCTGATTGCAATCACGTGATAATTTTGGGTGACTTTCTTGAGTTCACTTCCGCCCTCATCTTGCAGGCGATTGAGATGGAGCCTGTAATTATGAATAAGATCAAGAGTGATATCCTCTGGACGTGATATTTTTGCCCACAATAAAAAGCGTTTGAGATAGTGATGATAATTCTCAACTGTTTTCTGACTACGATTTCTTTCGACTTCAAGATATTCTAGGAATTCCTTCAGTAATTTTGTTAATAACACGATGTTTGAACTTTATTTTATTATCGGTATCATAGTGACCCCATTTTTTAATTTTTCCTCGTCGGGATAAACCCAAGGCAAAAATTTAAAATTTTTAAAAAATGGGATATTTCAAATTGATTCAACTTTATTCTACTCCAGTTTTTAATTTCAAAGAAGCTTAATTCTAATTTTTGGCTAAAGAGAGGCAAAAAATGTCAAATAAGTGCATAATTTTATTGACAAGAAGCGTGGTTGGAGTATACTTGGAAACAGTTTAAAAATTAAGGCTTCAGGTTGTAGATAAAGATTTTCTATATATTTTCCGCATCTTTTTTTCTAACCGCAAAGCCAATTGAAAGGAATATATATTAGTATCAAAAACATTTTTTCTTATATTTTGAAATTTTTCAAAAATATAGATTTTAAAGAAATCAATACAAGGATTCATTTGGGTCAAAGGTCTGTTGCTGATTTCGTGAAAAAACATAGAACAATAAAATTGCTCCATCTTTTTCGCAATTATTCTGCTTTTGCGGTTGTAGTTTCAAGCTCACTGCTTGTGAGTGCAACCAATGCCGCTTCGGGAAAAGGCACTAGCGGTTTCTTGTTGGGATATTGGGATAACTCTAGCGATATTACAAATGTAGCTAGCAGTAAAATAAATGGACAAGTTAATAAAAAAAATGATTTAGCCTTAGTTCCACTTTCAAAATCAAGCACAGCAATCGAACCTGGCGCTGTCGAAGAAATTGTAAGTCAAAACATCATTGGACAAGGAATCATTTCTGCGCAAGGCGGAGGAAGTCCAATGAAAGATCCAGAAGAAGACGAGGGAGTTAAGATGTATGTTGTGCAG
>JBBQCF010000043.1:0-7655 GCA_038318455.1 Candidatus Moraniibacteriota bacterium
AAAAGCTTTCATGTTGCTGATATATAGATAATAATATTTTAGAATTGTTTACATGTTTAAATAATTAAATGTTTTAATGAAATTTATGCTTAGATCAAAAGAACAGCGAGTAGGCGTTTTAGTTGACATTCAAAATCTTTATTACAGTGCCAAGGCTCTGTATGGCAAAAAAGTGAATTTTCAAAAAGTTTTAGAAGAAGCAGTGGGAGATAGAATCTTGATTCGCGCCATCGCCTATGGAATTAAAACTCTAGAAGGTCAAGAAGAAAAGTTTTTTGAAGCACTTGAGAAACAAGGGTTTGAGGTTAAAACCAAAGATTTGCAGATTTTCCCTGGTGGAGCCAAAAAAGGAGATTGGGATGTGGGCATTGCGGTTGATGCAATCAAACTTTCCAAGAGCTTGGATGTTATTGTGCTTGTTTCGGGAGATGGAGACTACATCCCACTGGTGGAATATCTTCAAAGCACAACTGGTTGTCGCGTAGAAGGGGTTTCTTTTGGCGAGAGCACTAGTGCAAAACTTGGGGAATCACTCGATGGATTTGTGGACTTATCTGAAAACAAGAAGAAATTCTTGATTTATACTGGAAAACAAACTCTTACAGTGAAAAAATAATACTTATACATTCTCGTCAATATCTATACAAAAAGAATGCCCCGTGCATTCTTTTTGCTTTTGTTGACAAAATGCCTCAAATAAGCTATTGTTTTAGGTATTAGCCTTGCTAATAAATTATTTTTAAAAACCCTTATTAGTGCCTTAGTTTGACAATTTTCCGTCAGGCAGACAAACCACAGTTGAGAACTCAAAAGATTGAACTTTCGACTGTTGTTTTTCCGCCATTTGCGGTCTTTTGCCTTATTAATGTTATCAATGTGGGTCAAAATGTTCTATGGAACGTAAAAAATGGTCCCTTCAAATTGGAGGACGCGTTTTGGAAATCGAAACTGGACTACTTGCCAAACAGGCAAATGGGGCAGTTACTGTTCGCTATGGCGACACAGTTGTGCTTGCAACAGCAGTAATGAGTAAAGGAGCTTCACGAGTTTCTGGTTATTTCCCCCTCATGGTTGATTACGAGGAGCGTTATTATGCAGCTGGAAAGATTAAAGGTTCTCGCTTTATCAAAAGAGAAGGGCGCCCTTCTGATGAGGCAGTCCTCACAGGGCGAGTTGTTGATCGCACAATCAGGCCACTTTTTAACTCTCGCATGCGAAATGATGTTCAAGTTGTGGTAACAGTACTTTCAATTGATGGGGAAAATGATCCAGCAATTGTTTCTATGATTGCTGCTTCAACCGCACTTTCAATTTCAAACATTCCTTGGAATGGACCCGTTGGGGCTGTACGCGTTGGAAGATTAAATGGAGAATTTATTCTTAATCCTGTCACTGCCCAAGTTGCCGATGGAGACATTGATCTTATTATTGCTGGAACAAAGGATAAAATTAACATGATCGAGGCTGGAATGAAAGAAGTTCCAGAAGAAGACGTGGTCGCTGCTTTTGCTTTTGGGCATGAAGCTATCAAAAAAATCACTGCTCTTATTGATCAAGTTATTGCTGAAATTGGAGTAGAAAAAATGGCTCCAACATTACTCGCTGGAACTCCCGAATTTGAAAAAGAAGTCAAAGAACTTTTCTTGGCAGAAAATCTTTCAGAAATTCTTTATCACAAAGAAAAATTTGTGATTGAAGAAAAAATGAAAGTTGTTAAAGAAAAAATTAACACTTTTATCAAGGAAAAATATCCTACCGAAGTTGAAAAACTTAAGGAAGTGGCTGAACAGGTTTTTGAAGAAACCTCTGATGACATTGTGCATCAAAACATTCTTGACAAAGAACAACGTCCGGATGGTCGTAAGTTAAATGAAGTTAGAAGCATTTCTTGCATCACAAGCCTTCTTCCACGCACACATGGATCTGCAGTTTTCACTCGTGGAGAAACTCAAGCTTTGACCGTGACAACTCTTGGATCACCTGGTGACGAACAATTTATTGACACCATGGAAGTTGATATTAAAAAAAGATACATCCATCACTATAATTTCCCACCATTTTCAGTTGGAGAAGTTCGTCCAATGCGTGGACCAGGCAGAAGAGAAATTGGACATGGAGCCTTGGCTGAACGTGCACTTTTGCCAGTTATTCCTGCAAAAGAAACTTTCCCATACACGATATTGTTGGTCAGTGAAATTCTAGAATCAAATGGTTCTTCGTCAATGGCTTCTACTTGTGGCTCAACACTTTCACTTATGGATGCTGGTGTGCCAATCATTCGCCCAGTAAGTGGAATTGCTATGGGAATTATTGTTGGAAAAGATGACAAATTCAAAGTTTTGACTGATATTCAAGGATTGGAAGACCATTATGGTGACATGGATTTCAAAGCTGCTGGAACATCAAATGGCATTACAGCTCTTCAAATGGATGTGAAAGTTGACGGAATTACTGTTGATATGCTTAGCGCTGTCCTTTCTCAATCAAAAATTAATCGCAAAGAGATTCTTGATATTATGCTTGAAGCATTGCCAGCACACAGAGAAAACATGTCTCCATATGCACCAAGAATCATCACCATGCATATTAATCCTACCAAGATTCGAAATGTAATCGGGACTGGAGGAAAAATTATCAATGAAATTATTGATGAAACTGGAGTACAAATTGACATTGAAGATGATGGTTCAATTTTTATTACTTCCGTCGATGAGGCTTCTGCTAAAAAAGCACAAGCGTGGATTGATAATTTGACTCATGAAGTAAAACCAGGTGAAATCTTTAATGCAAAAGTAACTCGTCTTATGACATTTGGAGCTTTTGCTGAAATTCTTCCCGGACAAGAAGGCTTGATTCATATTTCTGAATTTTCAGATAAGCGCATTGATCACGTGGAAGATGTAGCTAAAGTTGGAGATATAATTGCCGTAAAAGTAAAGCTTATTGACGATCAAGGACGCATAAACCTTACTGCAAAAAATATTTCTACAGAAAAGTAGCTCTTGCTATAAAAAAGATGTTGGCAACATTCAAAAATTGTTGTAAAATAGAAGCACATTAATGTGCTTCTATTTTTTTTGAAAAAAATGAAATGAAAGTTTGTTTTTCATTGCTTATAAGCAATGAAAAGTAATATTTATAAAAATAAAAAAATGACATCAACATCTCCTTTTCAAGGCAGTACAGAAAACAACACTCCGGACAATCCTGAAAAATTTTCTATTCGAACAATGCAAGATGATTTATTGTCTAAACAAAGCAAGCCGGTTGCCCGACAAGAAGAACTTGTTGCACCAAAAATAACTATACCTCAAACACCTCTCACGCCAACTCCATTTAGCGCAAGCGACATTTCTTCAGCTAAAATATCGTCTTCGACTCAACCACTGACCATGAAAAATGACCTCGTAGAAATTCCCAGCATTAAAACAGAGACCCCTGATGTAAAAACAAAAAATTCTCTTTATAACACCATTATTGTTATTATTTTTCTTTTAATTATTGGTATTATAGGACTTAGTGCATATTATTTCTTAGCAATGAACACAAAAAAACAAGAACTACCTACGCCAACAATAAATGAGGAGCCCGTGGTGATAGAAAAACCAGCAGAAGAGGTTCCTATTGTTCAAGCTCCTGTTGAAAAATATTCTAAAACAAAACCCAATTACCTAACAATGGATCCGTCAGTATTGTCAGAAGCAGATATTAAGACAACTATTGCTAAAGTTGCAAGTGAAATTCAAGCTCTCACAGAAAGCATTCCTTATGAATTTATTATAGTAGATTCAAATAATAATCCAGTTCCTTTTTCCATTTTTGCAACAGCTACAAAATTGACTCTTTCACCAGAAATATTAAGCTACCTTGATGATGATTTTTCTCTTTTTATTTATAATGACAATAATAATCCGAGAACTGGCCTATCCATAAACATTTTACCAGAAAAAAATAGCTCCCTATCAGCAGAGTTACAAAAACAAGAACTCTTATTGCCTGAAGCTTTGTCTTTTTTCTTTCTTGACACTGTTCCAGATATTAAAAATAGCGCTTTTACTGCCACAATTTATAATTCTAATAATATTAGATATCTTAATGTAAATGAACCAAAAAACCTTTCTATTGACTACACCGTTTCGGGCTCACAGTTGGCAATAGGGACAAGCAAGAACACCCTAAGATCTATCCTAGATAAGACGATTCAACAAAAACAATCCTTGGGCACTAATATTGATAATAATGAAGCTATACCCACTCAAGCGCTAGGCAATTAGTCTAATATATTCAAATCTGTGGATAACTTGTGCATAAGTGTGCCTAACTGGGGATAAAAAATTAAATAATTTACTTTTATATTTTACGTTTTATTTTTTATTTTTCAAATAGACCTAAAAATATTGCAAATTATTTAAAATCGCTAGCAAAAATAACAATATTACGCCACATCGTTGACCACACGCATATTTTCTGCTATAATTGAAATATCAGTAAGTGAGAAACACAAACACTTCTGAAATAAGAACCTTAAAAACTTTCAATAACTCGGTACTCACGTTCCAATCACAATTTCCCCCTATTTGCGATTGGAACGTGAGTACTGTCCAAAGTATTTTAATTCAAAGAATTAAAATCACCTCTATTCTGAGAGGGGAAACAAAACAAAAACAAAAATACTTTTTTTAAAAATAAAAATAAATAAAAAAAGCAGTTCTTTAAACCAATCAAAGGCTCAATGCCAGAGGATAGGTACTTCACAAAAGTATATTAAATAAAAGCTCAGAATGATATACGAAACCGTATGTATACAAAATACATGTAATCCGTAAACTAGAACATGCCTTCACCCGGGCTATAAGTTTCAAATCTACATGTTGATACATACATAACACTCGGCGCTGTACGCCATATTATAATAATTGGGCGCTTTACAGCGTCGGGTTTCCATACTTTTCTTCAAAAGAAATACATTGCGAAACTCGATTTTACACTTTATTTTCTTTTGAAATATTAACTCCCACCAATTGAGTAGGGATTTTTTGTTTTATAATAGCAACTTATGTTTAAGCTTAACTTAAAAGTACCCCATCTTTCTATTGGTGCGCGTGGTGAAAAAGCTGCCTTAAATTATCTAAAAGGGCTTAAATATACTATTCTTGAAACTAATTTTTGCAATAAAAGTGGCCGCAGAATTGGTGAAATAGATATTATTGCCAAAGATGGCGAAGAAATTGTTTTTATTGAAGTAAAAACCAGAAATAATATCGCCAATGATATAATCTTACCAGAAGAAAATATAACTAAATCAAAATTGTATAAATTAAATAAAGTTGCCTCTTATTATATTAGCTCTAAAAAGCTCCATAAAAACCCTTATCGCTTTGATGCAATTACCATCTTGGCCGATCAAGCTAATTCTGCGGCTAAGCTCCGACATTTAAAAAATATCTTTATATAGACAATTTTAACTATTTTTGTTAAAATTGTTATCAGTAAGCTATTTTAATTTATTTTTAAGTAAAATTATATGACAATTGATGCAAATACCTTAGCAGAGTTAAAGGAAAAATTATTAGAAGAAAAAACACGAATTCAGGCAGAATTGGAAAGAATAGGAAAACCAACAACAGAAGCTGGGGACTATAGCACTAGTTTTAATGAAATTGGAACCAATGAAGACGAAAATGCTTCCGAAGTTGAAGAATATGCTGATAATATTGCATTAGAGGCAAATTTAGAAAAACAATTAAAAGAAATACTAGAAGCACTTGAAAAGATGGAGGCTGGCACATATGGAAAATGTGAAAATTGCAATATTGATATTCCAATAGAAAGATTACGTGCTTATCCTGCAGCAAAAACATGCCTTAATTGCTAATAATAAGGTAAAATAGCCGTGATTAAAAAACTATTTTTCATATTTTATCCCTTTATTGCCTTTTTTTTGATCATCATTGATCAATTTTACAAATATAAAATCCGCTCAACTGGCGGATTTTATATTTGTAATTATGGTATTTCTTTTGGTTTACCAATTAATAATACATTTTTTTGGCTTATATATAGCCTTTTTTTTATTACATTTCTAGCCTTTTTTTATCATCTAAAAAATAAAGCCTTGTTAGAGCCTTTATTTTTATTATCATTTATATTAATAACTAGTGGGGTTCTTTCTAATGCCTTTGATCGTCTTTTAGAAGGTTGCGTTATCGACTTTATTAATATTAATTTCTTATTTTTTCCTATTTTCAACCTAGCAGATATCCTTATATTTATAGGAACATTATTTTTATTTTTATTTTTATTTAAAAAAGACTCTACTTTTAGTTTATAACCAGTGAATAACTCCCCTTATCTTCTTAATTTCTTGTGGATAACGCCCCTTTATTATTGTGAATAAATTCATCTCTACACTTTTTAATAAATATCAGAAGATTTATCCACTTTATTAGTAATGCTTTTCACATAATTTATCCACCCTACTTTATACTTATTTTCTTTTCTATAAACATAATTTAACACTTATACACAAAATTAACTCTGCCTAATAGTAATAAACTTTATATATTTATATAAAATACAATTAAATACTTATAAGTAAAAAGTATTTTGGAGCTAAAGTGAATTAGTTTTATTTAAAAAAATAAAACTAAATTAAGTGTCATATTTTAAAGTTGCTATTTTTTAAATAAAATTATTACAATTTTAATATAAACTTTCAAATATGTTTATACACGAGTTATGCACAGTAAAGCCTTTTTAGGTAAAAATAATAAGTGTACGTATTTTATGTAAGGTGGTATAATTTGTTTATAAGTATTGGGTATATTTTCATGCGAAATATTAAATTAAATAAACAACAATTAATCACAACACTTTTTATTTTATTGTGTTTGTTTGGATATATATATTTTCCAGCAAAAGGAAATTTTCAATATAAATCAGTTTTTTTTATATTTCTAGTTATTTTGCCATTATTATATAATAAATATTTTTTAAAAGGAGAAAATATTTTAAATCAAGTGGTTCTTGGTGATTGGAAGAAGAATATTAAATATCTATTGATTGGCCTTTTGGGATCTTTTGTGATAATGATTGGAATTTTTAAGTTTACTGATTTAGGAATTCATTATTTATTACCTAAAAATGTAAAGATGGATTTTTGGAATTTTTTAATATATGAATTTACTGGTATTGTTTATATAGTTGGGGTATATGAAGTTTTTTTTAGGGGGTTTGTGATGAAATATTTCCAAAAATATTTTAATGAATGGTCAATTTTAATTCAATTTTTATTTTTTATAGCCTTAATTTTAATGTTAAGGGGACTTCCTTATTGGTATTATATCGTTTATTTAATATTTACTCCTTTTGCTGGCTGGATTTATTATAAGACTAAATCTATATTATATTCATTTGTTGGACAGTGGTTGTTTATTTTTTGTGTAGATATCGCATTTATTATGATGTTTGTGCATAAATAATGAATTTTTTTGAATTATATAAATATTTTTAAGAAATATGAAAATAAAAATAAAAATAAATAAGAAAATAGTAGTTTTTGTTTTTATATTTGGATTATCCTTGGTTTTTAGAGGTGTTGGCGTATTGGCTGATACTGGAATTGTTGCTGGTGATAAATATTTTAATTTAAATCT
>JBBQCF010000044.1:0-7421 GCA_038318455.1 Candidatus Moraniibacteriota bacterium
GATTTATCACAAATTTTAATTGTGTTATCTGCTGCATTTACATAAGAAAAATAATTAAAACCAGCCAGTAAAACACAAGTTAAAATAAGGATAGCTCTTTTGATATGTTTTATTTTTATATACATATTTTATGATAGAAAGTTAACTAGCTAAATTGTGCAATTGTATATGTTTATTTTTTATTGCAAGTAGTATTTTTAAATATAATATAATTATACCATCTATGTGTTTTTATACAATACGTAATAAGTATTTTTTTATTGTCCAAGCACGCTGGGTAGTATTTGAAGGAATATTTCTAATTTTCACTGTTCACATGGTCATATGACGTCCTGCAAAAATGTGAGCAATTAGCAACATTGAAATCTTAATGCTCCAAAATCTGTTCATCTCTATGGCATATTGGGCAAAATAATTTTTATAATCTCGAATTGTGTAAATCTTGCCGGAGAAGGTGCTTTGTATTTGTGAGACTGTCTTCTGCTTTTAGGCTTGTGTTATTGTAAATATTAAATTAGAGTGGAAAGTATATATTGATATATATAGATATACATATACATTAAAGCAATCATTATTCAATTTGTACGCTACTGGTTTTTATTAATTATTTTTTTGTTGACGATTTCAGTAATAAATGTTCCACGTGGAACATTTATTTTTTCGTGTATTTTTTTAATTAAACCTATTAATTAAGCCTTAATTTTAAAAAAAGGAACAAGAATGCCATTATTAGGTCGGTGTATTTTTCTTGATTTTTTCTAATTTGTTCCACGTGGAACAACTGCATTCTTTTAACATGTCTCTTTTGCTGACTTACTAATTTTTTTATGTGTTGTATGCGTTGCTTTAATTGTTTTTTGCAATAATAAAAAGTTGAATGATCTGGTTGTAATTATTTTATATTTTTATCTTTGAGTCTTTCTTTTTCATGTTCCACGTGGAACATGAGCATTAATATCAAAAAAAGCTTTGTTTAGGGAAAAAAATATTAAATAATTTTCCCCCTGTTGTATTTCTTGCTTCAATCATTGTTCCACGTGGAACAATTGTTCTGGTAAGGAGAGATTTTTGTGATAAAAATGTTTACTGGTCTACTATTTTTTTGTGACAATGTTTTATTTTTGTTATTGTTCCACGTGGAACAATTGAAGTAATACAAAAAAGATATCTTTAAGCTAAAAAATGCCTTAAGGATAATGCCTGTTTTTTTTATTATTTTTCCTTAAGCGAAATTATTGCAATTTTCTTGTTTATATTCTTTCAATCTAGTGTGGGAAGATTGTAATCAGATATGTATTGACTTGCTTAATTTATTGTTCCACGTGGAACAATATTTGGCTCCGTGTGTTATAGAAGTTATGCACACTGAAAAAGATTTAACATGTTTATAGTGATTTAATTTTAAAATAAGGCTCTATGAAGCTATAATTTAAATAATAAATTTGTTGATAATATGTGCATAAGATTATGATTTTTTTTAAATTGTTCCACGTGGAACAATTTAATTTATTTCTTAATTAGTTTAATTGTAATTTTCTTTTTTATTATTTCAAGCAATTGTTCCACGTGGAACAATTGCTTGAAGGTTCTTTGTTGCTAAAAAGATTTATATATTGACAAAATAATATTAATATTGTATAATATAAAAAATAATAAGAAATAACATTGACCAAAGTGGTATACTTGCTATGATAAGATTGGCTTGAATGTTTGTAATAAGGGGGATATAGTTCAGTGGTAGAACATTTGCATGGCATGCAAGTAGCAGGAGTTCGATTCTCCTTATCTCCACAATGGAATATTTATAAGAAATTAAATCAAAAATTGCCTCTATAGCTCAATGGATAGAGCTGGTCCGTCCTAAGGACAAAATGTGGGTTCGATTCCTGCTGGGGGCACAACTTAAATATGATCAAAAAAATTCCTTTTGAGGTGCTTGAGGTTTTGAAAAAAATTCAAGAAAATAATTTTGAAGCGTACATTGTCGGTGGCTGCGTGCGGGATTTGCTTATGGAGAATCCGCAGGCTGGCGGACCAAAAGATTGGGACATCACAACCAATGCTGTGCCAGAGGAAATAATGAAAATTTTTCCGGATAGTTTTTATGAGAATGATTTTGGAACAGTTGGCGTGAAAGTGGAAAAGTTTATTCAAGGAGGACTGCTTAAGAAAGATAGAGAGCACGATGTGGTGGAGGTTACAACATATCGAATAGAATCGATATATTCAGATCGCAGACGTCCTGATAAAGTTAAATTTGCCAAAACATTAGAAGAAGATTTGAGTCGTAGAGATTTTACGGTAAATGCGATAGCGCTCAAAGTTTTTAATTTTGAAATTGATAAAAATGAAAATAAAAAAACAGAAATAAATGTTGATTATGAAATAGTGGATCTTTTTGATGGACAAAAAGATATATCAAAGAAAATTATTAGAGCAGTGGGGGATGCAAATGAAAGATTTGGAGAAGATGCTTTGCGCATGATGCGCGCAATTCGTTTCCACTCACAATTAAACTTTGAAATCGAAGAAAAAACATTTGAAGCAATTAAAAAAAACTCATCATTGATTACGCATGTTGCTCTAGAAAGAATTAAGGATGAACTTACTAAGGTTATTGTTTCTGATAATCCTGCTGATGGAATTGAAATGATGCACAAGACTGGATTATTGCTGCATATAATGCCAGAGCTGGAAAAAGGTTTTGGCATCGCACAAAATAGACATCACATTCATACGATTTATACCCATCTTATTTTGGCATTGAAATATTGTCCTTCTAAAAAATTGGAAGTGCGATTAGCTTCGCTTTTTCATGATATTGCAAAACCGCAAACAAAAAGAGGTGAAGGAATGTATGCAACATTTTATAATCACGATCATGTTGGTTCAAAAATAGTAAAACAGCTTCTGACACGCCTTAGATTTTCAAATGAAGTGATTGAGAAAGTAACAATGCTGGTTGATAATCATATGTTTTATTATAATCCTGATGAAGTTGGGGAGGCTAGTGTGAGAAGGCTTATTAAAAAAGTTGGACTGGAGAACATGAAGGATTTGATGGATCTTCGCATTGCTGACAGATTGGGAAGTGGAACGCCAAAAGCCAAACCATATAAATTAAGGCACTTGGAATATGTTATTGAGAAAGTTTCAAAGGATGCTGTTTCAGTTAAGATGCTAAAAATAAATGGCAATGACCTGATGCAGGATTTGAAAATTGTTCCTGGTCCAAAAATTGGAGCAATTTTGGATGTGCTTTTGGCAGAGGTTATTGAAGATGCTGAAAAAAATAATCGTAAAGATCTTTTGAATAGGGCTAAGGAATTAGATGGTGAAGATTTGAAAAAACTTCGCGAAATGGCAAAAGAAAAAATTGAAGAAAAGAAAGAAGAGGATGATTTGGAAATTAAAGGAAAGCACTGGGTGAAATAATTATTTTTTTCTCTAACTAGTATATAAAAAAAAGATTAGTAATACATAAACAAAGAAAAGTAGGAATATTTTGTACTCTTGGTAGTGCTTTTTGTTTATGAAATATATTAGAAAAAAACTTGCTAATATTGATATTGAAAGAAGCCGGTAGTTTTTCAGAATCAGCGTAAACACAATTAAAAAAATTGAGCAACTAATACTTATTATTAGCTTGCCAAATTTTTCTCCAAAAAGAACTGGTAGGGTATATATATTACCAAGTTTATCGCCACTGTAATCCTTGATATCTTTTATGTTTGATATCAAGAAAAAGCCGATAAAAATTATCCAGATAAATGCTAAAGGAAAAGCCTTTAGATTTTGATCTGCTGAAATAAGGAAAAAACCGCCCATTGCAATGAGAAGAGCATTGAGTCCAAGTACACTGGAGGCAGTAAAAAAATTTTGTTTCAAGTGCAGGGGGTAACTTGAATAAATAAAATAGGTGAATTGAAAAAATAAAAGCATCAACAATGTGATGTAATTTAATACTAATATTCCCGCTAGCGTGAGGATAGCTAGTATTGATGCTATGGCAATTAATTCTTTGTCGGTGATAGCCTTTGTGATTAGTGGCCTGGTTTTATTTGAAATTTTATCTATATCAACATCGACAAAATCATTAACAATAACTGCTAGCCAAAAATTAGTTGCGATAAGTAGGAAGAAAATTAAAATAGCAAGAATATCGGTAAAATTAGATGAAAAAGTTTTAGTTGCGGTTTGTGAATAAATAACCATGCCTAGTATGGCAATTACTGCATAATAAATAACTCTCTCAAGGCGAGAATTTTTAATCCAAGCAATAAATATTTTTTTGCTGTATATAAAAAGAAGAATAAACAATTGAACAAAGACGATGATCCAAAAAATACGTGACATAAAAATATCAAAAGATTGTTCTAATATTGCTAGATACGTTTGATTTTCTGATATGACAGAGAATGATTGTTGAGACTCAAAAAAACTACCAGTATATATTTTGTCTAAAAAGAAAAAAGTGTTTGAATAAGTATCTTTGTAAAAAATCATTAGAAAACTAGGAAAAGCGAGATGAATAAATAAAATAATATAATTACAGAGCATGCCTAAGGCTGCTTTTATTTTGGAGGAAGTTTTGTGTAAAATAAAAAGATAGGTAAACAAAAGAATTGCAAAGATTTCTATTCGCATGCCGGGCGTGGATCCTGCCCATTTAAGTTCACCAAAAAAAGTAAAAAAATCTTTAAGTAATGTTGTTGGATCTGCAAAAATGTAAGCCATCTGCCACCCCTTGCCTTTTGTTATGGCCATATCGAATATTGGTGGCAACCAAACAATGGGAAATAATTTTATAGCGAGAACAAATAAATCATTAAGACTTGTCTCGGTAAATAGATATAGCAATATAATAATTGAAAAAAGAATTGAAAAATAAAAATAAACATAATGCACAAAGAGTGTATAGGGAGGAAAAAAACCTCCTAAAACGAATGGACTAGAGAAATTTTCTAAAAACGTTCTGATAAATATTATTCCGATAATACTAAAAAATGCAGTGAATATATTTAATCTGATATTTTTTTTATTTTCAAATAGATTTTTTAGAAAAGTTGACATAGGGGGTGGTTAGCTTATTCTTAAGGAGTAATAATTTATGTATTTATATTATGCAACTAAGAATTGAAAATATCAAGGAAAATCCAGTAAACTTATTGAGGCGAGCGGGCTATGCCTTCCAGCGAAATGAGCAAGATGAAATGAGTTTTGTCAGGCCTATGGCTAGAAATGGCTATCCGCGCTTTCATATGTATGCACATTTGGAGGATTTGACTTTAGTGATAAATTTTCATCTTGATCAGAAAAAAGAAACTTATGGCGCTGGAACGAGACATCATGGAGAATATGAAGACGAAGGTGCGCTAAAAACTGAAGCAATCAGAATTCAACAGATTTTGCGCTAGGCTTGTCTAAATTTGGCAATTGAGATATACTTCTTTTGTTGTAATGCATGCCCAGGTGGTGGAATTGGTATACACGCCAGTCTTAGGAACTGGTAGAGTAATCTGTGGAGGTTCGAGTCCTCTCCTGGGCACAAATTTTTTAAAAAAAGACGAGAAATGGGAAAGGGTCGGAAAACGGGAGTTTTCCGTTGGCGGAAGTTTGAAACCGCCCCGCCTGCATCAGCTTTGCTGAAAGCATTGCGGGCAGGTGGGTTTCAAGGAGCGAAGCGACGTGAGATGTCCTCTCCTTGGCACAAATAAGGCAAAATATGGAAAAAATAATCATCGAGGCAAAAAATGCTGGAGAGAGAATTGATAGATTCCTTGCAAAGGAGTTTTTTTTGTATTCACGCGCAGACATTATTAAAAGAATTAAAAAAGGAGATGTTTTGGTTAATAATAAGCCAATTAAGCCAAGCTACACTCTCGAAGAGGATAATGCAATAATGCTTGCAGATTTTTCCAGGGAAGAAGAAGATAAGAGTTTGAAGCCAAATAAAAACATTCCATTGGAGGTGATCTTTGAAAATGAGGATATGGCTGTTATTAACAAACAAGCAGGGCTCCAAGTGCATCCTAGTTTTAATGAAAAAACTAATACGTTGGTTAATGCTTTGTTAGCGCGATATCCCGAAATTGTCAATGTGCATGATGATAGTGTTGGCGCCGAAATGCGTCCAGGCATTGTTCATAGGCTAGATAGGGACACTTCAGGGATAATGGTTATTGCACTTAACATGGAGGCATTTAATGCGTTGAAAGACAATTTCAAGAACAGACGAGTTGAAAAAACCTATTTAGCTTTAGCAAAAGGAATTTTTACTCAAAAAGAGGGGATAATTGAAAAACCTATTGCCAAATCCTCAAGCTATAAAAAACAAGTTATTGCTCGCAATAACACTAAAACAACAATTAAGCTCGCAGAAACACATTACAGATTGCTTGAAGAATTTGAAAATTGCTCTTTGGTTGAGCTTAAGCCAAAAACGGGCAGAACTCATCAAATCAGAATACATCTTGCTTCAATTGGGCATCCAATTTTAGGAGATAGGGTTTATGGTCAAATTGAAACAAACAAGGCTGTTGCTGAAATAAGCAAGCGTCAATTGTTGCATGCACAGAAATTACAGTTTGAATTGTTTGATAAAAAGTATGACTTTGTGGCTGATTTGCCAGCAGATTTTGAATTATTTTTATCCAAAATTGGCAAAAAGGTCAAAATGTAGAGAGAACACTAAAAATCATCCAAAAAAGGCTTGACGAAAAACCTTTTTGTTAGTATCATGTAAAAGCTTTTTAATTTATCTAATGAAGTTCCCTATAGTCAGTGAGGGCGCAAGCTGGGAGGTTTGCTCGTTTAGGAATGTGGGATCAAATGCTATGAACAATAAACTCTTGAATTTTAATGATACTCAAAAGACATCCGAGATGCCTGCATTTCGTGCTGGTGACGTCGTTAAGGTTTTTCGAAAAATTATAGAAGGAGGAAAGGAAAGAATCCAGGTCTTTGAAGGAATGGTGATTGCTGTTAAGGGAAAACAAAGTTCTTCAACCATGATAACAGTTCGAAAAGTTTCTAATGGCATCGGTGTTGAAATTGTTGTTCCTATTCAATCTCCAACTATTGAAAAGATTGAATTGGTGAAACGCGCCAAGGTTCGTCAATCAAAACTATATTTTGTGCGCGAAAGAAGTGCTAAATCACTCAAAATGAAATATAAAGATCTTGCAGCAATTGCTAAGGTTAGCGAAAAAGAAACTGTTGCAGAAAAAGTTGTCGAAGAAATCAAGGAAGTTGTAGAAAAAGTTGAAGAGGCTGTTGAAAAGGTTGTGGAGAAAATAAAGGCAGAATAGTTTTTGCAAGATTGATTTGTCGGGCGGATGGCGGAATTTGGTATACGCGCAAGATTGAGGTTCTTGTGGGAGCAATCCCTTGGAGGTTCAAGTCCTCTTTCGCCCACATGC
>JBBQCF010000045.1:0-7347 GCA_038318455.1 Candidatus Moraniibacteriota bacterium
TATTCTGTTTCAAGTTTTCTTATCAGGTACCACATACTACAATAATACCATATTTATGTCAAATACGCTTATCTTATCCATTGAAACGTCTTGTGATGAAACAGCCATCGCTATTTTGTCGAGCTCAAAAAATGGCATCGAAATTCTCACCAATCAGGTCTCATCTCAAGTGAAATTGCATGCCAAATGGGGCGGAGTTGTGCCAAATTTGGCAGCTAGAGAACACCTCAAAAACTTCCCTAGACTGCTTGAGATGGCCCTAGAAGAGGCCAAAATTTTGCCAAGCCAGTTGGACGCAATCGCACTAACAAACGGTCCTGGACTCATCCCTGCGCTCCTAGTTGGAACCAACTATGCCAAAACCCTGTCCTATCTCTGGGAAAAGCCTCTTATCGGCATTCATCATATTGAGGGACATATCTACGCCAATTTTATATCACATAACATGGAGCATGGAACATGGAACAAAAATGCAAAATGCAAAAAAATAAATAAAAAAACTAACTCCTTAATTGGAAATTCACTAAACATAAAATTCCCAATTTTGTGTTTAGTGGTCTCTGGTGGTCACACACAACTGGTATATATGAAAGATCATTTACAATATGAAATTATTGGACAAACTTTGGATGATGCTGTTGGTGAAGCTTTTGACAAAGTCGCACGCATCTTAGGAATTGGCTATCCAGGTGGTCCAATGATTGCAAAATGGGCAACAAAATTTCAAAAATCAAATTATAAACAAAATACAAACGATGACCGATTACTAATGACCGATGACAAAAACTCTCCGCAAAAAACTTACGGCATCAAATTTCCACGCCCCATGTTGAATAAATCCAACTTCAACTTCTCATTTTCAGGCCTGAAAACTGCAGTGCTTTATGAAACCAAAAAATTTGCTATGGATTTCCCAGGAGGTTCAACCTCCATTAAGGAGGTTGAACCTCCACGAACTTTTTCCAAAAAATATATTGCTGAAGTTTGCCATGAATTTCAACAAGCCTGTGTTGACGTGCTGATTTCCAAAACACTCAAAGCTGCGGATATTTATAAGCCAAAAACTATCATGCTCGCTGGCGGCGTCAGTGCCAACAAAGAACTGCGAGAACAACTAGGCAATTCCATCAAGAAAAATCTTCCCAAAACTTTTTATAGCATTCCAGACTTATCTTTTACTGGCGACAATGCTGCTATGATTGGAGCGGCTGCCGCTTTCCGCTGGCAGAAAATGACTGATGTGCAAAAGAAAAAAAGCAAAAAAAATTGGAGCACAATCCAAGCCAATGCGAATTTGAAGATGAAATAGATGTTTAATCTTATTTCTCTTGTGTTAAAGCATTTAAATTGTTAGAATTATATCGTAAAATACTATTATTTTGTCATCAGTCATCAGTCATCCAATATTGATTAGTATCGTGTTGATTACTGTTTGCTGATTACTGATTACTGACTAATGAAAGAACTTCCAAAAACATACGAACCGCAAAAATTTGAAGATGAAATTTATCGCCAGTGGGAGGATGGTGGTTTTTTCAACCCAGATAATTCTACTTCAATGGAAACTTACTGCAATATTTTGCCACCACCAAATGCTAATGGTGAGCTTCATGTTGGTCATGCTAGCGGATACACCGTCATGGATATTTTCGGACGCTACAATCGCATGAATGGCAAAAAAACTTTATTGCTTCCCGGCAAAGACCATGCGGGAATTCAGACACAAGTTGTTTTTGAAAAAAAATTGACAGCCGAGACTGGCAAAACTAGATATGACTTTGGTCGCGAAGATTTTTACAAGAAAACTTACGATTTTTGCATGGATCGTTCAGGATATATGCGCAGTCAAGAAAAAAAGATTGGAATTTCTGCAGATTGGTCTCGCGAAAGATTCACGCTTGATCCAACTGTGCTCAAAACTGCACTGGAAACATTTGTGAAAATGGAAAAAGATGGCTTGATTTATAAGGGAAAAAGAATTATCAACTGGTGTCCACGTTGCGCCACTGCACTTTCTGACGTGGAAGTTTTGCACAAAGAAACTCCCGGAAAATTATATTTCATCAAATACCCCTTGGAAAATGAAGGGTCCTCCCAAGGCGGATCGCAAGCGAAATTCATCACCGTAGCAACCACTCGCCCAGAAACAATGCTTGGTGACACTGGTGTGGCAGTGAATCCAGCTGACAAAAGATTTTCAAATTTAGTTGGAAAGAATATTATTTTGCCTTTGCAAAACACTATCATTCCAATCATTGCTGACAAACGCATTGACCAAACTTTTGGAACAGGCGCGGTGAAAATAACTCCCGCACATGATCCACTCGATTGGGAAATTGGCAAAGATCACAACCTTGGAGAAATTCAAATAATCGACGAAAAAGCACTTATAACTGAACTTGGTGGGAAATATGCAGGAATGACAACACATGAAGCTCGCGAGCAAATCATTGTTGATCTTGAAAAATTAAACTTGCTCGAAAAAATCGAAGAAATGGGACACAATGTTTCCATTTGCGAACGCTGCAAAACAACCATTGAACCACTAACCTCCAATCAATGGTTTATCAATGTTGATGCTGAAAAATTTTCCCTAAAAAAGAAAGCTATTGAAGCTATCAAAAATTCTGAAATTGAAATTTTTCCTAATAATTTTCAAAAGGTGCTAATTGATTGGTTTGATAACATGCGCGATTGGTGCATCTCTCGTCAAATCTGGTGGGGACCACAATTCCCTGTTTGGCAATGCGACAATTGCGGGCAAGAAAAATATATTGTCTCACTGGAAAAACCAAAAAATTGCCCTCACTGCCATGGGGAAAAATTAACTCAAGATGAAAATACTTTTGACACTTGGTTTACTTCTGGGCAATGGGCCTATACGACTTTGGAATCTCGCGAAGGTGATGAAATTTTTTATCCTTCTGATATGATGATTATGGGACGCGACCTGCTTTTCTTTTGGGCTTCACGCATGATCATGATGAGCCTATATACCACCAAGCAAGTTCCCTTCAAAAACTTATTCTTCACTGGACTCGTGCGAGATAAAGAAGGTCATAAATTTTCCAAATCCAAAGGAAATGGAATTGACCCACTCGAAACGATTGAAAAATTTGGCGCTGATGCACTGCGTATGAGCCTCTTGATGGATAGCGCTCCAGGACAAGACTCCCGTCTTTATGAAGAAAAAATTGAAACATTTAGAAATTTTGCCAACAAACTTTGGAACATTTCAAAATATTGTCTTTCGCAAGAAAACTTCAAATTGATTGAGGAGCTTACAACTAATGACATTAAAACTCCTGCTGACAAATGGATTGTCAAAAAACTTAACGACACAATTTTTGAAATAACCAAATTAATCGAAGCCAAGCAAATTGCGCTCGCAGCTGATATTCTCAAAACATTTACTTGGAATGATTTTGCTGATTGGTATTTAGAGGTAAATAAAATTGAAAAAAATCAAGCAGTGCTTGGATTTGTTTTGGATAAAATCATTCGCCTCTGGCATCCCTTTATGCCCTTTATCACTGAACATATTTGGAGCCTAACCAAGCAAGAAAAAATGCTGATAATTTCTGCTTGGCCAAAAGCAAACTTGTCGTTACAGAAAGATTCAGACACGCAAGCTTTTGAAACGATTCAAAATATAATCACCACCATCAGAAACGTGCGCACAGAAAACAAAATAGAGCTTGGCAAAAAAATATCGATCATACTAAACTGTCCAGATGAAAAAATTCTTCAAGCATTTAAGTCTGAATTTCAAGAAGATATCATCAAGCGCCTGAAGACAGGCGTTGAGACGATTGAGTATAATGCACCCGAAAAAACCTTGGAAAATTATACCAAGAGAATAATTGGAACAGTGAACATTTTTATCAATCTTGAAAATGCGATTGACAACGAAAAAGAAAAAGCTCGCATTGAAAAAGAAATTGTCAATATTGAAAATTTCGTAGCTGGTCAAAAGGCGCGACTATCAAACAAAGATTTTGTTTCCAAGGCGCCAGCGCAAGTTATTTCTCAACAACAAGAAACTCTTGCAAAAAAAGAAGTTGAACTTTCGCAGCTCAAAAAACAAATAGAAACTCTTGGCTAAGAAAACAAATAGTATGCGTCAAATGGAATCATTTTTTTGGGGAATCATTGCAGCTCTTGGAGCTCTTGTTATTGAATTAATAGCTTTTATTTATTTTTCTATTTTTTCTTTTCATCAGGCAGATATTTCCTTTTCCGCACTATTTATAATTCCAAAGTTTATTATCCTTGGCGTTTTCATCGAAGAATCCTTTAAATATATAATTATCTCAAAGTGCGTTGAACGAATGTCGCTAGGTCGCTCCTATATAATAAATTCACTTTTTGTTGGACTAGGTTTTTTTCTCACTGAAATAGGTTTAGCCTCAACAACAGGTGTACTTCCAAGGGCAAATATTTTAACCGAAGTAGCCATAATTCACATTGGAACGGCCGGCCTTATTGGATATATTATTGCAACCAAAAATCCAAAAAGGTTATGGGTTTTTCTTTATACTTTAATATGGGCAAGTTTTTTTCATGGAAGTTATAACTTCCTAATCACGAACAGGACAAGTACTATAAATTATGTAATCTTTGCGCTACTTGGAATGCTACTATTAATAAATATCCTTAACATAATACGAATCAACAAGAAGCTTGCGCAAGACTAAGAATCATCATATAATATTTATATAAAGGTAGTTAACCTTTTACTCTCTATATTTACTTAAAAATCAAAAGTAAAAAACTTAATTGTTAAAAAGGCGTAATCATTAATTGTAAAGATTAATGAGTTACATATAATTCCATGTTGAAAACGAAAAAATCTTTTTTTGAGCGCGTAACTGGAGCAACTTCAATTGAACCAGTTGAGCGACGAGAACCATCTATGCCAATTTATGCTGAAGAAGATGAGACTGAAATGATCATGCGAGCAGAGCCGCAGCGCAACATTTTCGTAGAGGAAGAAAACTTTTCTAGCGATGCAGAGGGTCAACTCACCATTGATGTATATCAAACTGATGGTGAAATTGTTATCAAATCAACTATTGCAGGTGTAAAACCTGAAGACTTGGATGTCTCCATTAACAATGACATGGTTACAATTAAGGGCGAAAGAAAAAACGAAGAAGCTGTAGATGGTGAAAATTATTATTATCAAGAATGCTACTGGGGACATTTTTCACGTTCAGTTGTGCTCCCTGTTGATATTATTTCCGATAAAGCAGAAGCTGCACTTAAAAATGGTATTCTAACGATCAGACTTCCTAAGGCAGATACTACAAAAATTAAGCGTATCCAAGTTAGAGGTTTCTAATTTGCTTTCAATTATATGCGTGGAAAAACAAGAGACTTTTTGTCTTTTGTTTTTTTGTAACTATTGGGTATTGTAGTAATTAGCAAATTAAAGTATGCTAAATCTATGCGTAAATACAATTACTTACTATCTTTGATTATATTTTTACTGACAATCGCATCAAATGCGAGTGCCGATGATAATCAAATAGTCAAACAACAACTCACTGACTCATCATCAGATGTCTTAACGCTTTCTGTTGACCAATACACGCAAACCATTTCGAGAAAAACATTGGATGAATGGGTTTCCCATGACAGTGTTTTTTCACTATCTCCAAACATCAAGGGAGAATTTGAAAATCAATCATATTGCCCAGTTAATAAAATATTTTGCGAACTTACGCTCACACAAACTCAACGCCGACACATATTATTATCATCTCAAGCGAAAATAAATACTCAAGAAATAAAATCTTATCTTGAAGACTTGGCTAGAAAAGCCAACAGGGATCCAGTCGATCCAAAATTCACAGTAGAAGATGGCAGAGTAACAACTTTTATGGAAGCTAAGAGTGGCATTATTTTGGACATCAACAAAAGTCTCGAGATTATTCTCGCAGCTTTAAGCGGAAATGAGCTATCCTCAACAAAAACAATAGCCCTGCCATTTGACTCACAAAAAACTTCCACCGATTATGCTGATGTAAACAATCTTGGAATTTCTTCACTTATTGGCACAGGGACTTCTGATTTTAAAGGTTCGCCAAAAAATAGAGTGTTCAATATTAAAGTTGCCACTGCTCGCTTCAATGGTTTACTAATAAAACCTGGTGAAGAATTTTCTTTTGTGAAGAATCTAGGAGAAGTTGATGGTGAGCATGGATATTTACCAGAACTAGTAATTAAAAACAATGTAACTGAACCTGAATTTGGCGGAGGAATTTGCCAGGTGTCCAGCACTGCTTTTAGGGCTGCTATTTATGCCGGACTGCAAATAACGGCCCGCAGAAATCATGCCTATCCTGTTTCTTATTACAATCCGCAAGGTATGGATGCTACCGTCTATGTCCCAAACCCTGATTTACGATTTATCAACAACACTCCAAGCAATATTCTTATTCAGGCAAAAATAGTTGGAACAATACTGATTTTTGATTTTTATGGAACTGATGATGGCAGAAAAACAACTGTGGATGGACCACACATTATAGAAAAACAACCCGATGGCTCTCTCAAAGCACGTTTTACTCAAACAGTTATCGACAAAAATGGAACAGAGCTTATCAATGATGTTTTTAATAGTTCTTATGGCTCACCATACCGCTATCCACATCCAGGTGGCCCAACACTTAGCGTAAAGCCTGGCAACTGGTCAGATGCCGAATGGAAAGATTATAAGAGTATGCTAAAAGATATGGCCAAAGCAGCTGCAAAAGCCGCCAACTAAGGTATTTTTGGTAATTGACTAATTTCCAAAAACCTGCTATTATTGGCTAGTTGCTGAAATTTTGGGTTATTAGCTCAGTTGGTAGAGCAGCGGCCTCTTAAGCCGACGGTCGCAGGTTCGAATCCTGCATAACCCACACGCGCCCCCATAGCTCAACGGATAGAGCAATAGCCTTCTAAGCTGAAGATCTAGGTTCGATTCCTGGTGGGGGTACGGGTTTTGTAATAATATCAAATTTAAAATTTAAAATTTTTAATGAATTTATAATTATTTAATTTCAAAATGTTTAAAACATTTGTCATTTTATCATTGTGATTTGTTTGGAAATTGGAAATTGAGATTTGGAAATTCCATGCGTAGCATGGCATGTGGCGGGTATCGTCTAACGGTTAAGACATCGGTTTGTGGTACCGAGAATTAGGGTTCGATTCCCTGTACTCGCCCTAGTAGGAAAAATTTACAAACAAAGGAAATGGGAAGGGGTCGGGAAACGGGAGTTTCCTGTGAGAGGAAAGTTTTGAAAACCGTGGGTTTTCAAGGAGCGAAGCGACTTTCCTGTACTCGCCCTGAAAGAA
>JBBQCF010000046.1:0-7030 GCA_038318455.1 Candidatus Moraniibacteriota bacterium
CAGGGAAAAATTGGAAATTTTGGAATTGGCACAACAACTCCAGATGCATTAACAAAACTCGATGTTGTTGGCGTCATAAGGGGTGATGGTATTACTTCTACCCAATCAATAAGCGCGGCTGGTGGTCTTTCTGGCGCATCATTAAAACTAACATCAGGTGCTGCAAATGGAAAAGTTTTGACATCTGATGGTAATGGATATGCAACTTGGCAAACACCAGCAATAAGTAGTGGGGATGATATGGGAAATCATACAGCGACAAAAGCATTAAAAATGGGAGGGTATGCTATCAGCAATGCGGGAACAATTTCCAATACTGGTATTTCAACTAGTGGTTCAATCTCTGCTACGGGGGGAATATCAGCTCCAAGTATTTCGTCAACAGGAACAATTTCTAGTACTAATTATGTTGTTAATGGTAAAATAACATTTCCTGATGGAAGTGTGCAGACGAAAGCTGCACCTGCCGTAGTTCCAATAACTTGTCCTTGCGGAGCTTGTTGGGCAACTAAAGGTGAAACCGTTTGTCCATATGATTATGCATATATATGTACACCTGCCGGATGGGTACAAACTGCTATGACTACCAATGGTTGTGGCGGGTGATTGTAAGGCAAAGATAAATAAACACTTGCTAATGACTATAGTCGAGGATTGTCCTCGACTATTTTATTATCCAGATGACGCTTGTGGGGTTGATTAATTGGCAAAATACAGATATTATAAGTATTGGATGTTAATTTATCAGAAATTGCTGAAAATCAATGAAAAACGTACGAAATTTTTGCATAATCGCACATATTGACCATGGAAAGTCCACTTTGGCTGACCGTCTTTTGGAGGTGACAAAAACTGTCGAGAAACGTCGCATGAAAGAACAGTTGCTCGATCAGATGGATTTGGAAAGAGAGCGTGGAATCACAATCAAGTTGCAACCAGCCAGAATGGTCTATCGACCATCAAACTCCAATAATCAAAATACAAATTCCAAACAAGAGGAATATATTTTAAATTTGATTGACACCCCTGGTCACGTTGATTTTGGCTATGAAGTTTCTCGTTCTCTTGCAGCAGTTGAAGGCGCAGTGCTTTTGGTTGATGCGACGAAAGGCGTGCAAGCTCAAACACTTTCAAATTTATATTTGGCAATCGAACAAGATTTGGAAATTATTCCTGTGGTGAATAAAATTGATTTGCCAAATGCTAATGTTGAAAAAACCAAAAAAGAAATCATCCACATTCTTGGTTGCAAAGAAGAAGACATTTTGGAAGCTTCAGGAAAATCAGGAATTGGCGTGGATCAGATTCTGCGAACTATTGTGGAAAAAATCCCAGCGCCAATTGGCGATCCAGAAAAACCATTGCGCGCACTTATTTTTGATTCAAAATATGACACATATAAAGGAGTGCTGGCTTATGTCCGCATTGTTGATGGCCACGTGAAACGCGAAGATGAGATTCGCATGATGGCTACACAAAAAGAAAGTGGTGTGATTGAAGTGGGATATTTTAAGCCCGAATTTTCTCCGACTGAAATTTTGACAGCAGGTGATATTGGATATATCGCAACGGGTCTCAAAAGTGTGGAATTTTGTCGCGTGGGAGATACGATTACAGTGGAAGGCGACCGAGCTTTAGTCCAAAGTTTACCAGGGTATAAAGAAGTTCGTCCGATGGTATATGCTGGTATGTATCCAATTGAAGGCGATGCATATAATGCTATGCGCGATTCTTTGGAAAAATTAAAACTCAATGATGCTTCTTTTGTTTTTGAACCAGAAAGTAACTTGGCACTTGGAAAGGGATTCCGTTGCGGATTTTTAGGATTGCTTCACTTGGAGATTATTAGAGAAAGACTGGAAAGGGAATTTGATTTTTCTCCAACCATCACAACTCCGAGCGTGGTATATGAGATTAAGTTGCGAGGAAGTGATGAAATGAAAAAGATTTATAGTGCGACACAAATGCCGGATCCTTCGCAGTTAGAGGAAATTGCAGAGCCATATGTGAAGTTGGACATTATTACTCCTGCAACTTATCTGGGCTCAATTATGGAGCTTATGGGCACGCTTCGCTCAATGTATCTCAATACTGAATATATTGATTTGGAGAGAATCTTGCTGACTTTTGAGGTGCCACTAATGGACATCATTGTAAATTTTCATGATGACCTTAAGAGTGTATCTTCGGGCTATGCTTCGATGAGCTATGATATTATTGGTTATCGCAAATCTGACTTGATTAAGTTAGACATTCTTTTGGCTGGTGAGATTGTGGAAGCATTGGGACGAATTGTTCCGCGCGAGCGTGCTCACAGTGAAGGGAAACGTATTGTGGAAAAATTAGCCGCCGCCATTCCTCGTCAAAACTTTGTGATTCCAGTGCAGGCCTCAATTGGTGCTAAGATTATTGCTCGTGAAACAATTAGACCATTTCGAAAAGATGTTATTTCTGGATTATACGGTGGGGATGTTACTCGAAAGAATAAGCTTTTGGATAAACAGAAAAAAGGTAAGAAAAAGATGCGCAACATTGGAAAAGTTCAAGTTCCGTCGGAAGCGTATTTGGCAGTTCTCAAAAGATAATATATCCACTTTTTCGCTTTGCTAAATAATAAAAAATTTGATAATATAAAATATATGAATCATAATCATAAAAAAAGAAGAAAGCTTATAAATGCTATCTGGATTGTTATTTCAGTTCTGGGTATTATTTCCATGATTGGTTTTTCAATGTCTTCATTATTTATCGGACAATAATGCCTCATGATAAAGAAAAAAAAATCATTCATGGTGGTGTTTTTTATTGTAGGGATCATCCTTGCTATCTTTATTTCTACTAGTGCTGTGCGAGAAGCTTATCGCAGTAGAACGATTGAAAAAGAGGTTGAAAGTTTAAAACAAGAAGCACAGCGTATTCAAAACGAAAATAATGCCATGACTGAAAGGATTGCATATTTCGAGACACCTCAATTTCAAGAAAAGATTGCCAAAGAGAAATTAAATCTGCAGAAAATCGATGAGAATGTGGTTGTTGTCAAATATGGAACTGATCAAAAAAATGATGCTATCAATCTTCCCGTAGAAGAAAGCATGGATCAGCAAGAAGTTTCTAATTATCAAAAATGGTGGAATATTTTCTTTGCTTATTAGTTTGTAGTATAAAATTAAATTAAAATATGAAGAAAAAAACATTGGATGGTGAACGAAAAATAAAAGTATCAACCTTGGTGTATAGCCTGCTTGTTTTATTGGTGGTTCTTTTGGGAGTTGTAGCTGTTCTTGCATATGGGCCACGCACTGAAATTGGAAATAAGGTTGCAGCTAAGATAGCCTTGTTTGTTCCATTTCCTGCGGCAATTGTTGATTGGAAGCATATTATTTATATTAATGATGTTGAGGCTAACTTATTTTCGATAGAAAAATTTTATCAAGGTCCGGATTTTGCGAAAGAAGGTCTTCGTGTTGATTTTACAACCGAAGATGGCAAGAAAAGATTAAGAATTAAGGAACGGGAAATTGTCGATAAAATGGTGGAAAATAAAATAATTGAAATATTGGCCAATCAAAGAGGAATCTTTGTTTCAGATCAGGATGCAGAGAAAATAGCTCTCCAGAAATTAAATGAATTTGGAACAGCAGATAGCTTCAAAAATGACTTATTAAAATCCTATGGATGGAGCATGTCTGATTTCAGACAGCAGGTATTTTTGCCCGGTATTTATACTGAAGCGTTGGCGGCTAAAATTTCCACGGACGAACTGGGTAGTGACGTCGGAGCTAAGAATAAAATAACTCAAGCGCAAAAAGATCTTGAGAGTGGAAAAGATTTTGTTGACGTTGTGCGTAATTATTCAGAGGGGACATCCAAGGCCAATGCTGGTGAACTCGGTTGGGTGAAAAAAGGCCAAGTTTTGCCAGAATTGCAGGAAGCGATGTTTGGAGCGAAAGCACCCTTGAAAAATGTCATCATTGAAAGCTCAATTGGATTTCATATTGTAGAAATTGAGGACAAAAAAACAGAAAATGGTGAGGATGTTTTGAGATTAAGACAAATCTTTACACAAAAAAGCAACTTTGCAGATTGGCTAGAAAATCAAAAAAAGCAAATGCGAGTTCTTGTGCCATTGGCAGATTTTACTTGGAATGCTGAAAAAGGTATGGTTGATTTTCGTGATAATGCTATGAGAGAATTTGAAAAACAAGAAAGATTGAAAGTTCAAGGTGATGGATCAATAACATTTTAGTTAAATAATTTTTAAAACCTAAATAATATGACAAAACCAGTAGTAAATGAAGACTTGTGCATTGGATGTGGGACATGCGAATCGCTTTGTCCGAATGTTTTCAAAATTGAAAATGGAAAATCACACGTTGTAACAGAGGAATGTGGAGATTGTGATGTTCAAGAAGCTATCGACAGTTGTCCAGTCAATGCAATATCAGCAGAATAATTTTTTTGCTAGGGATCTTTTTTGGGGGTCCCTAGTTATTTTTTGAGGGATTAAATAGATGGATATTAACAAGCTTACAACTAAGAGTCAGGAATTATTAAGGAAGTCGCAAGAACATGCGGTTGCTCTTGGGCAACAACAAATCGATGTTTTTCATCTGCTGTACTCGCTTATTTTGCAAGAGGGCTCTATTGTGCCAATAATTTTAAAAAAAATTGGGACAGATATTGAAAAAATTAAAAATGAAGCTGAACAGGAGATTAAAAAATATCCTAAAGCTGCAACTGGCGTGCTGGGACAGATTTTTATTACCCCATCATTGGTGCAAATATTAGATGAAGCTGAAAAAGAAATGTCACATATTGCTGATGATTTTGTTTCGACAGAACATTTGTTGTTGTCAATGCTAGCAGTTAATTCTCCAGCTAAAAAAGTTCTTGAAAGTAATGGTGTCTCCTATGAAAAAGTGTTGCAAATTTTGTCAGAGCTTCGTGGAGCACAAAAAGTCGACAATCCTGAACCAGAAGGAAAATTTCAGGTTATTGAAAAATATACTATCAATCTTACACAATTGGCTCGTGAGGATAAACTTGATCCAGTTATTGGTCGCGATGAAGAAATTCGTCGAGTGATGCAAGTTCTTAGTCGTCGCACCAAAAATAATCCTGTCCTTATTGGTGAAGCTGGCACAGGAAAAACTGCAATTGCTGAAGGATTGGCACAAAGAATTGCAACAGGCGATGTGCCTGAAACCCTTAAAGACAAAGAATTAATTTCACTTGATCTCGGTTCTCTTTTGGCTGGAGCAAAATTTCGGGGAGAATTTGAGGATAGATTGAAAGCTATCTTGAAGGAGACAGAACATGCAGCTGGAAAATATATTGTTTTTATTGATGAGCTTCACACCTTGGTGGGTGCTGGAGCAACTGAAGGATCACTTGATGCATCGAACATGCTCAAGCCAGCTTTGGCACGTGGAAAATTGAAAACTATTGGAGCTACAACCACCAAAGAATATCAAAAATATATTGAAAAAGACGCAGCACTTGAAAGAAGGTTTCAGCCAATTTTGGTAGCCGAACCTTCACAAGAGGATACATTGGCAATTCTTAGAGGAATAAAAGAGAAATATGAATTGCATCATGGCGTTAAAATTACAGATGCTGCTCTTTTAGCCGCAGTAAAATTATCTTCACGTTATATTTCAGACAGATTTTTGCCAGACAAAGCTGTTGATCTTATAGATGAAGCAGCATCAGCTCTGCGTATTGAAATAGATTCAATGCCAATTGAAATTGATCAATTGGAAAGAAAGATTCGTCAACTTGAAATTGAAAAAAAGGCTATTCAGCGTGATAAAGTCAAAGAATCACGCACGAAAATTTTGCAAATAAACAAGCAATTAGCCGAGTTAAAAGAGAAATCTAATAGCCTTACTTTGCAATGGAAAACTGAAAAAGATCTGATTACTGCTAGCCGTCAGCATAAAAAAGATATTGATAAACTGAAATCAGAAGCTGAAATAGCCGAGAGAAATGGGGAATTGGACAAGGTGGCTGAAATTCGCTATGGCAAAATTCCATTCTTGGAGAAAAAAAACAAAGAAGAAGAACGTAAATTGGACAAGATTCAAAAGACGGATTCTATTTTAAAAGAAGAAATCACTGAAGAGGAGATTGCTAGAGTCGTGTCTCGTTGGACTGGTGTTCCAGTTTCAAAGATGCTAGAGGGAGAACTGGAAAAGCTTGCTTATATGGAAAAAGAATTGAGCCAATGTGTTATTGGTCAAGACGAAGCTATTAAAACTGTTTCAAATGCTATCAGGCGCTCGCGTGCAGGAATTTCGGAAGAAAATCGTCCAATTGGTTCTTTTATTTTTCTTGGTCCAACCGGAGTTGGAAAAACGGAACTGGCAAAAACATTGTCTGAATTTTTGTTTAATGATTCAAAATCAATGGTCAGATTGGATATGAGTGAATATATGGAATCACATTCAACTGCAAAAATGATTGGCTCACCTCCGGGATATGTGGGATATGAAGAAGGGGGACAATTGACTGAAATTGTGCGGAGGCGTCCTTATAGTGTTATTTTGTTTGATGAAATTGAAAAAGCTCATCCACAGGTTTTCAATATCTTGCTTCAAATTTTGGATGATGGTCGTCTCACTGATTCAAAAGGACGCATTGTTAATTTTAAAAATACAGTTATCGTGATGACTTCCAATGTTGGAAGTGATCTTATTTATAAAATGGAATCTTTTGGTTTTCAAAGTGAGCGCAAGGAAAATATGATGAGTGAGAATGAAATGCAAGCAAAATTGCAGGCCAGCTTGCGAGAACAATTCAAGCCAGAATTTTTAAACAGAATTGATGATTTGATCATTTTTCACCCATTGAATAAAAAAACTCTGCTTCAAATTGCCAATCTCCAATTAGCTTTAGTACAAAAACGTTTAGATGAAAAGAATATAAAGCTCAAGATTTCTAGCGAAGTTAAGGCATATTTGACACAAAAAGGCTTTGATCCTGTTTATGGTGCACGTCCACTTAAACGCATTATCCAAAATGAAATTTT
>JBBQCF010000047.1:0-6696 GCA_038318455.1 Candidatus Moraniibacteriota bacterium
GGATGCCTTGAAGTGACGACCACGATTTATCCATACACTGCTTGGAAAGTGCCATATATTCACAGCGTGTTTGGAAATGCTGGAGCCACCGCCGCAGGAGTTGATGCTGCGCAAAAAGCCTTGATGAAAAGTGGGAAAATAACCAAACCAGCCAAGATTGTGGCTTTCGGTGGAGACGGCGGGACATATGACATTGGTCTGCAAGCTCTTTCTGGCGCGCTGGAAAGAGGACATGACTTTTTGTATGTTTGCTATGATAACGAAGGATATATGAACACTGGTGGACAACGCTCTGGCGCAACTCCATATGGAGCCAACACTGAAACTGCACCAGCAGGAGATGTTTCATTTGGAAAAACTCAACAACGCAAAGATTTGATGGAAATTGTTAATGCGCATGGCATCAAATATCTCGCGCAAACAAATGTGGCATATGTCCATGACCTCAAAAAGAAAGCCAAGAAAGCCTTGGAAACTTCGGGACCATCATTTTTGCTCGTGCTTCAACCTTGCACGCAACTTTGGAAATTTCCAACATCGGAATATGTCGCAGTGGGAAAACTTGCCACGGAAACAAATTTTTGGCCACTATATGAAATTGAAGACGGGAAGTATACGATAAATCAGACAATAAAAGAGCCAAAACCAATTGAAGAATTTCTCAAAACTCAAGGACGCTTCAAACATTTGTTTGCTGAAAAAAACAAGGAAGTGATTGCTGAAATTCAGAAAACTGTGGATGAAAATTTGGAAAAACTTGCTAAGAAGGTTCAAAATAGCTAAGATTCAACTAGGCCACCTTAGCTCAGTTGGTAGAGCGGTACACTCGTAACGTACAGGCCATCAGTTCAATCCTGGTAGGTGGCTCAAAGATTCCTTCCGGATTGAATGGGAAAGGGGTCGGGAAAACGGGAGTTTCCCCGTGGTGAAAGCTTGAAACCGCAAGGTTTCAAAGAGTAAAGCGACGTGAAATTTCCTGGTAGGTTGCTCATCGTGTATTAATTATTTTTTTAAAATAATATGAAAACTTGGATTTGTGAAATTTGTGGGGATGCATATTTGGGAGAAGGAAAACCAACCAGCTGTCCTTTTTGTGGAGCGAGGCACGCTTTCATCAAAGAGGGAAATGTTGCCAAGCCAATGGTTGAAGAAAAAGTTGAGCTTTCTGAAATTTCAAAAAAAAATCTTTTGGAAACTTTAGAATTAGAACTTGATGCTAATGCAATTTATCTTTGCATGGCAGGAAAAACTGATTCATATGAAATCATGAAGATGTATAAACGTTTGGCAAAAGTTGAGATGGAACATGCCATCATTGTTTGCAAAATCATGCAGATTGAATTGCCAGCAGCTCGCAGCGAGCAATGCTCTGACGCAGACGTTGAAAATTTTCAAAAAACTTTGGAGCTGGAAGATCATGCAGCAAATTTGTATGGCGAATTTGCAAAATCATCAGTTGAAAAACATGTGAAGATCATGTTCACTGCGCTGAATCAAGTTGAAGCTGATCATATTGTTTTGATTAAAAATTATTTATAATTACCTTTAAGTCGTATCTTGTATGATGTATTTAGTATCTTGTATGGATACAAAATACAAAATACTAGATACAAAATACATAAATGCAAGTCTGGATCTATACGATGCTATCAGTAATTACAGTTAGCCTATTGAGTCTGCTTGGACTCATCGCTTTTCCGTTTGGGGAAGAAAAAATCAAAAAATTTCTGATTTGGGCGGTGGCGTTTGCTGGTGGAACACTTTTGGGAGATGCATTTCTCCATTTGATTCCTGAATCGTATAAGGATGGTGCTGGTGTTGGAATTTCATTTTCAATTCTGGGTGGAATGTTAGCATTTTTTGTCCTTGAAAAATTTATTCATTGGCATCATTGTCATGATGTTGGTTGCGAAGAGCATAATCATACTTTTTCATATGTCATCATGGTTGGCGACGCTGCGCATAACTTTATTGATGGAATGATTATCGCGGCCAGCTATATGGTTAGTATTCCAATTGGAATTGCAACCACACTGGCAGTTGTTTTTCATGAAATCCCTCATGAAGTTGGAGATTTCGCTTCGATGCTGTACGGTGGATTTTCCAAGCAAAAAGCACTTTGGTATAATTTCCTAGCTGGCATCACCGCTGTTTTTGGTGCACTAGCGGTGCTCATTGTTGGTTCAAGTTTTTCTAATCTTGCATATTATTTGATTCCGTTTGCTGCTGGAGGTTTTATTTATGTCGCCAGTGCGGATATTATTCCTGAACTTCACAAGTCGACTAAGCCTCACCACTCACTTTTGCAACTCTTGTTTATTATAGCGGGAATCGGTATTATGTATGCACTTTTAGTGATTGGGTGATCTAAATTATTCGCATAACTTTTTATTTTTGAGCTGGTTTGCCTGTATGCTTAAATGTTTAAATGATTGTAGGAACTTGATTATGCGTGAAATTATTGAACAACTTGAAATTATAAAAAATAAGCTCCCGCTTCTGCGGGACTATCTTTGACGTTGCGACGAAAAAACAAAAAATTGAAGTTTTGTTTGCCAAGACTGTGGAGGATGGTTTTTGGAATGACAATCAAAGAGCAGCCAAAATTTCTCAAGAATTGGAGCTTCTTAAAAATGAAGTTGAAAAATTTGAGAATATTGAAAAAAATATTGTTGAACTTTCCGAATTGATTGAGCTTTTTGAGAATCCAGAAGATAAAGAAAAAAAACAAATTGAAAAACAATTTGCTGAAATTCAAAAAGAATTTAATGATTTGGAATTCAAATCACTTTTGGGTGGACAATATGATCAAAATGATGTGATTTTGGCGATTCGTTCTGGAGCAGGTGGCGTTGATGCTCAAGATTGGGCACAAATGCTGGAGAGAATGTATCTCAAATGGTCAGAAAAGAATGGATTCAGAGCTGTAATGGTCGAGGAAACAAAGGGAGCTGAAGCTGGAATCAAAAGCGCTACCATTGAAATATCAGGGGCCTATGCGTATGGATATTTGCAAAGTGAATCTGGTGTTCATCGATTGGTGAGACTCTCTCCTTTTAATTCTGACAATTTGCGTCAAACATCTTTTGCAATCGTAGAAATACTACCCGTCATTGAAGAAATTGCTGAAGTTGTGATTTCCGCACAAGATTTGGTTATTGATACCTATCGAGCGTCTGGAGCTGGCGGACAACACGTGAACACGACTGATAGTGCTGTGAGAATCACTCATACGCCAACAAACATTGTGGTGACATGTCAAAGTGAACGTTCGCAATTGCAAAACAAGGAACAAGCCATGAAAGTTCTCAAAGCCAGAATTCATCAGCGATATTTGGAGCAGAAAAAAGAAGAGCAGGAAAAATTACGTGGTGAATACAAGAGCGCAGAATGGGGAAGTCAAATCAGATCATATGTTATTCATCCATATAAAATGGTGAAAGATCATCGCACAAAATTTGAGACCAGTGATGCACAAATTGTTCTTGATGGAGATTTGCAGGGATTTATGGAAAGTTTTTTGCGCTGGCAAGCTAGCGAAAAATAGTGTATAATAAAAAAGTAAAAAGTTGATAAAGTTTATAAGGTTTATAAAGTTGAAAATACAAAGTTAAAATAAAAATATGTCTATACTGAAATTTGAAAATGTTACAAAAATATATCCAGGAAACTTCATGGCACTGGAAGAAACCAACATCGTTATTGAAAGCGGAGAATTTTTGTCGATTGTTGGACACAGTGGTAGTGGAAAATCAACCTTACTGAAACTTATTTATGCCGAAGAGCAAGTGACCGCTGGACATGTATATTTTAATGAAAGACCGGTGGATGCAATTAAGCAAAAGCATTTGCCATATTATCGTCGCAATATTGGAACTGTTTTTCAAGACTTTAAATTGCTTCCACAAAAAACAGCTTTTGAAAATGTTGCATATGCCTTGGAAGTTTCAGACGAAACGCCAGAAGAAATTGCTGAACTGGTTCCTGAAATTTTGGAAATAGTTGGAATGAGCGATAAGGCCAACAAATATCCACGTCAATTGTCAGGAGGCGAGCAACAAAAAATTTGTTTGGCTCGAGCTTTGGTGCGAAAGCCATTAGTGATTATTGCTGATGAGCCAACTGGAAATCTTGATCCAGTGGCAACATGGGAAATTATTCAACTCCTCATGAAAATAAACAGTATGGGCACAACAATTATTTTGGCTACTCATAATAAGGATATCGTGGATAAATTAAATCGTCGCGTGATTGCACTTGATAAGGGAAAGGTAATCAGAGATCATCAAAAAGGAAGATATGCCATATAATGTAAAATTTTTCAATTTTATCACAATTTACAAGTACTAAAAAACAAATTCCAGATAAATACAAAATTAAAATTTTTTCCAAAAGCTAAAAGCTAATTCTATGAAATCTGCAAAATTAAAAAGAACATTTAGAGAAGGACTGGATAATTTTCGTCGCAATGGATGGTTAAGCTTTGCGACCGTTAGCGTGCTAGCTATTTCCTTGTATGTTATTAGTGTCACTATAATTCTTGGAATATCAGCTAATATCGTGCTTAAAAATATTCAAGACAAAATAAATGTCAGCATGTATTTTGACGCTACCATTCCTGAAGAAAGAATACTAGATATCAAAAATCAGCTTATTGGTTATCAAGAAATTCAATCGATAGAATATGTTTCAAAAGAGCAGGCCTTGGAACAATTCAAAAAACTTGGAGATAATAATCCTTCAATAACGCAGGCTCTGGATGAGATTGGTGAAAATCCATTGCTCCCAGCTTTGGTTATTAAGGCAAAAAATCCAAATCAATATGATATCATTACAAAAGCTATTTCTAGCGCTAGTTTTTCTGAAGATATTAATCGTATTGATTATCAAGAAAATAAATCTGCCATCGACAGACTTACAAATATCATGAAATTGGTTGAGCAAGTCGGCCTGACATTGGGAGTTGTTTTTGTTTTCATCGGTGTATTGATCACATTTAATGCGATTCGTCTTACTATGTATGCACATAAACAAGAATTTGAAATCATGCGACTTGTTGGAGCATCAAACACCTACATCAAAATGCCATTTGTTTTTGAGGGAATTTTCTATGGCATTGTTTCTGCAGTGGTGGTGATGATTTGTTTGTATGCAACCTCAATGTTTCTTGCACCACTCACTCGTGGCAGTATTGGTGGAGGGGATATTCTTTCTTTTTACTTTTCAAATTTCCTTATTATTTTCGCAAGCCTTTTGCTTTCAGGGATATTTCTTGGAACACTTAGTGGTGTGATTGCAATTCGCAGATATCTGAAAATTTAGTTTTTTTTGTTTTTTCAATTTTTCATAAAACCCGTCAAATTGGCGGGTTTTATTATAATTTCAATATTGTTGATTTTTTAAACAAAAATGATATACTAAAGCTTGTTTAATGAAAGATTATTGGGGTGTAGCCAAGCGGTAAGGCAGCGGTTTCTGGTACCGCCATTCCTAGGTTCGAATCCTGGCACCCCAACAAATAATTAAAAATAGCATTTCAAAGTGCTATTTTTTTGTTTTAATTAAAGTAAAAATATTAAGGGGTTCCAAAAACCATCCTGACTTCCTGAAATCGTATTCAGTGGCTTAATAAAGCTTTACTTCCCTATATTCTAATTAAAAAATCAAACTATGGACAAATATGTGAAAGTATGCTATTATCTAATGTCTGGATTCAGTGTGAATCTAGTAAAATAATATAAAAATAACCTAGGCAGTACCTTAAAAGGAGGAAACATCATGTTCAACGACAGCAAGAAAAGAGACTATCGTTTCTGGGAAAAATGCAGTAAAAGTGGTGGGGTTGCCATCGTTCAGGCAAAAAAACACCTTGGAACAAATACGGCAGAAATGTATTTGCGCAGTATCGACGCATATTTGCTTAACGGCAGTCATACTACCAGCGAGGGGAAAATTTCCAGTTTCGGCTCTGTAAGGATTCTCGCAGGATCAGTATTTGAACAAAGTGCGAAAAAGTCTTTCGAAGACTGTGGCTCTAGGGAAGGGCTTGAGCTTTGGAGCCCTATTCTTTATTCTCTCAGCAAGGGCAATTTCAAGGCAAAAGTTAAAAATGACACGGTGGTCATACAGAATGAGGAAAACAATGCAGTCATGACTGCTTCGTGTCAACAACTTTTCCCTGTTTCCATGAATTTGTGGGAACATGTAAGGAACGAGGGATGGCTCATGTTTGAAAGCAGTGAGATGTATTCCCGCGACCTTCCTCAGATTCTGACTCGTGCACAACAAGGCATAAAACCCCCTTATTTTGACAACAGTGCTTTTATTAAGGTCTCACCGAAACTCCTGGGGGAACGCCTGCTTGTCCTTTACCTGAGAACAACAGATTTCAGACAAACCGCGGTTAGGGTTTTCACGGAAAATGGTGAACTTGTAGAACATGAGGTCTATCATCCCATATCCTTCAAGCTCTGGGCACCCGAAAGCTTCGAGGCTACATTTAGGAACTAAGAGCATTTGGTATTGCTCAAGCCGAAAGCCATGTAGACAAAAAGCTATGCGTATATTTATCGCATAGCTTTTTTAATTTTCAACTAAAGCCTTAACCCTTTCAATTTTCCCCTCAATCACACTCCAATTCTCCAAAATCCCCTCACAAGTCTGACGAAAGTGGTTGCTGAAACCATCCTCAACTCC
>JBBQCF010000048.1:0-6056 GCA_038318455.1 Candidatus Moraniibacteriota bacterium
AAAATAAAACACTCGATTTTCATCGAGTGTTTTTGGTAAAGTATATTTTTATTATTTAAGCATTGGCAATAATGTTTCGCCATTCATGTCAGCTGGCTTTTGAATACCAAGCAGATCGAGTACGGTAGGCGCAATGTCACTAAGTAATCCACCGACTTCACTTTGCTGGCGAACAATTTCTTCAGATTTTTTTTCGCGATGATTGTCAGCAGCAATAAACCAAAGTGGGACAGGATTGGAAGAATGTTCCGTATCAATTTGTCCTGTGCGATAATTCTTGATGTCTTCGACATTGCCATGATCAGCAGTGATGAATAAACAGCCACCTTTTTTCAGTACAGCTGGTATTAGTAGCGCCAGTTGTTTGTCAATTGTTTGCACTGCAACAACGCAAGCTTCTGGGTTTCCAGTGTGACCGACCATGTCAGCATTAGCATAATTTGCTAAAATAAAATCATATTTTTCTTCTTCAACTGCGGCAATTATTTTTTCAGTGACCAATGCAGCACTCATTTCGGGTGCTTCATCAAATTTAGAAACAGAAGGTGATGGAATCAAGATGCGATCTTCTCCTGGCCAAGGCTCTTCTTTGCCTCCATTGAAAAAATATGTCACATGAGCATATTTTTCAGTTTCTGCAATGCGAAGTTGTCTAAGTTTGTTTTCGCTAAGAATTTGACCTAGTCCACCTTCAAGTGTTATTGGCGGAAAAGCGATGCTGACTGGAAGATCTTTTTCATATTCAACTAGGGTCACGAAATCAATGTCCAAGCGTTCACGTTTGAAATTTTCAAAACCAGGCAAAACAAAAGCCTTGGTTATTTCTCTTGCACGATCTTCTCTAAAATTGAAAAATATTACAGAGTCTCCATTTTGAACTGTGGCCACAGGCTTACCATCTTCCATTAAAACTACTGGTTCAATATATTCGTCTGTTATTTCTGTAGCATAAGAATCTTGCAAGGCTTTCATCGGATCTGTGGCTGGGGTGCCTTTTCCTTCAGTCATCAGGCGATAAGCTTTCTCAACGCGGTCCCAGTTGTTATTTCTGTCCATTCCCCAATTTCGCCCGCTAAGGGTGGCAATTTTTCCAACACCAATAGATTTGATATGGTTTTGTAGATCTTGAATAGTCTTGGTACCTGAAGTTTGAGGTGAGTCTCTTCCATCAGTAAATCCATGAATAAAGACTTTGGTGAGGCCTTTTTCTTTGGCCATCTCCAAAGTAGCAAAAAGATGTTCCATATAGGAATGCACACTTCCTTGCCCAATAAGACCCATCAGATGAAGGGAGGAATCTTTTTCCTTGGCAGAGTTCATTGTTTTTGAAAGAGCCTCATTTTGAAAGAAGCTGTGGTCCTGAATTGAAAGTGTGATGCGTGGCAAATTTTGATATACAATTTTACCAGCACCAATCGCCATATGGCCAACTTCACTATTGCCTGACTCTCCCCAAAAAAGTCCCACAGAAATGCCAGAGGCTTGCAAGGTGGTCATGGGATAATATCGATCTAGTTTTTCAATGGTCGGCAAAGGCGTCTCTTTGAGCACATTTCCTTTACTGTTGTTGCTTATTCCCCAACCATCTAATACGATAACTAATATTGGTCTATACATAGTTTTATTTTTTTATATTTAATGCGAATTTTGTTTGTATGTTTACATGTTGGTATGTTTTGGTGACTTAAGTGTACCATTTATCAAGTGCTTTGACAAAAATCATTTCTGCTTGTACTATTATGTGGCAGATAAACAATAAAATTTGATCGGTTCGATTTGATTACTTTCGCGCATTTAGCTGAATAAACCTAGTATCGAAATATTTTTCTAGCCTTAATAATAAAATTATTTGGCTAATATCAGGGTAAAAGCTATTCTTACATTATTATGAAGCTTATTATTACTTGCAATATATCTAAAATCTTACAGTCTTAGAGCGAAAAAAAGCTTTCTTTTAGTGTGTGCGACAAAATCAGACGAGACGAATAAAAACGAAATGGCAACTTTATTATTAGTGAGCCTTAGTCTCCTTATTGGTGGAGGCGTTGGATATGTCACTAGACAATCAATAGCGCGAAGGCGTCTTGATACAGCAGAAGGACAAATTGAAAAATTAACTGAAGATTCAGAGAAAAAAGCTCGGGAGCTTGTTCTGGATGCAAAAAACAAAGCAGTTGAAATCTTAGAAGAGGCTAAGAAAAAAGAAAAAGAAAGAGAAGATACAATTGTTAGAAGTGAACAACGTCTTGAAAAGCGGGAAGTTTCACTTGAACAAAAAACTGAAGAAGTGGAAAATAACAAAAAAATTCTTGAACAAAAAGTTGAGGAAGTTCGAAAAATCAAACTTGAAGCTGAAGATGCTCGCACGCGAGAATTGGAAAGATTGGAAAAAATCGCTGGTCTTTCAAAGGAACAAGCTAAAACAATCTTACTGCAACTTACTGAAGAAGAAAATCGCGACGCAATAGCACAGCGTATAGCCAAGATCGAAAGACAAGGTGTAGAAGAAATTGAAAAGAGAGCTAAAAACATCATGACTAGCGTTATTCAAAAATATGCTGGTTCTCATGCAGCTGAAGTTGTGACCACGACTGTTTCAATTCCATCTGATGAAGTGAAAGGACGAATTATTGGACGCGAAGGACGAAATATCAAGGCGCTTGAAAAACTTACTGGTGTGGAAATTATTGTTGATGACACCCCAGAAGCAGTAGTGATTTCAGGTTTTGATCCAGTGCGCAGGGAAATCGCGCGCATCACTTTGGAAAAACTGATTGGTGACGGGCGTATTCATCCAACTCGAATTGAAGAAGCTGTTGAATTTGCTAAGAAAGAAATTGATAACAAGATTAAAGAAGCAGGAGAAGCTGCTGTATATGATTTGGGAATTGCTGGACTTGAACCAAAATTAGTATATCTTTTAGGTAGACTTCGTTATCGTACAAGTTTTGGCCAAAATGTCCTGCTTCATTCTTTGGAAGTGGCTCATCTTTCAGGAGCGCTTGCTGCTGAACTTGGAGCTGATGTTGCTGTTGCCAAGAAAGCTGGACTTCTGCATGACATTGGAAAAGCAGTTGACCATGAAATCCAAGGAACACATGTGGAAATCGGGATGAAAATCATGGAAAAATTCAACATGCCAAAAGAAGTTATTGATGCGATGAAATCTCATCATGAAGATTATCCATTTGAAACTCCGGAATCTTTTATCATTGCAGCTGCTGATGCAATCTCTGCAAGTCGTCCTGGCGCAAGAAAAGACACACTGGAGAAGTATTTGAAGAGACTTGAAGAATTGGAAACAACAGCTAATTCTTTTGCTGGTGTGGAAAGAACATATGCTATTCAAGCTGGACGAGAAATTCGTGTGTTTGTGAAACCTGAAGAAATTGATGATTTGGGAGCGTTGAAATTGGCGAGAGAAATTGCTGATAGGATAGAACAAGATTTGAAATATCCCGGAGAGATTAAGGTTAATGTTCTGCGCGAAACAAGGTCAGTTGAATATGCACGCTAGGAGCGTAATTTGAAATTTAAAATTTGAAATGAAATCAGGATTCTATAATGTTTTAGATTGAAATTAATTAAAAATTTTAAATTACAAATTGAAAATTCCAGAGCGAAGCTCTGGGTGTGTATAACTGATTTGCTTTATCTGGGCGAAAAATAGTACAATGGTTGGAGTAAGGATAAAAACTTAAAATAGAAAGGATGGTGAATACTATGGCTAATGTAAACAAAGACGCTCTCGTTGACGCAATTTCATCAAAGACTGATCTTTCAAAAAAAGATGTTGAAATGGTTATTGAATCTCTTATGGAGAAAATAACTGAAGAAATTAGAACAGGAAATAAGGTAACTTTGACTGGATTCGGAACTTTCAAGACTTCAGCTCGCGCTGCTCGTGAAGGAATCAATCCTCAAACCAAAGCTAAAATCCAAATCCCTGCAATGACAGTACCAAAATTCACTGCTGGAAAAGCATTGAAAGAGGCTGTTAAATAGATCCCACTTTATTGAAATATATTTTTTTGAATATATCCCAAAAGATGGAAATAAAACCCGCTCAAAAGGCGGGTTTTATTGTGGATATTTTTTATAGCACTTATTCTTCTTCGTTTTCTTTTTCCCCGTCTAGCTTTCTGGCGATATCTCTCATGAGCAGCACACCAATCAAAAAGCAAAGCGTAAATAGCATCCTAAGTATTTTAATCGCAAGTGCTATATAAAGAATATTATCTAATGGATAATAGAGATTTGTTATTTCTGCCACAAAAAGCAAAATAATAGCGACTAGAAAAAATTTGTAAGAAATATCTAGCTCTTTTTCTACTCTCCAAACAACACCAGCAGTATAAATAATAGAGAGAAGCAGGGCAATAATGGTGATAGCATTTACAATAAACATAATATTTTGAGTACTCATCTTGAAACCTCCTTTCTTTTCTTTTTTCCAAATGAACCTATAGTATTCAGATTTTTTTCAGTAATATGTCTTAATGCATGAAGGTATAGCCAATATTCTCTTGAAAAAAGAATTAGCCAGAACAGTAGCAGCAAAAGCAAAATCAAGGAAATAGTTCCAAGCTTACTGATGATGTCAGGATAGGAGAGTATGATGCCACCGCCAAGATTGATTAGTGGTGCTACCGCAATAACAAATGATTGTTCTTTGCTAAGAGTGTATTTATCAAAGTCAACAGAAAGTTGCAATTTGTAATTTCCTTGCTTGGTAAAATTGGGAATAAAAATATTTCGTTGAATTATCATGTTGTCTTGCAGTTCTTCATCTTGAGAAAAGTTTAAAATTTCTTTTCCATTTTGGTCGAATATCTTGTAGCTTATTTTTGCTTTAGCGTTTTTTATTTTTGAATCATACAATTCAATTTTGATGAATGTTGGCAAATCTTTTCCTTGAAAAACAGCTTCTTTTTCTAGTGTTAATGTGTAATCAAATGGAAATGCGGATATTGTTTCTGGTGTTTGATTTTCTATAGGGGTGATTATTTTTTCAGGAACTATTGGTTGAGTTGGGATAACTGGTTGCCCCGCGGGTTGTTTTTTCTTGTTGGTAATTTTATTATCGTCATTATTATTTGATAAATAAGCTATATTAAAATTCATGAATGTTGAAACTGAAATTGTTTCATCGAGTGGATCTATCGCCGTGACGTAAATAGTGTGTGTTCCTGGTGAAATATTAACAGGGGATAGCCAACTCCAATAGCCAACTTGATTGGCGCTAGTTTCAGCTATAATTTCTTGGGAGCTAGGGATAGAGATTTTTATGATAGCGTTAGCAATGTTTGTTGTTCCAGTAAAAAGCGGACGAAGTGTATCTCGTTCGTTCATATTATCAGCCTTACCATCGCTATTCACATCATAGGCAGAGATAGTTATTTTTGGCAGCATTGCAGAGCCACAGACCTGGGGCGTTGAAATTATTATAGGATCAGAAATTGCAAAACCTGTTCCCATTTCGCCATGCGCAGTTATGATATAGGAATATTGAGTGTTTAGATTCACAAAAGTGTCCTTGAAGTTGGAAAATGTTATTCCACTGGCCAGTATTGTTCCATCTCGAGTGATGCTATAGTTTTGAGAATTTAAATCACTTGGCCAACTAAGACTAACTTCTAGAACATTGTTCACACAGCTTGCTGTACCTGAAACAATTGGTTTTATTGGTGAATCTAAAACCCTTGCAACAATAGTAACTGTTTCGTCTGCCAAAGCACTGAATTTGTGTTTAACATCCGAAAGTAAAAATTCAGGGCTATATATGACTGAAGATATTATATAGAGGGAAAAAAGGGCAACAGAAAAAATAGCATGAACTTTGGCAATTTTTCTAAGGCGCCTTTGTTGAGTTTTTATTTTAGCTTTCTTTTTCATTTCTATATTATACACCAAAAAATTAAATGTGTGTTAATATCTGTTGGCTAAAAAATATGATATAATGTAATAATAAAAATATGGAAAAAAATATCAAAAAAATATTTCAAATATCAAAAAAATATTTTGCCATGCAAACTGTCATGTTTGCGATAGTTATG
>JBBQCF010000049.1:0-4387 GCA_038318455.1 Candidatus Moraniibacteriota bacterium
TTTATCTTAGGCAGTTTGCTATGTAATATCTTCATAACAATGGTACTTTTTGTTTATTTTATTATGCTTAAATTATAAACCATATTCTCACTATATGCAAACATATTCAATACTAAAAATTAGAACCTATATAGTTCGACAAATTTCTCGTTATATTTCAATTTTTCTGCAATAGCAAGATAGGATCCAATAATTAGACCCGAAACTTGGCAAAAATTATACCAAAACTCAGCATCCCCACTTGCGCTGTTTTTTTGATAAATATACGAACCAAGTTGGCAAAAGCAATATTTCTCATATTTGCAATTTTCACATTTCAAATTGCAAGACATGGCAATTTCTTCTCTCAAACAATTCAAAATCTTCAAGCGCTTCACATCATCAATGCCCTTAGCGGCGCTTCCCACAACATATTTTCCCCTATTAGTCATTGACAGTGACATGGCCTTGTCGCAAACATAGAAATTTCCCAAGCAATCAATTTGAATGTTTGGGCAATTTCGTGTTTTATAAAGATTCACATCGTTAACAATACTATCTAATAGTGAATTCTTAAAATTCAATTTATTATTTTTAAATGAAGAAATGTAGTATTTTTCAAATTTTTTTAACACTGTCTTCAGCTTAGCAATTTCTGCCCTTTTCCACCTTGCATGCACATCTGGGTATATTTCAATAAAAGAAAAATTTTGTTTGGAAAGAAACATGATATTTTCATTAAGTTTGTCAACACTTTCAGGAGTAAACACCATCGAAACAGCTACTGGCAAATTTTTCCAGTTCATTTGCTGCATTTTTTTCATCAACAAATCAAATACTGATCCACCCTTTTTATTGATAAATGGGCGCTGCTTATCATGCGTCTGCTTATTGCCATCGATACTTATTTTTAGTATCGTTTTATATTCAGCAAAAAAATCAATCATATCTTGCGTTATCAATGTGCCATTGCTAACAACAACGATATCGAGAAATATTCCAAGTTTTCGAGCTTCTTGCGATGCATAAAGGTGCATGCGTTTAAGAATGGACCACTCCAAAAGTGGTTCTCCGCCATTGAAACTGATCAGTTTTTTCTTACCTGGGTACTTGAAAAATCTATTAATACTTTTTTTTATCAATTTTTCATCTATGGTTACATTTTCCTGTCCACTCTTATTCACAAAACAATATGAGCAATTCAAGTTACACTTGGCAGTAAAAAAAAGATTAAGCGCATGAGGTGTGTCATGCGCTTTAATAATTTGATTTGGATTTTTTTTCAAAATAACCATATTTGCCATTTTAGACTCTTTTTCCTATTTTATCCAAGATTCAAAAACTGCACGATATTTTGGATCATCGAGTTTCTGGAAAATATAGTCGAACATTGCTTTATTTATTTTATGTTTATCTGTATTGTAAATTTGAGGAAAAATCGTGCCATGTTCAATATAGTTAGCCAATGGGCAAATTCCACAATATGGCTTATAGACACAATCATTACAGCCCACGTGATTATCCAAACAAGAAGCTAAGCACATTGTCTTATTTACGTCATTATCGATAAGCTCAGCATATTTGCTATCCTCAACATTTCCAATTTGAAAATTATCGTGTCCCATGCGCTGAGCCATTCTGCCCTCATCACAAGTAAAAACCTTTCCGTCATAATTGAAAGCCATCTGACCAATTCCAGCACCACAAGGCGAGCGCATTTCATAATAACCAGGATCATCATTTTCCAATATTTTTTTAAGTGCAAGATAGGTTGTTCTTTCCACAAACTTAACACCTTGCAAGTTTAACTCCAAAATATGATCCATGGACTCAATGAAAAACTTTATAAATTCCTCGGCTGTATATCCAATTGTTTCCAAAGTTTGACGTTGTAAGCCAAATGGACTAAGCGGCCTAATAAAAAGACTATTAAACCCGTACTTTCTATATTCATCAATAATTTTATGAGAATATGGCAAGGAAAATTTTGTGGTAGTTAAAATTCCATTGATATTATCAACAAATTCGTGAATTTTTTTATTTTTCTTAACAGCAATAGCTGCTTGAACTTTTTTAATACCCTCAACAACAACCTTATGACTCCCCCCTTTGCCATCTAAATAAATTCTATTTTTATCGTGAACATAGTCTGGACCATCAAAAGAACAACTTATGCTAACGTCTTCCTTCAGCAGAAACGCCAATTTTTCATCATCCATCAATGTCAAATTAGTTACCATGGAAATTGTTAAATTCTTTCTTTCTGTCTTATTAACTGCTTTGGCATATTTAATAATATATTTAACAATATCCCAATTCAATATAGGTTCTCCGCCTTGAAATTCTATTGCTACATTTTCAGATGGTGTTCTGAAAATCAAATCTATCGATTTTTTCGCTGTTGCTTTATCCATATCAAAACCCTCAGCGCCTTTTCTCTCCGGAGTCACCTGACAATACAAACAACGATGATTACATTGAAGCGTAACCACAAAAATAAACAAGGATGGACCACTAATTAATGACTTATTCAATTTTAAATATTTACTCGCATATTCAGCAACTGCGCTTTTTTGTTGAACAATAAAACCAGCAGCATTGAGTCTTAAATACAAATCATCAGTTTTTCTCATCACATCTTCAGTCAGTTTTTCAAAGTCATTTTTTGATAATAAAATCCATCCACCCAAATCATTGGTCAGCAGATATTTATCATTTATTTTTGCAAAACGAAAGTTAACCAAATTAGCATATTTCGCTTTAGATATTTTTACAGGAGAAATCATTTTAATTGTATGGTTAAAAATAAAGCGTAATTTGCAAACTCAAATGCCACGTCATCTTCATCGCTTGCTATCATGGAAACTTCAGTATAATTTCCATTTTTTTTAATGACAATATCGATCGAAGAAGAAAAATCGAGCGCCGCCTGCTTTATGCATTTAGTATTATATATGGAATTTTCCAATCTTATTTTAATATCTTTTTCTTTTTTCATTATATTTTTGAGCTTATTTAGATCTACCCTTATTGAGCTTTACCTTTTTGCATTTCTTCACTGAGGCAATCTTACGAATACCAAGCTCATCATTTTCATAATCACCATTTGATTCAATTTCAGCCAGCTGAATTTTCAAAGCCTCCACAGCATCCTCAATTTCCTTGGCACGGATGGTGTCTTCCAAGTTAGCATCTTCGGATTTATTACTTTCCTTAACGACATTAACACCCAGCGCTGCCCCCATTGCACCCCCAACTATATGCTCCAATAATTTCTGGTTACGTTTAGAAATTTTACTCCTAAGTAAGGAGTTTAGCAATTCATTCATGAATTCCCCTTCTAGCTTTTCAATTTCCTTTTTTGATAAAGCTGTTTTCCCTTTAAGCGTCACTAGAATGAGATCCTTTTTATTAGAAACGTCCAACAAGATATACATCTTATCAATAAAGACATAGCAAGCTTTATAGATAACATCCTTGGAATATATTTCCGTATTAACTGTGAATGATACAAGATTTCCCTTAAGATCAATTGATGCCTTCATAATATGTAAAAAATATTAATTTAAAACAATTTCATTATAGCTAACTAAAAACATCCTGTAAAGAAAGACAGGCAACCCATTTTCCACAAAAAAAGCGAGAGATCAAATCCCTCGCTCATTTCAAAGTCTACTTTTAAATCAAGACAAGCTATTTCAAATTATCCGGCATTGGAGGAAGAGGGATTTTAGAACCAATAGCATCCATCTGCTCCTTGGCTTCCTCTGCAGTAAGAGCTCCTTCTTTAACCTTTTCTTGCACTGCTTGAACATCAGTTGCTGCTTTTTCTTCAATATTTATTGGCTGAGCTATGGTGTCTTTTTTTTGGGTTTCAATATTGTTTGTTTTTTTGTTTATTCCATAAACACCCACTACGATAGCAATTCCCAATGCTATGATTCCAACTAAAATACCAATCTTTTTTTTGTTTTCCATTTTTTTATTATTTAGTTTATTAAAATATTCTTTTTTAATACTATTCTTCTCTCCAAACTCCAGTAGTGAAACTGTTATCAACTATTGGTGGACAAGTTACTGTTATATCACTGCAGGGCTCGCCAGCAGCTACGCAGTCAGCCTGTGAGAAAAGTGGTACTGATCCGCAAGCATTATTGTCTATTGCTCCGCAAGTACCAGTTGAGGTGGTAATTGTGTTGCCAACATTAGTTCCATCGCAGCTTGCTACAGCACTTTCAGTACAAAAATATGTGTAGCTTGGTATGCAACAGGCAGCTGTTGCGGCGCAAGCATTTGCAACACCACAACTGTTTGCTCTGAGTGGAAGACCACAACCTGAGGTACATGTTCCAACGCAAGCATTCACACTAACGGTAACATTCTTTGGGTTTGTAGCCCAAGTTGCTCC
>JBBQCF010000050.1:0-4193 GCA_038318455.1 Candidatus Moraniibacteriota bacterium
TCGCATCAAAAGAACCAACAACACGTGGGATTTTTGAAACATTCCATTTTGGATCTCCGGGGTTAACACGTTCTGGACAGTGAGAAATGAAAACATCTTTTCCAACTTCAAAACCTGCTTTTTCAAAAATTGGTTTCACGAATTCTTCACTCACACCAGGATTAACGGTGGATTCAAGAATTACTAACGATCCCTTTTTCATGTTTTTTGCAACAGTTTCAGCAGCACTGATAACTGGCCCTAAATCTGGAAAATATTTTTCATCAACCGGTGTTGGCACACAAATAATGTGGATGTCACATTTTGACATTAATGTGGGGTCACTAAAAACATTTATTTTGACTTTTGGCAAAAGTTCTTCTAAAAATTCTTCCTTGAAAGGAGATACTCCTTGTTTGATTAGATCTAGTTTTTTTTGATCATTATCGAATCCATACACTTCGTAGCCTTTATTTGCAGCCACCGCAGCCAAGGGAAGTCCAACATAGCCCATTCCGATAATGCAAACAACAGGTTTTTCTTTTTGTTCCATAATTTTCAAGATATCTTGATAAAAATTAATCTTAGCGTCCTTATTTAAGGCAGTGACCAATATTAGTATTATATCTGCGTATGTAAATTAGGTCAATTCAGCCCTCTTTTGCATTTTATGATTATGAGCTATAATTTTAACATATGAAAATAGCAATAAATGCGTCATTCCTGCGCAAACAAAATACAGGAATAGGACAGGTATCAATCAATTTCTTGAAGGAATTGATTGAAATCTCAAATCTTTTGCTTCAAGCTTATCCCAATTGGGACAAATCTCAAATCTTAAATCTTGAGAAGATTGAATTTGTTTTGTATCTCGAAGAAGACATTTCACTAGAACTTCCTGCTAATTTCACCAAGCATATTTTTTTGCCTCTATATAAGAGGGATGATTTGATTCGTAAAATTTGGTGGGAAAGCTTTTCCTTGCCAAGAAAAATAAAGAAGGATCATTGTGATGTTTTGCTTAGTCTTTATCAGAGCCCTACGGTGTTACGTAGCATGCTACGTAACAAGAAAAAGATTAGACATGTGATGATTGTGCATGATATTATTCCTCGCCTTTTTCCTGCGTATCTTAATAATTGGCGAAAAAAGCTTTATCAATATTTGAGTGAGCGCGCAATGCAAAGGGCTGACAGAATTATTGCGGTTTCGCATCGCACGGAAAAAGATTTGATTAGGCATTTGGGAATTCCTGCTAGTAAGGTTTCTGTTTGTCATATAGATGTAGACAGTATTTATAAAGAAGAAGTTACTGAAGATGAAAGTAGGCGTGTGCTTGAAAAGTATAAGCTCAAGGCTGGATATATTTATACTGGTGGGGGATTGGAGGTTAGAAAGAACACCGAAAATGTGCTTAGAGCTTATAAGATTTTGTTTGAAGCGTATGGACATGCTAGTTGGCTTCCGAAATTGATTGTTTCAGGAAAAATGATGCCAGAGCTTGCTCCCTTGGTTACCGATGTTCAGGCTGCTGTGATTGGTATGGAGCTTGAAAAAGAAACAAGGCTTTTGGGATATATCGAACAAGCTGATTTGCCTGCACTTTATCGAAATGCTAGTGTTTTTGTGTATCCTTCCTTATATGAAGGATTTGGTTTGCCAGTGCTTGAAGCTATGAATCAGGGCGTTCCTGTAATTACTGCCAAAACCTCATCGCTTCCTGAAATCGGAAGTGACAGTGTTTTGTATTGCGATCCTGCTAGTGTTGATGATTTAGCGATGGTTTTGAAAAATGTTCTTATGCATGATCATTTACAAGCAGCTCTCTCCATGAAGGGCAAAGAACGTGCAACTCATTTTTCATGGCATAAATTTGTTTTGAAAGTGATGCATATAACAAATTCGATATAAATAGAATTGTGTTCAACTATAAAAATAAACTACATACAATATGAAATTTTTTAATCAATTGCTTGAGCAGTTTTCTAAAAATACGACTAAGATATATTTAGTGCTAGCTAATATTATCTTGGTTATTTTTGCTATTTGGTTTTCCAATGTGGGGTTTTTGCCTTTTAAGAATCTAGGTGATTTTGCTTTTTTTGCAATACTTGCTTTGATTCTGGGATTATATCGCCCTGGCTGGACGTTTGTTTTTTTTATTGGCGCCTTAGTTCTGGAGAATGTAAATTTGATGCCAAAGGAGATTGGCTTAATGTTGAGACCATATCAGTTTTTTGGCTTGATTACGATAATCGCTTTGATGATTCAATTTGTTTCAAAACGTTTGGCATTTCCATTGCCAAAATTTCAAAGGCATGATGGAGTACTGCTTATTTTTGCTGCTGCTGGTTTTTTGAGCAGCATGGGAGCATTGCAAAAAGGCATGAGTTTCAAGCAATCTGTTGTCGCACTTTCTTTTGTGGCGTTATATTTTCTGACAAGAGTGTATGTGCAATCGCTGGATGACTTGAAAAGAATTGTGCCATTTTTCTTGAGTAGTGGAATGATTGTGACGGTGTATGCCATTTGGCAAAATGTTAGATTTCTTGTCGGAAGCAATTCTTTTGAGGTGATGCCGGGCAGGCCAAACGGAACTTTCACCGAGCCAGATTGGTTTGGAATTTATCTAGTGTTCATGTTGGCAATGCTTTTTGTCTTGATCTATCAAAACAAAAAAAATAAATGGCTGCTTTCTGGTTATTTGTTTTTGACCATTTTAACAATGATTAGTCTTATTTTGACAGTTTCGCGCAGTGCTTGGATCGGAGCAATTTTTGTTGTTATTGTTTTTTTGAAATTTAATTTGCTTGAAAAATGTGGCACTGACAATTGCGAAACAAGAAATGGTTGGCGGAATTTTTTAGATATATTTAAAATGCAAAAATGGCAATGGCGCCAAGCCGGCACGCAATTGCTTTTTGTTTTGTTTGTGGTTGGAGTTGGTTTGCTTTTGAGCATGCCATTAACTCATTTTCAAGTTGCAAACAGAGCGGTAAGCACGGGTGGACTTCAAAAAATAACAATTTCGTGTCCAGGAAATGTTGCTCATGCGGTTCCATATGTTGTAAAAAATTTGAATGACATTTTGCCCTGTAAGCACATTAATCTTGAGGATATTGCAAGTGAAAAGGCAGTTGGCAATATCATCATGGAAGTTTCGAGGCCTGATCCTAATGTGAACATTCGCAAAGAAATTTATCAAAAATCATGGGAGCAAATCAAAAAGCATCCAGTTTTAGGTTTGGGTTGGGGTGGCATTAGTTCAATTTTGGGAAGCGACGAGAGAGGAGCAGGATTAAATGCTAGTAATATTTTTCTGGAAGTTTGGTTTGGTAGCGGTATCTTTGGAATACTTTCTTTTTCGATATTGATATTTTATTTGTTAATAAAATCAATATCCTTGTTTTTAAATATCAACAATAGCAACATAAATATTGCAGTTATAGCTTTTGTAATGTTTGGCTGGGCTGCAATTGTCATTCCAAATCTTTTTAATTCGGGAATATTCTTAGGATTTATTTGGGTGTATTTAGCTATTGCGATTGGTTTGATGACAGAAAAAAAGAAAAATATCAAATGAGAAAATTTTTAGAGATTGGAACTTATCTGCTTGCATTTCTTCTTCCTTGGCAAACAAGGTGGATTATTGAGCTTGGTAAAATAAATAAAATGCCAAGTGAATACTTGACCCACAGTTTATATTTGGTTGACATCTTGATTATAGGATTGCTTTTGATTAGGATTGCAAATTTTATTTTTTTTAAAAAAGATCAATTTTCTCTGGATTATTTCCAAAAAAATAAAACATTCTTGATGTGTTTGTTATTTGTTGTCTTAAATTTAATTTCTATTTTCTGGGCAGAAAATAAAATTATTGCACTGCAACATTTTATCTGGATAATATTGGCAATAGGATTGACCTGGCTGATTTATGAAAACAAAAACAAAGCGCAAATAGTTTCTTGGTTTTTAATTGGATTAATGATTAGTGCTTGGCTAGGAATTTGGCAGGTCATGCATCAGTTTGCTTTTGCCAACAAATGGCTAGGATTGGCAAGTCATGATCCTATCTTATCAGGCTCATCAGTGGTGGAATTTTATATAGATGGCAGCGCAATTCGTTTTCTTAGGGCTTATGGGAGTTTTGATAATCCTAATATTTTTGGAATGGCAATGGCGATTGGAATTATGTTGCTCACAGGATTATTTTT
>JBBQCF010000051.1:0-4116 GCA_038318455.1 Candidatus Moraniibacteriota bacterium
CCCATCATCACGATCACATTTTCCGCATCTTTGACTTTGTATGCTTCAAACATGCCATGCTTTCTGCCTGAAATTTTCTCAAATTCTTTGCAAACTTTCTTGTAGACATTTTTGGCTTTTTCCAAGGCTTTAGCTTGGTCAATTTTGAAGTCAAAATAAGTGTTCTGCAGAGCCAGAGTTCCAATAGTGATTGGATTTTCTTGGTCGGTCAGTGCGTGCTCTGGTTGCCTTTGTCCGACAAAAGTCCGGATAATCTCATCCTCAATCATCTCTACACGCTCTGTGGTGTGCGAGGTGTGAAAACCATCCATAATAGGCATAACTGGCACCCCTGCCATTTCAGCCACCTTGAGGGCGATTATGGTGTTATCATAGGCATCCTGGGCTTGTTCTCCAAAGATTTGCATCCAACCGAGGTCACGAATTGCCATTACATCTCCATGTTCTCCATGAATGTTGAGCGGAGCAGAAAGTGCCCTTGAAGAAACACACATCACAATTGGAAGACCAAGGCCCGACGCTACTGGCAAAGTTTCAGCCATGTGCAAAAGTCCCTGCGAACTGGAAGCTGTCACGGCGCGCGCTCCAGCGCTGCATGCTCCAATTGTTGCACTCATGGCAGAATGTTCCGATTCAACTTGCACAATTTCCGTTTGGACCAAACCATCCGCTTTGAATTTGGCATAAGTTTCAATGATTGGAGTTTGCGGTGTGATTGGATACACCGCCATCACATCAGGATGAATTTGACGCAAAGCTTCTGCCATTGCATATCCACCATTTAAAGCGCGTATGCGCTTTGTGTATTTTGTATCTAGTATTTTGTATTTTGTATCACTCATTATTTTTTATTATCTTTTTTAAACCATTTATTAATTTTCCAACCACAATGCTTTGTTGAGCTATTTTGTCAAAATTATCTCTATCTAAATATTTCAAATCCCTACTAATTATAAGCTGATTTTGCAATTCTGTCAGAGAACCGTGTGCTATACAATAAAATTGAAACTTATCCTTACTTGTATTCCTACTGAAACCTTCTGCAATATTAGAGGTTATCGAAACTGCCGCACGTTGCATTTGTGAAATTAATCCGAATCTTTCATCTGCGGGAAACTTTTTAGTTATTTTATATATATCCAAAACCAGCAAATGACCTTTCTTCCAAGCATTCAAGTCAGCAAATGATTTTATTTTTGCATTTTCCATACATAATACGAGATACAAGATACATAATACTAATTATGAAAAAACTTATTTTTTCATAATTATGGCTTTCACTGGACACACTTGAGCACAAACCCCACAACCTTTGCAGAAATCATAATCAATGTCAGCTTTATTTTTTGCATCTTCATTGTGCTTGATCATAGAAATGCACGCATCGGGACAATAATGCACACAAGTTTCGCATCCAATGCATTTATCCTTGTCCACAATAGGCGTTGAATATTTCCAATCCCCTGTTTTGGGAGATTTTGAAATGTCATGTTTTATAATTCCTCCTTTTTCCATAATATATAATCGTCGCAAAGCGACTCCTCAATTTAAAATTTAAAATTTCTAATTTAAAATTATTTTAGAATTCGTCATATCCAGCCTGCATTGCGCGGATATTTTTTTCAGTCAAATCTTTGCCAATCTTTTCAGTAAAAACTCCCCTGAAAACTTCTGCAGCACTTTCCAATTCCACGATTTCTGAAATTTTAATCAAGTGACCAATGAGGACCATGTTTGGAGAAGGTTTTCCAATAATTTCGGCAGAAATTCCATTTCCATCCACCACATGAATTGAACCTTCAAAATGTGGCACTCTTTTTCGAATATCCTCTTGCGAATTGGCTGAATTTACGATCAAAATTTCATGTTTGTCGAGATTATTGGCAACATCTTGTGAATCCATCACTGTCTCATCTAGCACTAACACAATATCAGGATCTGAAACTGGCTCTTGCGTTCTGATTGGCTTTTCAGAAACACGCAAAAACATCTTTGTTGGAGCTCCGGATCTTTCTGGACCAAAAAACGGAAAAGCTTTCACAAATTTCCCTTCTTTTACTGCGCTGTGCGCGACCAATTCAGAAGCTGTTTTTGCACCTTGTCCGCCACGAGCAAAAAAAATAACTTCAAAAGTATTTTTGTTTAATTTCATATTTTGTATTTAAAGAAATTCACGCTTTTTATGTATAAGTATTTTATCATATACACAAAGTAATACAACCTCAATATTAAATAGAAAAAAGAGTGCATATAATATATACACTCTTTTATTGAAACATTTCTTGCTGAAACTTCGACCCTAAATAAAAAGTAATCTGAAACCTTCAAAATTAGCCATGCTACACGGCTCAAGCTTTGCTTTGCCCATACTGATCACTGTTTTAATGTTGGAAAGTTTTTGAGGATTGTCCTTAAAACTTAGTGACATTCCACCACGCACAAATGATATGAAATCTTCATAAACTTTAATTTCCACTGAACCGTCAAGCAAACCTTTTTTTAAGCTATCACAAAGATGTTCAGCTCCCGTATAAGTCCTTCCCATTAAGGCCACTGATTTTTCTCCATGTTCATCTGCAATACTCAATTTAAAATCATTCATCTTACACCTCCTGTGTAATTTTTTATTCTTTTGTTAAACAACATCCTCTTGAATTATTAAAAACAAAAAAACTGACCTGTAAAGGTCAGCCTATTATCTTGAACAATGATTTTTTATTTATTCATTATTCGCAAAAACAAACCGACCAGAAAGGCCCGTAAACCAAAAATACATAAAAGTATTTAATTGTCGGCTTGATTTATTTATAAGCATAGTATGAGTATATCAAATAAAATATTTCTGTCAATAAAAAATGAGACCACAGGGTCTCATTTTTTGTCTATTCAGGTTTTAATGCTAGTTTTCTATTTTGCCAATTGTGCATCAATAGCTTTTTTCACATCATCATATTTTGCTGTTGCAGTTTGCAAATTTGATCCAACAAATATTGAAGGGGTGGCTTGCAATCCAAAACTTTGACCTTCAGCAACTGTTGCAGTGATCAAATCTTGATATTTCTTACTATCAAGACATTTTCCGAAATCAGCAGCATTAAGACCAGCAGGAGCTGCATATGACTTTAATAGTACTGTTGCATCTTTTGCTTTTCCCCAGGCATCGGCAGTCGCAAAAAGTTTATCTGCGTATGGCAAGAATTTTCCTTGTTCATTAGCGCAAGCTGCTGCCAAAGCTGCACTTGTTCCTTGAGTTGCTGTAGGCGGAACATAGCTCTTAAAATCAAATCTGATTTTGTCAGCATAATCCTTGAGCATTGGTGTGATTATTGTTTGATAAGAAATTTTGTCAGTGGGACTTTGAAAATTCATGAAGGCAACAACTGTCGCTTCTGCATTAGCAACACCCAAAACAATATCATTATCAGCAACCTTTGGAGCTGCAATGTATTTTCCAACTGGAAAACCAGCTTCAGCACTTTTAATTGCATATGAATCACCTTGTTTATCCAAAAATGGCTCGGCTTTTGCAAATAATTCAGTTCCTTCAATTTCCTTTGAGAAAATAAAAGCTGGGATAGTTTTCAAATTAAACTGCGCAATCAATTTTTTTCCTTGAGCAGAATTTACATCAATCTTGTCATTTTGCATTGTTGGAAGTGCTTGCTTGAGTCCAACCAAAACCTCGTCTGGCTTGCAAGCCTCACAAGTATCATCAGAAATAACTGAAACCTTTACGAGTGGCTCACTAAAAGCAACCCATGTTTTTCCATTTGAAGCAAAGACATCAGCCTTATCAAGTGCTTTTTGAGAAAAACCACTACCTCTCACCATTTGAACTGCATCCACAAACAAACTTCCGGCAAATAATCCTGCAAGCAAAATTACAGCCGAAATAAGATTTTTGATTTTTTTGTCCTTTTTTTCCTCTTCTGTCTCTATTATTTCATCTTCGTTAACAACTTCCTCCATTTCTGTCACTTCCTCAATATGAGCTTCTTGAATTTCTTTTTTTTCTTCGTCCATATTATTTTGATTACTAGTTAATAACTAATTATTTATTTAATTTATTATTTTTTATGATTAAATAATTTTATTGTGGCTGAACTTGAGATGCTT
>JBBQCF010000052.1:0-4048 GCA_038318455.1 Candidatus Moraniibacteriota bacterium
AACTTTTTGATACTTATAAAAATCAACTTTGGCATCGCGTTGATCATGTGGCTGCAGGATTGTCAAGCTCTGGAGTGAAAGCTGTTCCTCTTAAAACTGAAGAACTGATTGAACTTTTGTATAATTCTTATAATCCATCGATACACAATAATTCTATTATCAAAGATATGGATAAAGTGGAACTTAGTTAAAAAGATTTTAAAATAAAAATTATTTCCGGTAGTGAGAATTCGAAAATGAATATACACTTAGTTAAAAAAGAATGCAGCGATTTAATTTAAAAGAAAAATAAAATATAAATTCGTATTGGCCAAAGGCCATTCGAATTTCTACTACCGGAATGTTTGGATTAGATAAAAATAAAAAGTCAATAGACGCGACACCTTCAATTTTGCAAAGTGAAGCGCTGTATCAGCGAGGCGTGGCAACAATCAAGGATTTGATTGCTCCTTCCGCAATGAAAATTAATTCTAATAGTCTTCAGATTGGAGAAACCTATGCGCGAACTTTATTTGTGGTGGCTTATCCTCGATATTTACATTCAAACTGGTTTTCGCCAATTATCAATATAGATTTTTCGATGGATACCGCCATGTTTATTCATCCAATTGAAACTGTCGAAATTTTGAAAACACTTAGAAAAAGCTCAACCCAAGTTCAATCCCAAATACACATAGAAGAAGAAGGCGGAAAAATCAGAGATCCTATTTTGGAAACTGCTTTGCAGGATATTGAAGAATTGCGGGATAAGTTGCAACAAGGAACGGAAAAGTTTTTTCGCTTTGGTCTTTATATGACTTTATATGGAGCAACGATGGAGGAAGTGGAAAAGGCTCATCAAAAAATAGAATCAATTTTGGAAGCTCAACTGGTATATGTGAAGCCATCTGTGCTTAAGGTTGAGCAAGGTTTTTCTTCAACAATTCCTCTGGCTAATGATGAATTGGACATTGCTAATAATCTTAACACTGCACCTCTTTCAACAACGTTCCCTTTTGTTTCTGCAGATCTTTCTTCTAATGAAGGAATTTTATATGGAATAAATCGCCACAACAATAGCTTGATTTTGTTTGATCGTTTCAAAATGGAAAATGCTAATATGGTTGTTTTCTCTAAATCTGGTGGAGGAAAAAGTTATACAGTGAAACTGGAAATTTTTCGCTCATTGATGGTGGGAACAAATGTAATCGTGATTGATCCAGAAAATGAATATAAATATCTTTGTGAAACAGTAGGCGGAACTTTTATCAAGCTCTCATTGAATTCAAATTTCCATTTGAACCCATTTGATTTGCCTAAGGTTGGAGAAGATGAGGATCCAGAGGATGTTTTGAGGAGCAATATTGCAAGTCTTATTGGACTTTTGCATATTATGCTTGGAGCTGTGACTCCAGAAGAAGATTCTATTTTGGATATTGCAATCAGGGAAACTTATGCTATGCGCGATATTACTCCGCAAAGTAGCTTTAAGGATTTCACTTCCGCTTCTTTTCCGACAATGTCAGACTTGTATTCAGTTATTAGAAATTCTGATGGAGGAGAATCGGTGGCGAGGCGTTTGGAAAAATATACCGAAGGTATTTTTGCTGGGGTATTGAATCACACTACCAATGTTCAAATTGACAATCAATTGGTTGTTTTTAATATTCGCGATTTGGAAGAGCAGCTTAGACCGATTGCGATGTATACTATTTTGCAGTTTATTTGGAATGAAATGCGTTCAACACTTAAACAAAGAATAATTGTTGTTGATGAGGCATGGGTGATGATGCAAAATGATGATGCCGCTTCCTTTCTCTTTGGCATTGCCAAGAGGTGTCGCAAATATTACACAGGACTAACAACGATCACTCAAGATATTGCTGACTTCATGAGTTCTCGTTATGGAAAGCCAATTGTGACAAATTCCTCATTGCAACTTTTGCTCAAGCAATCACCGGCAGCGATTGATACTATTTCAGATACTTTTTATTTAACCGAGCAAGAAAAATTCTTGCTATTAGAGAGTAATGTGGGAGAAGGGATTTTATTTGCTGGCGCAAAACACGTGGCAATCAAGGTTATTGCTTCCTATGCAGAAGATCAAATTATCACATCTGATCCGCGACAACTAATGGAAATAGAACAAGCAAAGAAAGATTTTGATGATGAGGAACAGTAGGATAAGAAAATTTCTAATTTCTAATTTCTAATTCCTAAACAATTCTTGGATTGCTGGCTTGGAAGTTTGAATTTTATGGCAAACGCTACGATAGATCAGGAAGAAAGGCGAAATGCTTTAAGTGAGGCGAGAAGTAATTCGCAAATGCCGAATGCGCAGCCGTCGCATCCTGGCGATTTGCATGTGCCTCATGATGAAGAAAATAATAATAATGACATGGCTGGTCGCAAAAATAATAGCCACGGTAGCAGATTGGAGGCTGCTCGTAAGGGCGGTGTGGTGGAAACTGCGAAAGTTGCCAAAGATTTGGCTGCGGTTGCTACTCCAATGGGAGCATTATCACTTTTAAAGCAAGTTGATTTTATTGGTGATATGCCATATGTTGCTGCCCTGGGAGCTGCATTACTAAAAGACTTGTTGGACTTTGTACTTGCTGAAACTGTAATTTTGCCAATTATTTTTTCAGCACTCTGCACAATTTTTATTTTTATGATGATGTTGTTGGTTGGAGCTAATGGTAAAAAGAAAGGTGCCAGTAAATGGATTAGCAAAATTGGCTTATTGAGTGTGGGAGGAATTGCAGACTCTATTCCAGCAATAGATTTTATGCCAATTGAGACAATAACAGTTGCCATGGTATATGTAATGGAACTAATTGAAAGAAAAGGTGCATCAAAAAAATAATAAGCTAAGCAGGAAAAATGAAAAGAATAGGAATATTGATAAAATCCTAAATCTAAATTTCAAATAAAATCCCAAATCTCAATTTTTAATTTTTTTGTCATTTATTTTTTTGAATTTTATTTGACATTAGGATTTTATATTTTGGATTTGCTATAGAACTTATGTCTTCAAAAATATTTTCTGCTGCGACAATTGGATTGGACGGAGAAGTTGTGGAAGTGGAAGTTGATGTTTTGGGAGCAGGACTCCATAATTTTAATATTGTTGGTCTTCCGGATACTGCCATTAAGGAATCGCGAGACCGTGTTAGCAGTGCCATAAAAAATAGTGGCTTTAAGCCTCCACATCAGTGTGGACGAATTACTGTTAATTTGGCTCCAGCGGATTTGCCCAAAGCAAGTCCTATTTATGATTTGCCTGTTGCAGTTGGATTACTTTTGGCGACCAAGCAATTACAGTTTGATTTCAATGGAAAAATGATTGTAGGCGAGCTTTCACTGGATGGAAGAGTTAGGGCAATCCAAGGAATTTTGCCAATCGCACTACTCGCGAAAGAGAAAGGGTTTCGTGAACTTTATGTACCCGCTGAAAATGCTGCTGAAGCTAGCGTGGTGAAAGGAATTAATATCGTGCCTGTAGACACGTTATATTCTTTGACTGATCACTTTGCCGGCAATAGAAAAATTGATTATTTTCCAAAAATAGAAGGAGACGATTTGTTTTTGCATAGCGAATATGAAAATGACATGGCGCATATCAATGGACAACAGCATGCTAAGCGCGCGCTGGAAATTGCAGCTGCTGGTGGCCATAATGTTATCTTGAATGGACCTCCTGGCAGTGGAAAAACATTGCTCGCTAAAGCTATGCCAACAATTTTACCAAGGCTAACCCTGAATGAATCTCTTGAAATTACAAAAATATTTTCAGTGGCTGGCAAATTGCACAAAGGACAATCATTAGTTGTTACGCGTCCATATCGATCTCCTCACCATAGTGCAAGCCCAGTATCACTTATTGGCGGTGGATCATATCCAAAACCAGGAGAAATTAGTTTGGCGCATAGAGGTGTTTTATTTTTGGATGAATTTGGAGAATTTCCGAAAAATGTGTTGGAGAATTTGCGCCAGCCACTTGAGGATGGTATGATAACAATCTCAAGAGCAAAAGGTTCACTTCATTTTCCGGCACGATTTATTTTAG
>JBBQCF010000053.1:0-3921 GCA_038318455.1 Candidatus Moraniibacteriota bacterium
ATTGAAGACTTGCTTGAAAACATCTTACTTGCAGCAGAAGTTGAGGATTTTAAGGCTGATGACAAACGTGATGGTTTTGCAATCGTGCTTGAATCAAACCTCGATCCACAAAAAGGGCCAGTTGCTACCATTCTAATTAAAACTGGAACACTCAAAGTCGGACAAGATGTCACAGCTGGAACAGCCTATGGTCGCATTCGAAAAATTGAAGACTTTACCGGCAGAAGCCTAGCTAGCGCTGGACCTTCTACTCCTGTGACTTTAATGGGACTTAACAGTACTCCAAACACTAATGACATTCTTCAGGTTGTAAGTGGCAAATCAATTGCACGTCTTAAATCAAAAGAATTTTCTGGTGGTCTTATTGAACGCAAAGAAAAAGTTACTTCACAAAAAATGATGCGCATCATGGAGGAAGATAAGATTCAAAAACTAAACATCCTGCTCAAGGCAGATGTACAAGGCTCACTTGAGGCTGTTGAACAAATACTTTCAACAATAAAGACCGACGAGGTTATCATTAACATCGTTGAATCAGAAGTTGGAAACATCACCGAATCAGATGTCAAAATAAGTGCTCCGTCACAAGCGACTATTTTCGGTTTCAATGTTGAAACAACCCCTGTTGCCAAGCGCCTAGCTGAAGGCAGTGAAGTAAAAATAAAAACATTCAAAATCATCTACGAACTTGTTGAAGAAGTGAAGAAAATGGTAATTGACATGTTGCCACCAGAAATTGTTCGCACAGATCATGGGATGGTTAATGTTTTGGCAATTTTCAAAACTGGCAAACATGACATGATAGTCGGAGGAAGAGTAAACGATGGAAAAATTATCAAAGGAGCTCAAGTTGAAATCCGACGTGATGATGAGATTATCGGAAAGGGAAAAATTTCAGCTCTCCAGCAAGATAAGAAAGTTACTCCTGAAGTTGGAAAAGGTAATGAATGTGGAATTGTTTTTGAAGGAGCAACCAAAATTAAAGAAGGCGATACTTTGATTGCATTTACCGAAGAAGAAAAGAAGCGAACATTATAAGTTTTAAAGTTTCAAGTTTATAAAGTTGCAAAGTTCAATATAAGTCTTTTCCAAAATCTTGACTTGATGAACTTGAAAAACTTTATGAACTTTATGAACTGATTTTATGTCAGATAGAATTGTAAAATTAAATAAGCTCATCAAAGAACATCTTGGAGAAATTTTTCAAAGAGAACTTAGTCTGAAACCAGGTCTATTTTTAACCATTGCTAAAGTTGACACTTCACCGGACATCCGATATACTCGAGTATCCATAAGCGTCTATCCTTATAGTGATAGTGACTATGCGATCAAAACACTCACCAAAGAAATATATAGCATTCAAGGAGCTTTGAACAAGAAACTTAAAATGCGTCCCCTTCCCCGCATAGAATTCGTTTTAGATTCAACCGAAGAAGAAGCTGACAAAATTGAAAAGATTCTTACCGAAATTTAGTCAACAAAAAAATAAAAAAACATTTTTAAAACTCTTAAACTTTTTTGGTTTAAGATTTTTTATTCAAGGTTTTTAAATATTTCACCATGAAAAAATTTATTCAAGAATTTAATACCCTTTCCTATATAATCGCAAAATCTGAAAAGATTCTTCTTTTTGCGCATTCTGGTCCCGATGGCGACACAGCAGGAAGTGTACTTGCTTTCAAGGAATATTTAGAAATGATTGGCAAACATGCAGACATCGCATGCCTTGATCCAGTCCCATTATTTCTGGAAACATTAACAGATCAAACATTTAATCTGCCTGATCATTTAGATTTGGCAAGTTATGATGCGGCCATTGGATGCGATAGTGTTGAACGTGGTTTTCAAAAAACACTTCCTCAATTATCGCCAAAAACCGCCACTGTCATTATTGATCATCATCCTGACATCACCACACCTGCCGATGTTATCATCCTTGATGCCCAGCGCTCTTCAACATGTGAAATTATCTATGAATATTTGCTAACTCAAAATGCACATATCTCCAAAAGCATTGCGACCTATTTAATGATTGGAATATTGTCAGATACTGGCAATTTTCAACATGCCAACACAACGAGTCGTGTCATGGAAATTTCTTCAGACTTAATGAAAAAAGGAGCATCTGTTTCTAAAATTATCAAAGCCACATTTGCTAACAAAAAATTATCGACATTAAAACTTTGGGGGCGAGCATTTGAAAAAGCAAAGATAAACCCAGCTAATGGATTAATTACAACCGTATTAACGCAAGAAGATATTGAGGAATGCAATGCCTCAACTGAAGATATTGGCCAAGTAGCATCAATCCTAAACACTGTTCCTAATACAAAATTTTCACTTGTGCTTTCCGAGAGAGAGAACGGAACCATCAAAGGAAGCCTCCGCTCTGAAGAATATAAGGGTGTGGATGTTTCAAAAATTGCTCATATTTTCGGTGGAGGTGGACACAAACTTGCTTCTGGTTTTGAAATTCATGGAAAAATAGTTGAGACAAAAACTGGTTGGGAAATAGTGTAGATTACTATTGTATTTAATATTTAGTATTTATTGTTTCGTATCTTGTATTTTCCTTTTCTCCATATTTATTTTGCGGAAAAATAAATATGGAGAAAAAATAAAATCCAAAAGTTAAAATTTTGGATTTTTTATTTTATTAATTTATTGGAAATTTAGATTTGAGATTTGATATTTTACTATTTATTCTTTGTAATATTCCAATCTCACCTCATCTCCAACAACCACATAAGAACAATTATCCAACCAGTCTCCTGAATTCACATACACAAGTCCATCTGGATCAGATAAAATTTCTGGCCAATGAGTATGTCCAATAATAATCCCATCCATTTTCTGTGTTCGAGCAAAAGAAAGTGCCAGTGTTCGAATTCTCGAAACAATCTCTGCATATTTTTTTGAATGCTTATTTTCTGAAAGAGATTTTTTTGATCTGGAAAAAATCTTAAGAAAAGCATTAATCTTAACCAGCATTACATATACTTGATCCAATAAAATTGAAATAACCACATGATTGCGCGTGAAAGCATCAAATTCATCTCCATGCATCACCATATATTTTTTGTGATTATGCCTAATAATATACTGGTTACGCATTTTTATTTTTCCAAAAGTAAATCTAAAAAATGCTCGAAATGCCCTATCATGATTTCCGGGAATATACACGATTTTAGTTCCCTTTTCAGAAAGAGCTGACACTAACTTAATAACGCGATATTCAGGACCTTCAATATTTTTATAATTAGTACTCCAAAGCTCAAAAACGTCGCCATCCAAAATAAGCCTATTCGGATGATTCTCCAAAAGTTTATGCAAAAAATTTCCCAGTTTTTTGGCTTGGCTATTTTTTGACCCCAAATGCAAATCACTAATAACAATTGTGTCTTCTTTTTTGTAATTTAGTTCCACATTTTTGTTTTTTAAATTAAAAAGAGGCGGATTCACCCGTCTCTTTTCTTAATATATTCATTATAGCATGTTTTTATACAGTTGTCCACAATTAATAATATAGCATGAGAATATTTGCTTGAGCGTTTAGATTGTATTATATATGAAGTATATTGTATCATATATAGGCAAAGCATTTCATGTTAAATACTTTATATAAAATATTATGCTAATAGGATGTCACGTTTCAATCGCAGGAGGAGTCTTCAATGCCCCAGCGCGAGCTTTTGAAATGGGCTGCGAGGCCATGCAGATTTTCACTCGTTCACCGCAAGGAGGCAAAGCTCCCGAATTCACACCTAATGTTATTGAAAAATTCAAAGTTGCTTGTCAGGAATTTAAAATTCAAGAAACTGTTGTGCACACGCCCTACTATATTAATTTTGCTTCAACCAATTCTCGCATTAAATATGGTTCGATTAGTGTGATTCGCGATGAACTCGAAAGAGCAAGTCT
>JBBQCF010000054.1:0-3590 GCA_038318455.1 Candidatus Moraniibacteriota bacterium
GAAACTGGAAAAACGATGTAGCTCGCAATGCGGTTTGATGGAATGTCTACAAAAAGCCAATTAGGACGAAGTGACATTATCGTCAGTGCGATAGTCCAGCCAATTAAAAAGGCCTTGTTGTATTTTTCTAATTTGCGAGCAAAAAATAAAAGTACGATTCCTATGAGTGCAAAGACATAGCGTGCTTCTCCCGCAGTTGATTTTAATTGTTCAATGGTGAGTCCTGTGCGCGTAGCTTTACTAGGAGCTCCAACGGCAGTGTCGATGGCTTTTGTATTTAAGTAGGTTGGTGTATATAAAAATAAAATGAAAATTATTCCAAAAGTTAGCACTGCCAATACTGGAGGTGAGATTGCAAGCTTTAGCCATGTTTTGGATTCTTGTAAAATTTTCTTTGAATTTATGATTGCATAGATGATAAAGCTGAAAAAAGTTATAAAAATAAATACAAATGTACTTAGATGATGAGTGTAGGCCAAACCAAGACTTATAAAAAGAGCCAAAGCAAGAATGCTAGATTTTTTCTCGATAAGTGCTTTGGTATAAAGTAATATTAAAATTGGAATGAGTAGATTTCCGATGTCATTGCCAATAACACCACCGCTTACGAATTTTGTTTGAGGTGAAGCAATTGCCCAAAGTGGTCCAATAAGAAAAAGCGTAACGATGGAAACGATATTTTGATACTCTGAATCTTTAAATAGTGCACGAGTAAGAACAAAAATAGCCAAGATAGACATGATATGAATTAGAAAAAGCGTCAAAACAGGAAAGGCTGAAAGGAAATCAGCTCCTGAAATAATCGCAATAGCTGCAATTGGCAAGTGCTCTCCAATGATAAAGTCTGCAATAGGTTCCGGTTTCCCAATAGTCAGATCTTCTTGAATATCAACTTTTTCATATTTGGGGAGTTCTCCCGTAGTACTAATAACCTTAGTCCAGTACATGTGATGTCCTAAATCAGTTGCTGTTGGAAAAATAGCATCTTTAAGATAAATTGTTTTAATGAAAATAGTTAAAAATAAGAGGGTTATGATGAGAAGTGACGAGTGACGAGAAATTTTTTCTCGAGGTATTTGTTTATAGCTTTCTAGTATGCTGGTGTTGTTTTTTTGATATTTAATAAAAATTGCATAACATATTGCAATAAAAATAAAGATTCCCGTAATCAAATTGAGACGCGTTATATTTAATGAGAATCTTCCTAGTACTATCATGAGAAAATCAATAATGACAATACTGCTTGCGAGTATTAATACGAACAATTCTATTAGTGAAAAATTCTTGTATAATCTTGCTGCTAAAAGTAAAAAAACTCCTGGTATGAAAAGTACTAAGATTAATGTTAAATGAAATGCTATTTGTGAGAAGATGAAATCAATCATAGTTAAATTTAGAGCTAAGTGTATTAGGATCTTTTAGGCGATATTTTTTCAGTAGCTAATTGCTGTATTTCTTCTAAATAAGCAGCGGCTATTTTTTCCCATCTATAATTATCAATCACAAAATCACGTACAGTCTGTCCATAAATTTCCCTAGGACTTTCATTTGCAAAAAGCTCTTGAATTTTTTTGATATAGGCATTTGAATTACCAGATTCAACTAAGAAGCCGTTTTGTTCATCTTTGATAGCATCTTTCAGTCCTTCAATGTTTGAAGCAAGAACTGGAAGCCTGCAGGCCCCGGCTTCAATCACAGAAATCCCAAAACCCTCCATGTCTCCTTGGACCTTGATGTTTGGTTGCACAAACAAATCTGCTGTGCAAAACAAAGTGTTTCTATCTTCATCTGAAATGTATCCCAACATTAAAACTCTTTCTTCAAGTTTTTCTTTTTCAATGATTGCTTTAATGATTTCTTTCTCTGGACCACTGCCGGCAATGAGATAGATGAAATCATCTGACAATTTTGACATGACATTTTCCACAAACCAAGCCACACCTTTTCTTTTGGCGAGTCTGCCAGAAGTCAGCAGGATTTTTTTGTTTTCAACTGACTTTCCGATGATTCTGGCAAGATCCTCACTCGTGCAAGTTGTGAGATGTTTTTCCGTGTCGACGCCATTTGGAATGAAAACAATTTTTTTCTCAGAAATTCCTTTTTCAATTGCAACCCTGACTGTTTCATTCCCAACCGCAATAAAAAAATCTATTTTTGGCAGAAAAGTGTTTACCCAAAGTTTTTGATAAAGAAATACTAGCAGTTTTTCATACCAAACACCAAGTGAAGAAGAATTGTAATTTATGTCTAGCCCGTGGACAACGCAAATGACTGGTTTTTTTGAAAAAAGTTTTATTGTCCAAGCAACAAAGGCTAAAACACCATCACCTAAAAGAACGACATCAAATTTTGATAGCGAAAAAAGACTTCTGACTAGGGCGTAGGGAGCAAAAAAGGGAAGGAATTTTCTTCCTCTCGTGTTGGCAACTATTGTAACATTAGCAATTTCTCCCAACCATTTTCCCAGTTCGTAGTTTTGATTCTCAATGCCTCCAACAATTGGGGGATACGCCCTTGAAATAAATAGAATTTTAGTTTTTTCCATGTATGCATTGTATCGTAAAATAGTATTTTTAACAAGTAAAAATCCGCTTAAAAATTAAGTGGATTTTTTATGTGATATCAATGTAAAAATCTTTACTTCTTGTATTTTTCAATTTTAATCATGTACATCAAATCCTCTGTTAATTTTCGTCCAGATTTAATCATGTCAGCAATGAGAGCAAAAACAAGAAACTGAAGACCAATAAGAAAACTCGAAATTGAGAAGATTAAATAGTTTCTATAAGGAGATATCTTGAAATCTTGAGAATATAAAAATAAGAAATAGGCAAAAACACCAAGAGATATAACTATCAAAAATAATCCTGGGACACCAAAAAATTTCATTGGACGCACATCGCGCACTGCCTTGAGAATTATTTTGGCACTGTTGTTTACATATTTATAGATACTGCGAACCACGCGAGATTTTCTTCCCTCAAAATAGGTAACTTCAACTGGAATCCATTTTATTTTCAAATTTTTGCCTAGAGCATCAATGATAACTTCTTGGGTGTAGGTGAAGGCACCAGGAAGATTTAATCTTAGTAATGTCTCTCTATTATATCCACGAAAACCGCAAGTTAGATCCTTAATGGGATAATTCATGAAAGCTCCAATCATCCAAGCAGCAAAACGATTTAAGTAATATTTAGCAGCAGGCATGTTTTTTGCTTTGTGCTCGCCAAAACGATCAGCGCTAGTCATGTCAACCTCTCCTTTTAAAATTGGTTCGATTATTTTTGCGATATCATTTGGATCAAATTGGCCATCAGCATCAATATTCACCATTAAGTCAGCACCATTTTCAAGGGCTTTTTCTGTTGCTGTTCTGAAAGTAACTCCAATGCCACGATTTACCTCATGTGAAAAAACAAAATCAGCTCCAGCCTCCTTGGCAACTTTAGCGGTGTTGTCTTTTGACCCATCATCAATAACTTGCACAAAAACCTCATCAACACCTTCAATTTTTCGTGGAATTCTTTTGATTGTTTCCGCTATTTTTTCTTCTTCGTTAAAAGCTGGAAGATTTACAATTAGTTTCATAG
>JBBQCF010000055.1:0-3508 GCA_038318455.1 Candidatus Moraniibacteriota bacterium
TTACAGCTATAACGGGCTTACCCGATGGATTCTAATTCCCGAAGGTTTCTTTCCATAGCTCCAGAGCGATAACTCCTTCAAAGCCTTTATCTTCTTTCTTTATATTTAAATTATATACTGATTTCTTTTTTAGTCAAAGACCGAACTATTTTTGATCAAATTCAGCATAAATAGCCAGTGTTTCTCTAGCAGTTTTATCCCAATCAAATTTTCTGGCCTGCTCCAATCCTTTTTCCACATATTCTTTTCGCAATTCTGGCTCCGATGCAAATTTCTCAAGAGCTATAGCAAGTTCGGCAGTGTCCATAGGATTAATCAAATATCCAGCCTCACCAGCTATTTCAGGAAGTGAAGCAACATTTGAAATAATAGAAGGAGTCTGGGTGGCAAAAGCCTCCAGCACGGTCATGCCGAATCCTTCATATAGTGATGGCATCACAAAAAATTCAGCACTGCGAAAGAGTGGCACCAATTCATCGCCAATCACATATCCAGTGAAAACAACGTCCTTAGAAATTCCCAAGTCTTTTATAATTTGATGATATTCTTGAGAAAGCCAACCGCGCTTGCCGGCTAGAACTAATTGATAATCAAACTTTCCAGCATTTTTTTGTTTTTGAGATGTTTTAAATTTAGAAAATGCTTCCAGGAGTCTTGCTATATTTTTTGATGGCTCGATCGTTCCAAGAAAAAGAATATATTTTTTAGTAATATCATGTTTTCCTAAAACTCTCGCCCCGCTAATTTCAGGCTCATCAAAAAACCTCGCATCCAGACCACTATAAACAACATCGACTTTCTCATTGCTAATATTCAAAAACTTTTGCATATCATCCTTAATAGAATTTGAAACTGCAATTATCTTGTTAGCCTTTTTAGCCATCATGCTAGCCACTGCTTTATTCTTGGTTCTTTTTACTGCTGACAAATATTGCGGGATACTAAACATGGACATATCATGAAATGTCACTGCAACCTTTCCACCATAACTCATTGGAATACGATTAAAAGCTGAAGTAGAATGAAGAACATCCAAATTTTCTTTTTGAAGTGTGGCTGTTCCTAAAATTTCACTATAAGCACCAGGGAGATATTTTTTATAATCAGAAAATGGATAAAACTTTATCTTAACATTGGGTTGGGAGAATTTTTTCACATCCTTTTCGCGAACCCTAAAATCAAACAATAAAACGTATTCATTTTCTTTGTCTATTTTCAATAAATGCCTGATTAGTTGATAGGTGTAATGTCCAACACCAATTGCATCTCCTTTTTCAGGATTCAAGATTGAGCGAGCATCAATTCCAATTCTCATATGTTTTAGTCAAAAGTCCATCAAGTTCTTCAAGTCCATCAAATAAGAGCTGTCGCGAAGCGACTCCAATATGCTTTATGAACATTATAAACTTTATAAACTTTATAAACTTAATATTACATCTTCTCTGGTGCCGAAACCCCAATAAGCTCCAAGGTTTCAGCTAACACTATTCTAACAGCATTTATCAGGAAAAGTCTAGCGTTTGTGAGCTCGGCATTATCTTCATCAATAACCTTGCAAGCTGCATAAAATGAGTGAAATTTGTCAGCCAATTTCATGGCATATTGTGGAAGTTTGTGCACTTCATAACTCTCGGCAATTTCCTCCACCAAGGCAGGAAACTTATTTAACTCTTTCATCAAACTTAATTCTTTTTCATGGATTAAAAGTCCAATTCCATCATTTAAAATTGGAAATTTAAAATTAAAAATTCCAGCATCTGAAGCTTTCGTAAGAATGCTGAAGATGCGGGCATGCGCATATTGCACGTAAAACACTGGGTTTTTCGCGCTACGTTCTTTTGCCAATCCCAAATCAAAATTCATATGAGTATCGGGTGAATACATCAAAAAGAAAAACCTTGTCACATCATGTCCAATTTCCGAAATCAAGTCGTCAATCAAAACAACATTGCCAGCACGCTTGCTCATGCGAACCTCTTTGCCATCTTTGACAATTTTCACCAATTGCACAATCAAAAATTTCAAATCGCCAACAAAACCAAGCGCCATCGCGGCAGCTTTGAACCTTGCAATATACCCATGATGGTCCGCTCCCCATGACTCAATAATTCTTGAAAATCCTCTATCCATCTTATTAAGAATATAGCCACAATCAGAAGCAAAATACGTTTTTTGTCCATTTGATTTAACCAGTACTCTATCTTTATCATCACCAAAGTCAGTGGTTTTGAGCCATAGTGCTCCATCCAATTCGAAAGTAAGCTCCTTATTTTTCAACAATTCAATTGCTCGATCAACAAAACCATCGTCATATAATTTTTGTTCGCTCATCCAAGAGTCAAAAGAAATTTGCATTTTATCTTTCGTGGTTGGCTTGATATATTCTTCCAAGACAATTTTTGCAGCATCAATGCCAACACTTCTAACAAATCCTTCTTGCAAAGATTCTTTTTCGACACTAATATTTTTTGCAAATTTATCATGCAGAGCTTCTATGTATTCACCGCCATACACAGCCTCCTCATCCTTAAGCACACTGTGTCCAAGCTTCATAAGCTGCTCGCCAGCATCATTCACATAATATTCACTCACAGCTTCAAATCCAGCTTTTTTCAAAACACGCGTGAGCGAATCTCCATAAAAACCTCCGCGACCATTTCCTACTGTAAGCGGTCCCGTTGGATTGGCGGAAATAAATTCATTATTAATTTTAATACCTTTGCCGATTTCCGAATTTCCAAAGTTTTCTTTTTCCGTATTTATTTTTTCAACAATTTCTTGCAAGAATTTTTCTGACAAATAAAAATTCAAATATCCTGGAGCCACAACTTCAACTTTCTCAATAAAAAGTATTTTTGATGACTGATTGCTGATTGCCAATGACAGCATTTCCGCAATCTCCATCGGGCTTTTCCCTACCTTTTTAGCCAAAATCATAGCAATATTTGAGGTATAATCGCCAAATTGCTCGCTTTTTGGATAATCCACCACAATTTCATCGCCAACGGACATACTGAAATCAGACTTGTCCGCCGATGAGGAGGACCACTTTTCGCTGTCTTTTGCCTCTAAAAAGGCTTTTTCAATAATTTTTCGTATTTCTTGTTTCATATTGTAATTATACACTCCCCTTGATTTTGAGCAAGAAAAAACCCAACATTGACTGCTGGGGTTTTTAAGATAGTATATTTGAAAATTTTTCTATTTTTTCAAAACTGGTTGCGATGCTGCAGGAACTTGCTGTTGAGTTTGTTGCAGACACTCCGCATTTACAAGTTGTATTTTTTTATTATCCTTATTCACATCAATTGATTGACATCCGCTTTTTTCAGATTGAGCAATGAGTTGATTAACTGAATCGCCGTAACCTTGTTGCGGTGTGATCTCCAAGATTATCACCAGCCGTAGAAACTGAATTATTTGCCTGTGTGGCAGTTGTTTGCTTCGTTCCATCAGCGAAAACAATCCCATTTCCAGCTCCTGAAATATTAGCATCTCCTGTAACCAA
>JBBQCF010000056.1:0-3477 GCA_038318455.1 Candidatus Moraniibacteriota bacterium
TTTGACACCGAGCTCTGTTTACGAGAAATCAACAGTTCGATGGCTTCGAGCCTAAGCTAAAGCAGGTGAAAAACTAACAAATGCTTGCGCAAAAGTAGCTTTCGCCTTTGATATGAAGTTTGCACTTATATCTTCGCCACATTTTTTACGATACATCGGCGGTTATCGACTTGCATATCTTGAAAAGTACAACCTGTCGAAACTAAACAACCCCATTTTAAAATTTAAAATATTAAATTTTAAAATGGAATGACAAAATCCTAAATCTAAATTTCAAATAAATATCTTAAATCCAAATGTTAAAATTTAGTCATTGGAAATTTTGATTTTATTGGAAATTGGGATTTGAGATTTTGGATTTATGAGCTTTTCAGGGCTCTTTCAATGTTTCGCTTTGATTCATTTTTGGCTATGTCGCTGCGCTTATCAAAAGCCTTTTTTCCGCGCGCTACAGCAAATTCAACCTTAATGAGTCGTCTCTTAGTATACACACGAAGAGGTACTAATGTCAAGCCTTTTACATGTAATTTGCCAATTAAAGACTTGATTTCTGACTTCTTTACGAGCAATTTTCGAGAACGGGTCGGATCATAGGCAATTGTGGGGTCAGAAAAGGGATAACGTGAAATAGTGGCATTGGTAAGATATAATTCATTTTCATGAATGCTTACAAAGCTTCCCTTGAGGCTCAAATGACCCTTTTTGGTGGATTTTACTTCTGCTCCAGACAGTACCAAACCAGCCTCATATTTATCCTGAAGTTCATAGTCGAAATGCGCTCTTTTATTGTTGGCAAGGGTTGGCATATTTTGCTCATTTAAACAGTTAATCATACAATTATATAAACAAATTCATTTTTCTCGTCTAGATGCTTAAGTGTTTGTATGTTTATATGACTATACGCTTAGTTTAGCAATAAATTTGAGTAAAGCAAAGGAGGGGATGATTGACATCTATTCAATTTTCTTTTTGTATGATAAAATTAACACATAATAATCTTTCTAAATAAGTTAAAAAGAAAAAATATGTCCGATGAAATGGAAAATAAAAAAACAGTATTATTGGCTGAAGATGAGGATGATCTTCGTGAAATGTATACGATGGCACTTAGAAGTAAGGGCTTTAATGTGCTAGAGGCAATAAATGGAATAGAAGCTTTGGCATGGCTTGAAAAACAATATACGCAAATAGATTTTATTTTGCTGGATATTGTGATGCCTGGAATGGATGGATTTGAAACATTGAAAAATATCAAAAAAGAAGAGCGCTTTAGTAAAATTCCAGTGCTCATTTCAACAAACCTTGATAACGATGAAGATCGCGCGCAAGCCTTGGGCGGTGGGGCTAGAGATTATTTTGTGAAATCCCAACATACGCCTTCAGGACTTGTCGCCAAGGTGAATTATTTGCTTGATGATATAACAAAAAATACTGATAAGGCTGTTTAGAATCATTTTATGTTCTCAAAAGGCACTTTCTTGGTGCCTCTTTTTTTGTTTTGATTATTTCGTATAAATTGACCAAATAATCAAAAAGAGGTAAAGTGTAATATGCCTATGGATAATGTTTTATTCTGTTAAATCCCGAAAACAAGCCAAAAAAATAGTAAAAAGATATCTCGATTTTGAAATTTAATAACGTGTTATGAAAAAAGATATTAGAAAAAAGAATAAAGTTGAACTTTTGGCGCCAGCTGGCAGTCCAGAAAAACTCAAATATGCCATCCACTATGGAGCTGATGCGGTTTATTGTGGCGTTCCAGATGTTTCAATGCGCGCTCGCGTGAACACTTTTACTGAAAAAGATTTATTGGAAGCGGCTGAATATGTCCACAGCGTGGGAAAAAAAATATTTGTAACATTAAATATTTATGCGCATGATTATCATTTGGCAAAAATTGAGAAGCATTTGAAATTTCTCAAGAAAGTTAATGTTGATGCTGTCATTGTGGCTGATCCTGGAATAATAATGTTGGTAAAAAAAATCCTTCCAAAAGTTGCGATTCATTTGAGCACACAGGCTAACACGACCAATTGGCAAGCTGCCAAATTTTGGTATGATTTGGGAATTACTAGAATTGTTCTGGCCAGAGAAGTTACACTGGAAGATATTGCTAATATAAAAAAACATGTGCCAAAATTAGAGTTGGAATATTTTGTGCATGGTGCGATGTGCATGAGTTATTCTGGACGTTGCATTTTGAGTAAATGGATGAGTAATAAGAGTGCCAACCTTGGTGATTGCACTCAACCATGTCGCTGGGGATACATTGAAAAATCCAAAATCCAAAATCCAAAATCCAAAATAAATTCAAAAACAGAAATACAAACTTCAAATGACAAATCAGATGTTAGTGAATATAAAACTATGGAAGTTGAGGAGGTGCAAAGTGGGCGACCAATTTTGCTGGAAGAAGATTCGCATGGTACATATTTTTTTAATTCCAAGGATTTGAATTTAGTGGCTCATTTGCAGGAGCTCAAAAATGCTGGCGTCACTTCATTTAAAATAGAGGGGCGCAATAAGAGCGTGTTTTATGTGTCCAACGTCTGCAGGGCATATCGGAGTGTTGTGGATGCGATTGAGGAAGGAAAAACAGCTCAAGAGATTGGAAAAATTGAGAAATTTGCATCTAAAGAATTGGATAAATTGGCCAATCGTGGCTATACTAAAGGATTTTTGCTTGGAAATGAGCCCGAGCATGGATTTGGTGGTCAGCAAGGGGGCAATGAGTTTCAATTTGTGGGCGAAATTTTAGCCACCAACGGAAGTGAATTGACAGTCAAGATTCACAATGTAGTGAAAACAGGTGACACGCTGGAAATTGTCACGCCTGAAAAAAATATTATGGTGAAGATAAAAAATATTTTAAATGATGAGCGCGAAGAAGTCGCTTCAGCGCATGGTGGACATGGTAAGTTATATTATTTAGAAGTTAACAAAAAAGATATCCAGCCAATGTCGCTGCTCAGAAAAGCTTCTGCCAATTAGTTAATTCATTAATAAATAATTATTTTTAAATTTATGAACATTCAAGAAATTTACAAATTGGCAATAGAAATGGGAATCAACGCTGATTTTCGCAGTCCAGAAAAAATTTCCAAAAAATTAAAAAGAGAAAGTGATAAATATAAAGAGTTGTCGGCTGACAAAAAAGAACTTTTTGATAAGGAAAGAATGACGAATCCATATTTGGACAGCCGTATTCATTTTGCTGAGGGAAGCAAGATTATCAAGAAAGTGATGGCGGGAATTGATATTGATACTTCTGAACTTATGATGGCTCGCTACATTTCTAATCATGAAAAGCCAGAGTTTGATCTTGTGCTTGGTCATCATCCAGAAGGAAAAGCTTTGGCAGATCTTTCAGATGTGATGCATCTTCAGGCAGAAATGCTTAGTCAATATGGCGTGCCAATCAATGTGGCAGAGGGATTGATGAAGGTTCGTATTGGCGAAGTTAGTCGTGGTGTGAGC
>JBBQCF010000057.1:0-3448 GCA_038318455.1 Candidatus Moraniibacteriota bacterium
AAAATAAAGAAAGAGCATATAAAATAATACCAGCGAGAGCTATTTTCAATAAACTTTTTAATCTTATTAATACTCCGAAGTCGCGCTGAATGTAGTAGAGAATCATCAGCATGACAATGAAGGAAGTTATTGTGGTTGCAATGGCACTTCCAATTAATGCGTAGCGTGCAATCAAAATAACATTTAAAACAGTATTAACAATAACTCCAAAAATAGAAATCCACATTGGAATCTTCGTTTTTCCAGCGCCATTAAGAACAAAACTCATTACATAAAAAATGGTTAGGAATCCGACACCATAAGCCAAGATTGCCATAGGTGCAGCAGCTTCTAGATAGCTAGTGCTATAAAAAAGTTTAATAATTGGCTCGGAAAATTCAGCCATTAATATTACGGAAGGGACTAATAAGATCACCATTAAGCGCAAGGATTCCCCGATTACTATATTGGTTTTGGCATGGTCTTGATTGGCGGTCGATTTGGAGATAACAGGCAGGAGCATGATGGTTAGGGCATAAAATATATAATATGGGATGCGTCCAACTGTGAGGGCTGCGTTATAGATTCCAGTGAGAAAGTCATCATGCAAAATTCCTTTGACCAAATAAAGGTCGATGCTGATTAATAGTTCATAGGCCAAAAAGAAAAGAATAATCTGCCAAGCATAATTTAGCAGCTTTTTGTACTCAAAAGTGCTCTGTAGGCTCAAATCTTGGGCTAGGGCAGCTTTTTTAAGCTCGGGCGTGTACTTGACCTGGTCCAAAATAAAGCCCACCACGAAGACCGCAAAGGCTGAAATGGCATATCCTATTATAGAGCCTGGAACTCTCCAGACGTATGCTAGGCCCACAATGAAAATCACCTTGAAAATAGAGCGCAAAGTTTTTTGCATTGATTGAGTGTTGAATTTGTGTAAGCCGGTAAACCAAGAAAAATAAAAGGAAGCAGCAGCAAAAGTTGGAATTACTAAAGTAGAAATTTGAAAGAGTCTCGTTAAGGTTGGATCTCCAAGAGCTCCAGCAATAAGGGGAGCTGAAAAAAGAAAATTCCCGTAACTATTGTAATTAGAATGCTTTGCAGAATTATTGCTTGTTTCTTAATGACGAGCACTAATCTTGGATTGGTTTCGGCAATTTCGCTTATATATTTGGTCATGGCAGTTGGAATTCCATTGCCAATTAGGATGATTACCATCGTTGTGAGTGTTATTACTAATCCGTAGCGACCATAGTCTGCTGGACCAAGAATACGTCCCACGAAAGAATGAATGATATAGCCAGAAAGATTGAAAATCAATTCTGAAATAATAAGCCATACAGCAGAACGACCAAGATTTTTTGAAGTCATGTAATTAGCCTTTAGTGATTAGCTTCTTAGGAAAAGCAAGCATGGTTTTTAATTTCCGCAAACACTTCTTCTTCTGCTTGATTGCCATCTATGACAGTGAGATTCCATTTTGCGCAACCAGCTTGAAGTAGAACATCTTTTTTTTGCAAATATTCGAATCCTTGATCTGGAATGCGCGTGCGACTCATGATGATTTCTGGATTCGTTTTTAGATAAAAGCCATAATCAGGAATTGGCGCATCTGGGCAAAATGTGATTGCTTTTTTATTATCAAGATATCCAATATTAATCATGCTGTCGTAGAAATATCGATCAGAAAGTAGGTAATCGTAGCCTTCTTTTTCTAATTTTTTTAGCAATTTGTTGAAACGTAGTAAATCAATTATTAGAGCAAATTTGCGCATTTGAATTTTAATCCAACTGGCTTTGATGACGCTCTTACTTTTCCTTGGCGATGATTTTTTGTTGGCAATTGAAAATTGAACAGCATGAAAATACATCACTTTTTTTCCTTGTGAGATGAGATATTTTTCAAGCAGTACTATTTGTGTTGATTTGCCGCTGCCATCAAGTCCTGAGATTGAAATAATTTTCATAAAATAAGTTCAGCAAGTTCATCAAATTCATCAAGATTGTAAAGTATTTTGAATTTACTTTATAGTCTTATAACTTTATAAACTTTTTACTTCTTAATACATTAGCACTGCTACTGGTTGCATTTTTGCTACTACATGTGCTATGCCGTTAGCTTCAACACCTGCAATTACTTTGGTGATGTCTTTATATCTGGCAGAATCCTGATTGATAACAATTGATGATTGCGCATTATATAAGCGCACACCTTTGGCTTCCATTTTTGAAAACAACTCATCTTTGTTGGAGATAGTTTTTTCTGTGGAATTTTTTCCTTTACCAGTTCCATGCGGAGCAGAATAAAAACTTTCAGCATTATTATCCGTACCAACACAGAGATAAGCATCTGTGGCCATGGAAGATGGAATGAAGACTGGTTCTCCAGTTTCTTTATAAATTGGATGAGTGTTCATTTTTGCTGGACCATAGGCGCGAGAAGTGTTGGAGCGGTGAACCATGACGTTTTTTCCAAAATGTTCTTCTTGAGTGATTGAGATATGTGGCAAATCATAAATTAAATCCATTTCAGGGTCTCTGCCAAGTATTTTTTGAATAGTTTCAGAGATGTTATGTGTAATAACAGCTCTATTAGCACTGCCAAAATTAGAAGCGGCAGCCCTGGCATCCATATAAAGTTTACCATCTTCTTCGTCAGCATCATATCTTAAAAGAGAATCGTCGTTTGCCATATGTTTTTTTATGGCTTTTTGCATTTTATTGTAGATATCTTTTTTCCTAGAATTGAAAGTGAGTTTTCCCAGCAAGACCATTAGGAATTGTGAAAAATGCTCGGTCTTCTTAGCGGTGTGAGTATACATGGTATATTGTCCCAAAATTCCGCTTCCAGTGTGAATCATGAATAAATATTGACCCTTTTTGACTCCCATGGCTTTGGCTATTTTTGGATCCAAAACATCGCTCACTTTCATGAGATCAAGAAAATGATTACCAGCAGCCCCTATTATTCCTAGGCGAAATTTTGCAAAAAATAAATAAAGCTTGGGAATGACATCAAAAATATCTTGACGAGTCATCTCTTTAGCGAAAAAATTACCACCGCACTGATTATTTTCCAATTCATTTTTGGTTTTGATTCCAAGATATTTCACGATGGCTGAAGTGCCTTGACGACAAATATCCACCACCACGTTAAAAGGAACTTTTGTGCCGACAAATTTTTTGGTAGGCACAGTTTTTATCAATTCTTGAAATAGTTTATCGATTTCTTCAATAGTGATATTATCTTCGGTGAGGTTGGTTTTAAGCAGACGCATTCCGCAATTTGGGTCAGAGTCGTTAACTTGCGGGAGGATATATTTTTCGCTGACGATAGTTGTGCCGGAAGCATTTTTGCGACCAGGCTTTGAACTGACATCTGGCATTGCCACGGTATGACGAAATAGGACATCCTTATTCGAAGCGATATCTTCTGCTTGAGCGAAGGTCTGTTCGGGAGGCAAAAGATCAT
>JBBQCF010000058.1:0-3254 GCA_038318455.1 Candidatus Moraniibacteriota bacterium
GAATAATGCCATTTCAAAAATAGCTTCTTTTCTTTTTCTTTTTTCAAGAACTTCCCCTGTTTCAATTTCCTCCTCGATTGTTTCAAATTTTTCTTGTTCCGTTTCCTCCTCTATTACAATTTCATTTTCAAAACTCAACTCTTTTTCCAACTCTTTTATTTCTTCAAGTTCTGCTGTTTTTTTATCTTGATGCATAGACTTGTTTTTACTGGTTAAAGTGCTTACTAAGTATACTATACACGCATAAAACCTACAACTTGCAGGTTTTAAAAAATATTGTATAATAAATAGCTGCTTTTTTGAGGTTTTTACTACGAATAATTACAATATTTCCAATTGTAATTCATTGCCAACAAAAACATCACTAATTTCATTGCCCTTAGTCAGATCTATTTTCTTTAATGTTCCAACAATATCACCCTGCGCACTATCTTCAATCTCATCTTCAGAATCATCTGTAAAAAGCGCTGCTGATTTGTCAAAATTTTGCACAAAAACAAGATATTTATCATCAGACGAAAAGGCCAAGGCACCACCATCCAAATAAATACTATCCTCCTCTGTTTCTGGAGTTAAATATAACAACTCAAGCGAACCACTTTCTAAATTAAGCATGAATATTCTGCCAGTTGTGGCAATAGCTACTTTTTTTTCATCACCGCTCCATGCCAATGAATACACACTGTCGTATGAAGCAAGTTCTCCTCTATCAATAATCACCGAGATATCAAAATTTTTCAAAGGTTTGGAAAGATCATCGCTTGAATATAATAAAAAATCCCATTTTGCACCTGTTTGTTGATCTGGAACATCATTTTGCGCAATCATTGCAAATTTATTCATTGACCTACTAAAAGCTCCTTGTGGAACATTAGCCCGGACTTCTCCATCAACAAGAGAATCATAACCTTCTGTTTTTTGGCATATTTTTTTAGATGTATCACATTTATAAACTGGTGAGTTATCGCCATTATCACTGCCAATGTGACCAAAGAGTATATTTTTATTTGAATCCCAATTGGTCCAGACAACATATTTCCCCTCTTTTTTTGTTGAATCAATTCCCTGATAAGAGGTGCTTAATAATTCTGTTTTTTCACATTTTTTTGTTGCCAATTCACAAACATAATCGCCACTGTTAACCACGCTTGGTTGCATCCCACTCTCAATTTCTGCATCAGTTGCGTTGATAATAACAGAATGTACCAAAATAACCTTATTTTTATTTAGAGAGAAAAGCACCACACTATCATCTGATGATTCCTTTTTATTACTATCTGGTGCTGGCATCCCTTGAAAATCACTGAAATCTCCTCTTTCAATTGCAGGAGCATCTGTTGCTTGACCTGTTGTGACATCAACCAAGCTATATCCATCATTAGTCTGAATTAAAATCTTGTTAGAATTTAATAAGCTTCCATTTTCAGTTGTTGAATAATTTTCACTTGTCTTATTTTGCCTAAAATTATCAAGCAAATCGGTTGGAGTTTTTTGTTTTTTTACGAATATCAAATATCCCATTATTCCCAAAACGAGCAGTAAGAACGCAACTATCCATACGAGCTTATTAGTTCCTTTCATCTTATTTTATTTCAAAATGATTAACTTGATCAAATATACAAGCATGCATCTTCAAAACACTGTCTTGAAGATGCATTTGTCAAGTAAATAAAGATAGAGAAAATTTAAAATAATTATTTTCCCACTCTATAATATATTGTTTTACTTTTCTTGCCTGTCTTGGTGTCAACGGCATACCAATAAAAAGTTCCTTTTGGTTTGCTCATGCGAACACGATAAGTCACTGAAAATTTTCCTGTCTTTGAAGTCATCATTTTTACTGGAGCATAAAATCCTCCACCGTATTTTCCAAAATAAAGCATTACTGAAGAATTCTTAGAAAAACCTTTGCCTCTTTGCACCAAAGGAAAACCTCTTTTTGCAATCTTTCTAGAATTACTAATATAGCGTTTCGGAGCATCTTCTTTTTTGCTGGAAGACTTTACTACAGGAGGGATACCCACTCCAAACGAAATAATATAATCATCCGTGTCAATATTTGGAGTAGAAGCTGTATCTTGACATTTAACATAATAAGCGTAGCTTGTTCCATTAGTCAGATTTGTAGCATTAATTGAATGAGTCAATGAACCATTAGTTTGAGCAAAAACATCAGTCATTGATGCGTAATCAATGCCAGCAGAAGTTGAATATTTACAACTAGCAGCCTCATTGGTCGTAAGTGAAACAAGAACAGCAGTTGTTCCGGCAGATAATGTCCCATTAGGTGATCCACCAAAACGAACTGGAGCGGTTGTATCTACCAAATCAATGGTATCAGTAACATCAGCCGAAATATTTCCACCACCATCTTTAAAGCGCACATATACTGTTTTAACTCCGTTACCACCAATTAGTGAATGCGTTTTTGTCGAAGCGCATGTTTCCCAATTTGTTGGACTAGCAATGTTTCCATATGCAACCATTACTGGAGTCCAATTATCAGTAGGACATGTAATATTAAGAGTTACATCAGTTGATGGAGCAGTGGCGGCGTTAGCGTTAATAAGTACTGCTCCACCTGTTGGCGCAACAGTATCCTTAATCAAATTTCTTTGACTAACATTACTAGCGTTTCCAATGGTATCAGTATCTTTTACATATAGCACAAATGCTCCTTCAGAAAGACCACTCCACGTACTAAGACCTGCAAGTGTTGTAGAATTAGATGTACAATTTTGCCAAGTTGAATTGTCCAGTGAACATTGAGGACTAGTTGTTTCGGTGTTAGTAAAGACAATTCTCTCACTACCAATAACTCTTCCAATGGCAGGAGCGGTCAGCGCCACAACTGGAGCAATTGAATCAACAAGCACAGTTGCGCTTAAACTTGTTGAAACATTTCCCGCAGCATCCTTAGCCCAAGCATATAAAGTCTTTGATCCTTGTGAAGAGAACACATATGTAGCCTGGGATGATCCAACCCAGCCAGCAGCACCAGCCAATGGAGCAGTGCTTGTTTCTGTTATAAGATATCCAGTCACGCCATTGTTATCGCTTGCAGTGAATGAGCTAATTGAAACAGTTAAAGAGTTTGATGTTGCCGGAATAGTAAAGGCGGTTACCGTTGGTCGAGCTATATCAGGAACAGTCACGGTCACAGAGGCTGGTGTTTTTGCAATCAAAACATCTCCACCTTCCCCAATTGCGGTCGCATAAGTAGCACCATCAAAAGCAACTTGCGCATTGCTAAC
>JBBQCF010000059.1:0-3038 GCA_038318455.1 Candidatus Moraniibacteriota bacterium
TTCTTCCAACTCAAAAACTTCCAAATTCTTAAATCTATTTCTTTCATATCCATAAGCAGAAAGGCCCATTAATTTTCCAGCAAATTTATAACCAGGAAAACCACAAAAATATGTGAAGTATCTATATGCGCCACCAAAACCATTTTCACCAGCCTCAAGATTATCATCTTCTAAAAAATTAATTTTTTTTCCTTTGGCAACATAGTATGAGTTATGCTCTATTTTATTGAGCCAATAATTTTTATCATTAGTTTTTTCCTGAATCTCATTAATTACATTGCCATCTCCATCCAAAACAATAACTATCGCCTCATTAAATCCTGACGGAAAATATGCCGAATATGCATGCGCAAAATGATGGTCATTAACTACAATTTTTTCCTTAGGAACATTTAAGCCGTATTCTTTCATTTGCGTGGCCACATATTCGGATGTTCTTTTTGTTTCAAGACAAGAAGATGCAACCCATAAATCAATATCTTCTGGTTTTAATTTATTAGCATCTAAAATATATTCTATTGATTTTTTAAAGCCAGCTGCATATTGCTTTCTATTGATTCTCTCTTCATTGATAAGCATTTTAATCTCCCCGTCAATCATGAGACATGCGCCTCCATTATCAAGTGGCAAGTCGTAATGTGTTTTTGCTAAATTAAATCCAATTATTTTCATATATTTCTTTTATCTTTTTAAATCAAAATAATTATAACACAAAAAATAATTCTTCTATTACATAACAATACATTATAGCATCATTTTAGCTTGACGTCAATTATTCTTGATGATATAATTGTGATATATTAATGCTTTATTATAGCTAATTATATATAACTTTATCACATATGTTTGATGAAATTGAAAATAGGCAACTTTTGAAGGACCTTGAGCAACTTGGACTTAAGGAAAAAGAAGCGCTTGTATACATTGCTCTTTTACGACTCGGAGAAGTTGGCAGTTCAAAAATCATCAAAGAAACTTCCCTGCACGGACAATATGTTTATCAAGCATTAGAAAGTTTGGAAGAAAAAGGTCTTGCTGGACATATAATAAAACATGGTCGCAAAAAGTTTTCAGCTAGAAATCCAAAAGTTTTGACAGGTCTCATTGAAAGGCAAAGAATATTAACATATACCACAATCGAAAAACTTGCGCATATTGCAACACTCCCCACTCATCAACAATTTGAAACTTATCAAGGAGAAGAATCATATATCACCTACGAGTTTGAATTACTCGAAAATGCACCTGAAGGTTGTGAGCTCTTGGTTATTGGTGGCACTGGAGATGATTTTGCAAAAACAATGGGGAATAATTTATACGCCTATGAAAAATTACGCCGAGAGAAAATGATTTCTATTAGATACATTGGTAGCGAGGGGCAACGGAGAGAATTAATGCACGGAAAAAATCATCGCCAGCTTTTTGATTTCAGAATTTTACCAGGACTTTTTACGGGCATGGTCAACACGAACATTTGGCCTGAAAATATTGGGTTTAATATCTTTGGAGATCCCGCCACTGTTTTTTCAATTTCAAATCCTGTCATTGCTGGAAGCTATAAACAATTTTTTGAAACACTTTGGAAAATGGGCGTTAAATAAAAAATATCTTATAGAAAACACTTATGAAAATTGCAATCATTTCAGACACACATGACAACATGCCAAACCTCACCAAGGTTTTGAACTATTGTCGCGAACATAAAGTTGAAAAATTGATTCACTGTGGAGACTTGGCAGAAATTGAAACCTTGGAATTTATTAGAGAAAATTTTGCTGGCGACATTTTTTGGACATTTGGAAACATGGATCGCGGACACGCAGCTGACTATCCATTTGCAGATGGAAAATATAAAAGTATTAATATTTTTTCCAAACATGGTGAAATTGAAATCATGGGCAAAAAAATAGCTTTTGTGCATTATCCAGAATATGCTCGCAAACTTGCCGAGGATGGAAAATTTGACTATGTTTTTTATGGTCACACTCACAAGCCTTGGACAGAAAAAATAATGGGAGAAAATTTCAATGGCAATTTTAAAGAATGTGAAATGCTGAACCCTGGCAATGTTTCCAATCAATACTATCCTCCAACTTTTGCAATTTGGGACACCAACGCTACTGATTTTCAATTGATTAGAATAAACGAACTCAAATAAAAACTGTGTCATTCCCAACTTGATTGGGAATCCAGGATTTATTTCTACAAGTGAGCTCAAACCTGGATCCCCGATTTCTCGGGGATGACAAAAAAATATGATAAAAAAGGAATCCCTGGAAAAATTAAATAAGAAAATATCCAAATGCAACAAATGCATTTTGCGCTCAAATTGTTCGCACGTTGTTTTTGGCGAGGGCAATCCTGAAGCAAAAATAATGTTTATCGGTGAAGCTCCTGGAAAAAAAGAAGATGAAAGTGGCGTTCCATTTGTCGGAAGCAGTGGAAAAATTCTAGACAAAATGCTAGAACAAATAAAAATAAAACGCGAAGATGTATATCTCACAAATATTTGCAAATGCCGTCCACCAGAAAATCGCAATCCTCTGCCAGCAGAAGTCACCGAATGTTGGCCATGGCTAGAAAAACAAATTGAAATTATAAATCCAAAAATAATTGTCACGCTTGGAAAATACGCGCTTAATTCTTTTTTGCCAACAGCTAAGATTTCCGAGGTGCATGGACAACTTACTGAAATTAATTTACCAAAAATTGGAACGATAAAAATATTTCCTATTCATCATCCAGCCGCTGCTCGTCAAAACAAAAAAATGCGCGCACTGTTTGAGGAAGATTTCCAAAAAATTTCGAAATTAATAAAACAAAATTAAAACTCTTTGTTTAGGAGTTTTAATTTACTTGTGCCCGGAGCGAGAGTCGAACTCGCATGCCGTAAACGGCGCGACATTTTAAGTGTCGAATGTATACCAATTTCATCATCCGGGCAAATCTTCTACAAAATGAGGTCACAACTGGAATTGAACCAGTATACGCGGTTTTGCAAACCGCTGCGTAAACCACTCCGCCATGTGACCATAAAT
>JBBQCF010000060.1:0-3013 GCA_038318455.1 Candidatus Moraniibacteriota bacterium
TCAAAAAAAATAAAAAACACATCGTAAGATGTGTTTTTTATTAAAAATTAAGATGATTTTTGGAATTGTTATGTAGCTATTGGTATAGAATTTTTTTCAGGCAAAATTGTTGAAATAAAATTTTCAATATCCACAAGTTCATCATATCTTTCTTGAACATATTTAGCGTCCTGATGCAGGGCTTTTTTATTTTTAACTTCAGCTAGGTAAGCAGGACTCATTTTTTTGAGCTCGTCGTTAATCCAGCTTGCTGTAATAGTTGGATCCACCGTGCCTTTTGCTGCATCATCAATGAGAAAAGCCATGATTCTAAGCATGGGTTGTTTATGATGATAGGCGCGGTCGCCGTTTAATGCTTGTTGCACATCTCCAAGGTGTAGAATATTAGAGGCAATTTCAGTGCTTATATGCAGGGCTGATAGTGAAGACGGCTTTTCACCTAATTTTTTACTTACGTGCTTATAGTTATGATGATTTCCAGCCAACATTGATTCAATTACATAGTCAAGAGAATTTAAAATTTCTTCAGATTTTTCTTCATGAATTTGCATGATTGTGCGCAGTGGATTGTCTGGATTTATACCGAGTGATAATAATGAGTCTTGTTGCTCTTGGGTTAGGATAGCTTTTATAGGAACAAACTTCACAGCTCTAATTCTTTTTTTTGCGAAAAAATTAATCATTTCATCGATATCATCCCTGACAGCATCTGGTACAATTATTTCGTTTTTGACTAATATTTCATCCTGCTCATCACTATCGAGCATCATGAAGCAACGCGTCCAATCTTCGTCAGTTGCTTGACTGTTGAGAATGAATTCTGGGATAGCCATTTTGCCTATGTCATGAAGAAGGCAGGCGCGATAAAGTTGTTCCAATGGAACTCCCTCGCGAATAATTTCCTGCCCAAGTTCCTTTAACCTTTCCTCAATTTTTTCCTTAATCACCAAATAAGTGCCAATGGAATGTTCTAAAGTTGCTATGTCAAAGATTTTGAGTCCAGTGAGAATCTTCCAATCTTTGTTATTGAGAAATGTTGCAGAGGATAATTGCTCACGGTATTGTTCTTTGGTTTGTTCAATTTCTTTATTGAAAATGAAATTCAGGGCAGCATCTTCTTGCAAAAAATCAATAATTGTTTCGATGTTGCCTGACTCGAAAATTTGTAGTAGTGCTTGCTTTTCTTTTTCTATTTTTCGATCCGTTTCATTTTTCAAATTTTCTTTTATAAATGGAAGATCAGTGAATTTTCCAGCCTTATTTTGGACATCAAATAAACGCACCGATGATGGTACTTTTTTTTCAAGGGAAGCTACGGAATGTTTTTGAGATATAGTAATATCCTCCGATACTGGTTGATTGGGCGCGCTAAATCTCGGAACTAATTTTTCAAAAGGATTTTTCATTATTTCTTTTTATATTTTCTCTATCACTATTATACTCTAAAAATAGAATTTTTTCTACTTTATTGTGATAAAAAAATCCCCAAAACCATTTCGGCTTTAAGGATACAAGGTGACCACTTCTTTCAATTATACACCATTTATTGATAAAAGTCAAGTAAATTAAGCTCTTTTTCTTGCATAAAGCTTAAAATAGGGATAAAATTAAGCTATTCTAAAACTTTAAATAAAGGAAAAATATGTTGGACATTAAATTCATTCGTGAAAACAAGGAGGCTGTGGCAGATGCAATCGTGAAAAAAAATATTGAGCTGGACTTGGATGACCTTTTGTTTTTGGACAAGGAGCGTTTGGGAATGATGCAGGAAATTGAAAAATTGCTTGCTCTTAAAAATGATTTGAATCAATTGATCAAGTCTTGCGAAAATGATGATGAGCGTAAGGAAATCATTGAAAAGGGAAAAGAATTTAAAGAACAACTTGAAAAGAAAGAACCAATATATAAAGAAGTGAAACAAAAATTTGAAGCATTGATGGTGAAGGTTCCAAACATCATTTCTGCCGACACTCCGATTGGAAAAAGTGATGACGACAATGTGGAGATTGAAAAATTTGGAACGATTCCAACTTTTGATTTTGAAGTGAAGGATCACATTCAACTTGGAAAAGATTTGGATATTTTGGATTTAGAAAAAGGTGCAAAAGTGGGAGGCTTTCGTGGATATTATGTGAAAAATGAAGGTGTAAGTTTGATGATGGCAATGATGATGTATGCACTGAACAAGATGATTGAAAAAGGATATGCGCCAATGATTCCACCAACACTCGTGAAAGGCTCTGCGCTTTTTGGCACGGGATATTTCAAAGGTTTGGAATATGACGGAGAAGTTGATGAAGTGTATCAAGTTGCAACTGGCGATGTTTCCGCAGAAGATGCAGGCAAAGAGAAAAAGTTTTTGGTTGGAACCGCTGAACCATCGCTTTTGGCATATTATGGCGATGAAGTTTTGAATGTGGAGCAATTGCCAATCAAAGTTTGCGGATATTCGCAATGCTATCGAAGTGAAATTGGATCATACGGAAAAGACACTCGTGGATTTTATCGCGTGCATGAGTTTATGAAAGTTGAACAAGTGGTTTTGATGGAAGCTGACGACGAAGCTTCAATCAAAATGCATGATGACATGTTGGCAATCTCAAAAGAAATTCACTCTGAACTCGGAATTCCATTTCGCGTGCTGCAAATTTGCACTGGCGATATGAGTGCGGGAAAATATCGAGCTTTTGATATTGATTCTTGGATGCCTGGTCTTAATCGTTGGGGAGAAACCGGCTCTGCTTCAAATTTCTTGGACTGGCAAGCACGCAGACTGAATGTGAAATATATGGATGCTGATGGAAACAAAAAACATGTTTATATGCTCAACAACACTGTGCTTCCAACGCCACGACCTTTCATTGCAATTTTGGAAAACTTCCAACAAGCCGATGGCAGTGTTATTATTCCTGAAGTTTTGAGGAAATATATGCCAGGGAATATGGAAAGGATTGTACCAAAGAAATAATTTTCAGTATCTTGTATTAAGTATTTCGTATTATGTATAAATGCA
>JBBQCF010000061.1:0-2672 GCA_038318455.1 Candidatus Moraniibacteriota bacterium
AAACAGGGTCCATAGCTCAGCGGTTAGAGCAGGCGACTCATAATCGCTTGGTCGCTGGTTCGATTCCAGCTGGACCCACACAATAGTTGCAAGTTTATAAAGTTGTAAAGTTAATAAAGCATTCAAGAGTTAATACTTGAACAACTTTAAGGACTTTTTTCCTGAAGAACTTAATCGCGGGTATCGTATAGTGGCTATTATACGTCCTTGCCAAGGATGAGACGGCAGTTCGATTCTGCTTACCCGCTCAAGCAAAACAAGCTTTTTCGAAGCTTGTTTTTTGGTAATCAACTGTCAAGTTAGAACTGTGCTATAATGAAAATATAAATCAGTAAGATATTTAATTATGCAACTCCTTTTATTTTTATTGGCCGGTATTTCACTTATTGGATATTCACTATCAAGACGTATTGGAAAATGGTGGTTGTCAGAGGCAGAATATAAAGGATATTATTTAGAACAATCGCTAGCATCAGCCGTAACAATAGTTGTTTTTGTGATAATATTTTTTACACTAGCCTATATACTCCCATCTGGATATAAGGATTCTTCTTATTATGATTATTACATGATACATCTCGACACAAGTTGGTATAAATTTATTTTAGTGCCATCAATAATAATAATATTTGGTACTGAGTTTTTAATTAGAACGATTATAAATAAAAACGATTTTATTTATTCTATTTTAAATACTATTTTTTTATCATTGCTCCCACTGTTTATCGCGAATGTTATCGCAAATTTTAGGTTGTATTAATAAAACCAGTTCTAACCGCATGTACTAGCCAGCTCCAAGATTCAAAAAACAAGCTTTTTAATAGAGCTTGTTTTTTTGTCGTAAGAAGATTAAGCGAGAAAAAACAGTTGGATTTTCTTGAAAAAGAAATTTTTATAAAATGCTTTATTTGAGCCTCAAAAGGCTCTTTTTTGCTAACTTTGAAAGTTAAAAAGGCTTATTTGAGCCAAAAATAGGCGTTTATGATTGACTGCCCATTGATCTTATGCTATTATTGCTGGTCGACTATGAGATAGGAACTTGTCGACTTAGCTACCAGTAAGTGCAATACGGGTGCTGACTAAGAAGTAAATTTTATTAAATGCGTATATTCAGGCTTGTTGTAGTCTTGCTAATAATGTTAGCTGTGATGCTTCCATTTACAACTCTAGCAAGCGAGTCATCAAACACTGAAATAAAAACCAATATAAACTTAAATACTATTGCTAATTTCTTTTTTCCACAAAAAGCTAAGGCGGATGAGCAAATTCAGCCTATAGCAGAGGAAATTGTTATTTCTGAAGTAGTGAAAACTGAAGAAGAAATTAAAAATGAGGAAATTTTGGCTAAATGGAGAGTAAAACAGGTTGAAAAATGGAATAATCTTTCGAAAGAAAAATTCACCATCAATGCCTCTGCTTATACTGCTTCAGCTGATGAGTGTGATAATAATCTCGGAATAACTTCTTCTGGAATCAAAGTTAGGGAAAAAAGAACCATTGCTTGTCCTCCAGCGTTTCCTTTTGGTGCAAAAATAAACATCGAAGGATATGGAACATATGCTTGTGAGGATCGTGGTGGCGCAATCAAAGGAAATCATATTGATATCTATGTGGAGACAAAGGCAGAAGCTTTTGCTTTCGGTAGACGTAATCTTGTTGCTCAAGTTGTGGAGTAAAAACAAATTTCTACGGCAAAACACCCAGTCTAGGCTGGGTGTTTTTGTTTTTAGTTAAAAACTTAGATAGTTGAATATTGATAAGCTATGTTGTATAATTGCAGTATACAATGTAACCACCCAATATGGGAATAAAACATCAAGTTAATGAAGATTTTTTTAAAAAATGGACACCAGAAATGGCTTATGTTTTGGGATATTTTTATGCGGATGGAAACATGGAAAATGTTAAACAAATACGTGCAAAATATATAAAATTTTCTAGTGCTGAAAAGAATAACATTGAAAAAATAAAAAAATGGATGAATTCCTCACATAGGATAGTTGAAAGAATAAGAGACAGTAAGTATAAATTATATTCATTAAGAATAGGTAGTCATATTTTATATTGTGATTTGGAAAAATTTGGACTATGCCCAAATAAATCATTAATGATGAAGTTCCCAATTATTCCGAAAAAATATCTAAGTCACTTTATACGGGGATATTTTGATGGTGATGGATGCGTCAGGATATGCATGAAGAATGGAAAAAAACAGTTAAAAATTATAAATAAATTATGTACAGTATTTACAAGTGGAAGTAAGAATTTTTTGGTTGAGTTAGCAGAAAATATAAACAAGTTGGCAGATACAAAGTTATTGAAAGTTTATAATGGGCATAGATCCTATATGCTTTCATATACAACGGCAGATAGCGTGAAAATTTTTAAGCTCATGTATGAAAAAGTCAAAAAACCATTATATTTAGAAAGAAAAAAGGCTGTTTATAGGCATTATTTTGAAATAAGGCCTCAAAGGGTTGATAAAATAGTCAAAAGTGTATTACAATACAGTGAGGTCGATTAGATTGTTAATTTATGGTCACATGGCGGAGTGGTTTACGCAGCGGTTTGCAAAACCGCGTATACTGGTTCAATTCCAGTTGTGACCTCATTTTGTAGAAGATTTGCCCGGATGATGAAATTGGTATACATTCGACACTTAAAATGTCGCG
>JBBQCF010000062.1:0-2503 GCA_038318455.1 Candidatus Moraniibacteriota bacterium
TTTGGTTTTTTTGGTGTACAATTATAGGTCAGTTCTTAAGAGAAATTAGCTACTATTTTGTAGCATATCCAACGAAGTAAAAGGAGGAAAAAATGCCATTTCCAATGGAAGAAAGCACAAAGAAGGAAGAGTTTCAAACGCTGTCAGTGAAGCCAGGGGACAAGTTCTACATGAATGTTCCAACCACCACAAATCCGTGTGTGGATGAAAGAAAAAGGGACAATCCGCGACATGAGGCGGCCAAGAGCTTTGTTTCATCGCTCAATGATGATCTTGCAAAAAAGATTATTGAGAATAGAATGAGCGAGGATGAAATGCGAGACTTTCTTGTGATTTTCAAAATCACAATGGAATTTCCATCGCAATTTGCGGAATTGGCGAGCTTTCTTTCTGACAGGAATTTCAGAGTGTCTGGAAATGTGAGGCTACTTTATTTCCTAAGAAAAAATCCTGATCCCAAGATTTTGCATGAAATCTTGGCCTGTGTCAGAGGATAAAATGAGATTCGCAAAAAAGGGATTCGACAATTGTCGAATCCCTTTTCATTTTGAGTTTTAAATGATTGCATTCTTGACTTTATAATGATAAAATTGAATGGTAAAGGGGTCTTATTGTAGTGGAAAAAGCACCTTTATTGAAATTAGCGCGAAAGGATTTGACGAATTCGTGAATATAACCTATAATTTCAGTAGATTATTAAATTTAATAATTTTATGAAATATCAAGAATTTAAAAAAGCTTTAAATAAGCCATATTTTTCCAGATTAGATATTTTGCTTCAGAAGCTAAATGTTTACAATTATCAATTTTCTTTATGGCAGAAAAAGGGCTATATTAGTCGTTTGAAGAAAGGGATGTATTTTTTTGTTGATGAGAGAGAAAAAATAACAGCACGAGAAGTTTCTTTCTTGATTCATCAACCAAGCTATCTCTCCATGGAATCCATGATGAGTCATTATGGCCTGATTCCTGAAATGGTGTATATTCAAACAGGAATTACAACAAAAACAACCAGAAAGTTTTCAAATGATTTCGGAAATTTCACATATCGCCATATCCACCCAAGGCTTTTTTTTGGATATATTCCAATAGAAATGCCATTCGGAAAATATTTGATTGCGGAGCCGGAAAAGGCTTTGCTTGATTATTTCTATTTCAATTTGGGAAAACTTAATAATCAAAAAGATATAGATGAGCTAAGGATCAATTGTGAGCAACTTAAGCTTATTATTGATAGAAAAAAAATAGATATATACCTCAAGGAATTCAATATCGAAAAGCTAACAAGAAAAATAAATCTTCTTCTTGAATTATGTTAACATTTCCTCAACTAAAAAAATATTATGTAGACGTCAAAAATGCTCCTTCAAAGAGCATTTTAGTGGAATATTTGCAGTACGAAATACTCGATTCTATTTATAAGCAAAAGAAAAGTGCGCAATTAAGTTTTATTGGCGGCACTGCTATAAGAATTGTCCATGGTGGAAATCGTTTTTCGGAAGATTTAGATTTTGATAATTTCGGATTATCTTTCGAGGAATTTCAGGAATTAATGAATGATGTTATTGAGGATATGAAATTGAAAGGTTTTATCATGGAAGCTCGCTTGATTGAGAAAGGCGCGTATCATTGCTATATTAAGTTTCCCCATATTTTACAGGCAGCCAATCTTAGCGTAGCAGTGGATGAAAAAATTCTTGTGCGAATTGATACCGTGGAAAAAGAAAAAATTTTTCAGCCACAGATATATACATTGAATAAATTTGATGTCTATAGAGATATACTTGTAAATCCTGTTAATATTGTACTTTCTCAAAAATTAATGACGATTCTGGGTCGCAAAAGAGAAAAAGGACGTGATTTTTATGACACAAGCTATCTGTATGGAAAAACGCAGCCAGATTTTTCATATGTAGAAAAGGTGCTTTCTGTGACAAAAGATGAATTTATTGAAAAACTTTTGACACGTTGTGAAGAATTGGATTTTACTTTTTTGGCAAAGGATGTGGAGCCATTTTTAATTGAGGCAGATCAAGCACGCAGAGTCATTGGGTTTAAGGAATTCATCAAAAAAAAGTTACTTGGATGAGATGTGAGAAATCAAAAATTGGGTGGTCTTTTGAATGGTGTATATATTTGAAAGATGAGATTCGCAAAAAAGGGATTCGACAATTGTCGAATCCCTTTTCATTTTGAAAATTTTTCTTTTGCACTATAATGATTCTATGATGTCTTGTGAAATGCGGTTTTTGCAAGCTTGTTTGATGTTGCCATCGGTTATTTTTTCACAAAGAGCAGAATCTTTTTTGTTAATCGCTAAATCTTTGTTGCAATAATCTTTTTCAAGATTCTTCTTTCCATCACAATTGGAAACATTTTTAATTGGTGAAATTCCACAGCTTTGCTCGCAATATTCAAAAAGTTTGAGGTCAATCGCAAAGGCCCGACAATTGTCATTACAATGTTGGGGTGTGATGTGCGCCAAGGTGTCTCCCTGAATGTC
>JBBQCF010000063.1:0-2176 GCA_038318455.1 Candidatus Moraniibacteriota bacterium
TCCACAGTGAATCAATTTTTCAACTTTATGTTCGCGACAATAGTTCAAAACCTTGGTGAGGTTTGGCATGTTGTCATGTGTGTCTGAAATGATTGCAATTTTCATAAGTGTTTTCTATAAAATATTTTTTACTTAGTACCAATTTTCCAAAGTGTTTCAAAAAATTGTTTATAGCTTCCAGCAATAACCGCATTTGATATTGAAAAAGCAGTAGCGGGATTTCCAAAGATATTAAACCCAATATTTTCAGGCCAAATGTTTGTGTTGACCATGCCCGTAAAAAGTCCTGGCAAAATTCTGAAATCAAAAAGCTGGCGATGATTTTTTCCTTGCATCAATTCTTTCTTTTGTCCTTCACTGCCAATATATCTCACAGAAATTTTTCTCTCTAAACGTAATTTCTCATAGGCGTATAAATTATTCCCCATTGTTTTTGCAAAATCATCTCCAGTGCCACCAACAACCAAGAGCTCGCAACCTTCGGGTGCATTTTTGAGTAATTCAAACTCGTAGGTGATATATGATTCTTCTCCTTTATAAGTTTCAAATTGTTGATGAATGGGGAGTGTCGAAATATGCGCAAGTTTTTCGATTGTTGCATGCGTTAATATTTTTTGCCTTTCAACAAGACTCGTCAAAACTTTTGGATTTTTGGCTGAAAACTTTTTGCGACCATGTTTTATTATGTGTCCAGCAAGACCCTTTTCTTCCAAGCTTTCTAATGCTTGATAAACATATTGTCCGTGCAGGGAAGCTTCCTTAATGATTTTTGAGCTGCCAACTTCTCCGAGTCGCAAAAGAGCAATGTATACAAGCGCTTCTTTCTCCTTAAGTCCAAGTTGTTCAAGGTCCTTTGAAAGTTGTCTATTTTCAATTTCATCAAACATATATGATAAAGATATATATAATTAGCTATAATAAAGCATTAATGTATCACAATTATATCATCATAAATCATTGACGTCAAGTGATATTCATGATATACTGCATTGTTATGATAATGGTGTGATAAGATTCTTTAAAAATTTATACAATAAAAGGAGTGAGTGATGCACAAAAAAAATATCTTTATAAGGCACAATAACGGGCAGGTTATTCTGCTGGGAGCAAAGAGAGTAAGATTAATAGGCTATAGTACAGTGGGAGAGCGAGAAAATTGGATATTTTGTGTTGATGGACGTCATTGGTCGCTTTCATTTGATGTGGAATATGTAAATCATTGTATTTTCGTACAGCATGGTTCTTGTTTTTCAAATAAAACAATATGCAAACATCTCAATGTTATAATCCCTCACTATATTGTTGATTTTTTCAATAAATTGAAAAAAAAATATGAAAACATGGTACCTCGTATTGGCGATGGGGACATTATCTGCAATATTATTATTGAGGAAGATATTTATAGACATAATAAAATTGTTCAACGTCTCTCAAGAAAGAGGTGAATAAAAAACTCAAAAGGCGACAAGTCAACATGACTGCCGCCTTTTTATTTTACATTGACTATCCTCGGAATTTTTTTAAAAGCTGAATATCGTCTTTAACGAAGTCATATTCTGTTTCAAGAATCATGGTGATATTATTTTTGTTGGCAAAGTCGAGAATATTTTTGAAAGAGTCTTCTCCGATTAATCCTTTACCAATATGCTCATGACGATCCTTGCGAGAGGCAAGCTCTGTTTTTGAATCGTTGGTGTGAATGAGTTTGATGTTCTCGAGTCCAAGCTCACTGTCTATTTTGGAAAGAGTGTTTTTGAAATCTCGCCAATCGTAGCCTGAAGCAAATGAATGTTGAGTGTCAATGCAAATGCCAGTCAATTTAGGATGGTTAACTGCTTTTAGGATTTTTGAAATCTGCGAGAAAGTTGAGCCCATTATTTTTCCAGAGCCAGCAGCGTTTTCAATTAGAAGTTCACATGAGCCGTCATATCCTTCGAGAGATTTTTTCAATGCTTCAATGGTTTGCGTGTCAGCTTCGTCTTCGGGAAGCTCTCCGGCGCTACCAAGGTGAGTCATAACATATCTTGCGCCTATTAGACTTGCTCTTTCGAGTTCATCGCGAATCACACTAATCGAACCATATTTAATGCGAGAATTGGTTGAAGCAAAATTAATATAGTAGGGCGTGTGCACAACAGTTTCTTGAATTTTAAATTCCTGACAAGCAACTTTGAAT